>JACQWQ010000017.1 GCA_016209205.1 Chloroflexota bacterium
GCAGGCGTATTCGCATGCGTGTATGCGCTGCGTTTGTGCACATAATTCGGGCGATGGTGTTCATCGCATTAATCGCAGACGCGCCTTCGCGCATCTGACGGAAAGTTTTTGTTATTTCTCACTGACAGTGGTTGAAACTTCTAACTTCTAACTTCTAACTTCTAATTTCCAACCTGAAACATTTGTGCGAATGATACTCGAAAAGAGTGGGGATGCAACTGTGCGGTTACATCCCCGTTGTGGAACGATGAACGATTGAGGCGATGAAATACATCGCACGTTACTACGTGTGGTCTACATCACGCGCACGGCGACGTAGTGACGAATTCATTCGTCGGATTTAGTGGTACGTCACGCGCACGGCAACCCAGTCGAGCGAAAAGTCACGCGCGGTGCTGCTGGCGACGTTGATGACGCGGACGCGGAAATTGGTGTTCGAGAAATTCGCGGTGGTCCACGTGCGACTCCAAGTGTCTGCCGCGCCGCCGAGCGTGTATGTCACTTCACCGGTCGTCAACGTCGTGGTTTGCTTGGCAGTGGTCCACGTCGCGCCGCCGTCCCAAGATAGTTGGATACAAATCTTCGGCGCGCCGCTCGTCGCATCGGCTTTGGCGTCGAGACGGACTTCGATGCCGTCAACGACGGTCCCGGGAATCGAAACGTTGTAATTGTAGAAATTATGTTTGTCCTTTTTGGCGTTGGTGCAACTGGTGCTCGTGCCGTTTCCGCTGTTGGTGTCTACGGCAAAAGCCGCATTGTCCGAATACGCGTTCGTCGGCGATGTTTGATAGCCGTTGTTGTCGCCGCCGGTTTGCGCCGCGTTCGCAGTTGGGCTGAGCCAACCCGTGTTGCTTGACGGTACGGGCGTGTTGGTCGGCGTCGGCGTCGGGGTCGGTGGGGCAGGGGTTGGCGTCGGACCCGCGCCGCTCGAACCATCAATGACAATCGCGAACGGTTGCGGACCGCTGGGAACATTCAAACCGTTCACCGTCACAGTCCAGGTGCCCGCCGCTGCCGATTGCACGTACACGTTTTCGACGTTATTGCGCGTGTCTGCGCTGCCGCCGGTCGCCGACCAGCCGCCGCTGAACACATTGCCTTTGTACGTCACGCCGCCGGGGCCGCTGACCGTGAGATCGAGATTGTTGACGAGATTCACCGACGCGGTATCGGTCGAAGCAAAATCGCTCCACACGACCGTGACTTTGAAAGGTTGTCCGCCGGGAACGGTGTACGCTTGCGACCAGTTGCCGCCGGTGGCGAGACCCGCGCTGTTGTCTACAAAGACCGCGCTGCCGTCGGTGGCGTTGATGAGATTGACACGGCCCCATCCTTCGTGATTGTTCGGGATCGGATAATCGTTGTCGTTCACGCCGTCGTTGTTTTCGTCCAGCATGTCAACGGCGGAATTGATGAGCGTTGCTTTGACGAGCGCCGCGCTCGCCGTAATGCTGTGGGCTTTGCTGTAATAATCTTTGATCACAGCCGCGCCGCCCGCCGCGATGGGATTCGACATGGACGTGCCGCCCATCCATTTGTAATCCACATTGTACGGCATGCCCCAACCGTCGTACGCGTACGCGCCGTTTTTCGGATTGACGGGATCGCCGTACCCTTCTTGATACAGCGAGCCGCTCGTCGAGAGAATCCAGGTGCCGGGCGCGACGACGTCGGGTTTGATGCGCGTGTCGTCCGTTGGACCGCGGCTGCTGAATGCTGCCATCTGTTCTTGATTTCCGGCGGTCGAATCGCTCGCAATCGGATTCGCGGGATAATCGCTGGGCCAACGCGAGCCGTACGTGCCGAGCCAATTCGCGCCGCTCATGCTGCTGCACGTTTGCCCGGATTGATACGCGTCGTGGGAGGTATACGTCAATGACGTATCGCAGGGATAATTATCGGAGCGTTGATTTTCGCTCGCGCCGACGGTGATGACATTCTTTGCAGTGGCGGGCGAGCCGATAGAATCGTTGTCCACGATACCGTCCGCGTTCGCATCAATGCCTTCGTTGCCCGCGCTGAACGTGATGACGAAATCCTTGTTGTCCCAGATGAAATCGTCCGCATTCGCGCTGTCCGTCGTGTAATCCCCCGCGACTGCGGAACCCCATGAGTTGGAGTGAATGCGCGCCCCGGCGGTGTATGCTTGTTGGAACAACGTGTGTAGATCGCTCGGAATGCCGGTCAGATAGTAACCATCGGGGTAGCCGTACAACACTTTGCAGATGTTGGCAATGACGACCCAGTTTTCGGTCGCTTGAAACACAAGATGAGCGGCGGGCGCGGTACCTTTGCCGATGCCGGTTGCGCCGCCATCACTCAACACGGAACCCGACGTGTGCGTGCCGTGCGCGCTGTCCACATCCACTGCACCGTCGTCGGTGATAGATTGGAAACAACCACCGGCGGTGCCGGGCCAATTGTAAATGGCGGTGACGCGTGTGGCAGGAATGTCCGTGTGCGCGGTGGCTGCGGTGCCGCCGCCGATGCCCGTGTCCGCGACTGCGACGGTTTGCGTCGAGCCGTCATAGCCGTTCGCATTCACGACGTTCGAGCCGAGAATTTGTCCCGCGCCCGAATCGTTGTGTTTTACATTCAGCGCAAAATTTTCAATGTACGCGACATCAGGAATGCGCGCGATGGCGTGGAGCTGCGCGGAATCGGCGGCGACGTACATGAGCCGCGCGGCGGGCGAAAGCAGCCGCGCGCCCGTTTCGCGAATCGCCGCCGCGTTTGCCGATGCATCGGTGCGGCGTTCCAATTGCACGCGATAAAGGCGCGTGCCGTCGCGTTTCAAGTCGGAACCGATTTTGTAACCGGGCTGCCATGCGCCGACAAAGACGACTGTTTTGAATTGCGCAATCGCGTTCGCCTGTGCGGCGGTGGCGCGTACTTTGAAGGCGTAATCGGGAATGTAACCGAGCAAATCCGCGCCCGTGTCGGTCACTTGCTTTTTCCATTGGGCGCGTACGGGACCGCGAAACTGCACGAGATAATATCCGTCGCGCAGCCCTTCGGTTTCCGCCAGCCGGAGGTCTGCACCGAGCGGCAGTTTTTCGCCTACCGCGGGCGTAAACGTGCCGGCTTTGAGATAAATCGGCGCGGCGGATTTTTGAGCAGCGACATCGCTGACCGTAATGCCCGCGACGATCACAAACAGACACAATGCAATCAAGGCGAGGAACTTACAGCGGTCGTGTTGCATTGCTGACATCCTCCTTCGGATGATGCGAACGCGAACGAAGCGTGGAGCCGCCTCGTTCATATAGGACGCGACAGGTCTCGGATTTGAAACCTGCCGCGTCATGGGTTGGTGGGTTATGGTCCTTGTACAACCAGCGCGAAGGGCTGTGGACCGTACGGCACATTCGCGCCTCTCACGCGTACCGTCCAGGTGCCCGCTTCAGCGGACTGGACGTACACGTTTTCGACATTATTGATCGCGTCGAATTTGCCTCCTGTTTTGCCCCAGCCGTGCGCAAACACGTTGCCTTTGTATTTGGCGCCGCTCGGCGAAACGACGAGCAGATCCAAATCGTTGACGAGATTGCGCGCCGCGGCTTCCGTGGACGGATAGTCCGTCCAAACTAACGTAACCTTGAACGGTTGGCCGCCCGGCAGTGTGTATTGATAGTTGCGCTTCTTTTTTGTTTCCACGCCGGGTTTCTCCTCGACAAATTGACGCGTGCCGTCGGTGGCGTCGGCGACATTCACGCGTCCCCAACCTTCGTGATTGTTCGGAATCGGATATTTGTCGTCGTTCACGCCGTCGTTGTTTTCGTCCAACATGTCAACCGCAGAATTGATGAGCGTTGCTTTGACGAGCGCGGACGTTGCGTTGATGCCATGTGCCTTTTGATAATAATCGCGAACCACCGTTGCCGCGCCCGCGACGAGCGGATTCGACATGGAGGTGCCGCCCATGTATTTGTAAAATTCATTGCGCGGCATGCCCCAGCCGTCCCACGCGTATTCTTTCAATCTTGGATTTTTGGGATCGCCGTACCCTTCTTGGTACAAATTCTGTGACGCTGAAAGAAGCCACGTGCCCGGCGCGACGAGATCGGGTTTGATACGCCCGTCGTCAACCGGACCGCGCGAGGACCACGCCGCCATCTGTTCCTGATTGCCCGCTGTCACATCATTCTTGAGCGGGTTCACCGGAAAACTATCCGGGTAGCGCTGCCCATACGTGCCGAGCAAATTTTGCCCGCCCATGCTGCTGCACGTTTCGCCGGTTTGGTACAAGTCGTGCGATTGATAGGTCAAACTCGTATCGCATTCCCAATGTCCCTGCCGGTCGTTTTCACTGGCGCCGACGGTGATTACATTTTTCGCGGTGGCAGGCGCGCCGACCGACCCGAAATCAACGATGCCGTTTTTATTTGCATCGGTTCCCGAGTTGCCGGACGAAAACGTGATTGTCAAATCTTTCTTTTTCCACGCGTAATCATCCACTTCGGCGCTGTTGGCATTGTAATCGCCGGAAACCGCCGCGCCCCACGAATTGGAATGAATGCGCGCGCCTTGTTTGTACGCCTGCGCGAATAAATTTTGCAATTTGTCCGGCAAGCCGGTCAAGTAATACCCTTGCGTCGGTGTGCCGGGGGGCAAGCACAAGGCGTTGACTTGAGCATAATTTTCGGTGGCTTGGAACACCAGTTGCGCCGCCGGGGCAACGCCTTTGCCTTCACCGCTCGCGCCGCCGTTACTCAGAACGGAACCGGACGTGTGTGTGCCGTGTCCGCTGTCCGCATCAATCGGACCGTCATTGAAGATTTTGGTGAAACAAATGTCGGTTTTGCCGGGCCAGTTGTTGATCTTGACAATGCGCGACGCGGGAATATCGGGATGCGCGCCCGCTTTGGTGCCGTCGCCTAAGCCGGTATCGGCGACCGCCGCGATTTGGGTGGAACCGTCATAACCGTTCGCGTTCGCAATGTTCGCGCCGAGGATGACGCCGCCGCCGTACTCGTTGTGTTTTTCCGGCAAGACATAATTTTCTATCCACGCGACCGCGCTCACGCGCGCAATCGCATCCACCTGCGCGGCGGTGGCGGCGACGCGCAAAATGTCCTCTTCAAAATTGACCACTTGCGCGCCCGCGGCACTGATCGCCGCAATCGTCGCCTGCACATCCGCGCCGCGCTCGACGCGTACGGTATAGGCGGCGAGCGCACCGCGCTGCAACGTGGGGCTGGATTTATAAGCGGGCAAAAACGCGCCGACCCACGCGACGTTTTGCAAACTCGACGCAGTGCGTGCTTGTGATGCGCTCATGCGCACTTTGAACGCGAAATCGGGGACGTACGCGACGATCTCTGCCCCCGCATCGGTCAACGCTTGCTTCCATTGCGCGCGTACGGGTCCGTTGAATTGGACGAGATAATAACCGCTGCCATTCGCTTCGCCCTCGGCTTGCGGTGTATTCTCATTGTTCAAGGTTTCGCCGAGCGTCGGCGTAAACGTCCCGGCTTGAAGCCGAATCGGCGCGTGACGCTGTTTTTGCGCGGACGCGTTGGGACCCGCGAACGTGAACGCCAATGCCAAAAACGCGCACGCCGCGAGCGAAAGAAATGTTTTGCGCATAGAGAAACTCCATTCTGGTTTGATGCTTTTGGGGGAGTAAAACAGACAGGGCTTTTGCTCGTCATTTCGAATAGAAACCGCTGCTCAGAAACTTCCGCCCATAATCCACGAATTACACGAATTACACGAATAAAATTAGTGTTATTCGTCGCGCGGAGTTCGCGCAATTATTCGCGGAGGGAAAGGTTTCTGCCCTCAAACACCGCGCCATGCGTGATAGGCATCTCGAAATGACAACTGAGCCGAGTCCTGACGAAGTGTACTGAACTGCATTTTACGCGTTTTCTCTGCGGTACAAATTTACGACGCGGGCGCGCGCCTCTTGAATCGTCGCGCGTTGGTCGTCATTTTCCGCCGCGTCGAACAATTCGTCCGCGACGCGTTCGAGTTCGCGTTCCACGTCCACGCGTTCTTCGGGCACGACATTGCCGTATTCGTCCGCATTGCGTGCGCGTATCTCAATTTGCGATTTGTCCAAATCGAAATAAAAGTTGAGTTCGCTGCCGAGCCGCCAGAGGTCGAAAAATTTCAGTTGGTGATACGCATCGCGGTCGAGGATGCCTTCCACGCGTAGTTGCAAGAGTTGGTCGTTGTGACTGATCCCGCGAATTTCTTCAAAGACGTATTCGGTTGGATTGTCCGTGGGCAGATTGCCGCAGCGCAGTTCGTGGCGGCGCATGGCTTGGGGTTCAATGGTCTTGCGCTGAATTTTGCGCGCGGTCTTGCCGTCGAATTCGAGATAATAAAAGCCCGGCTCGTTTTTGATTTCGCCGAACGTCAAGCGTTCCGTCGCGCCGGGAATCAATACCGTCGCGTGCTCGATATTCAATTTGTCGGTGTTGTGAATATCGCCGACGAGGAAATAATCAATCTGCTTGAGCGACGCGAGGGTGGCTTTGCGAAATAGCGCGTCCTCGAAACCGGGCGGGACGGTATCTTCGACGCCGCCGTGCAGTAACACGATTTTCACGTCGGCAGCGGGCGGATTGATTTGGACATCTTGTAAGGGATCGGCGTCAGATGAAGCACGCGGGTCGGGCGCGAGTCCACCAATCGCGATGCTCGTGCCGTCAATTTCAAAGCGTTCAAATTCCACTTCGGTGCGTTTGCCGAACACGCGCAGCGCGTCCAATTCCTGATAGATGCGAATCGGCGTTGCGCTTTCGCCCATGTAACGCGGCATGTCGTGATTGCCGCTGATGGCGAGCACTTTGACGCCGTGCGCTTGCAGGCGTTTGAATTCGCGCGCCACAAACGCGAGTTCGACGGGACTCGGATCGGGATTGTCAAACAAGTCGCCGCCATGCAAATAAAAATGCGCGTTTTGTTTGATGCAAAAGTCCACAGTTTCCTTGAACGCTTGGCGGATTCGCTTGCGCCGCTCGCGTAGTTGGTCGCGCGTCATTTTGGCGTAATAGCGATTGAGGTGATTGTCGGCGGTAAAGACGATTCGAATCATGGGAACCTAACCCCCAGCCCCTTCCCTGCAAAGGAAGGGGAGCGACCTAACCCCCGGCCCCTTCCCTACAAAGGAAGGGGAGCGACCTAACCCCCAGCCCCTTCCCTGCAATGGAAGGGGAGAACCCCCAGCCCCTTCCCTGCAATGGAAGGGGAGAAATGCTCGCCCCTCTCTTTGTAGGAGAGGGGTTGGGGAGAGGTGTGTGTTGCGAGGTTGAATTATACATGAAGCGAGTCGAGTTCGCGTTTCATGGCGTAGAGGAATCCGAACGCCCCCGCGTAAAAGACGAGCGGATGTCCCGACCACAAACGCAGGTCGTACGCGACCGCTTGGGTGTATTCCGACGCAGTAAGTTGTTTGACGACCGCGCCGTGACTGGTGAGCACATACTTGCCATCCTTGATGGTGGGACTGGCGCTGGAATTGGCATTGAGCATCGTGAAAAAATTGAATGCTACGTAGAGCAAGAGAACGACCACGAACGCGTTCCACCCGCGCGGCGCATAACGCATCGTCTTGGACCAGGCATCCGCATTTTTCCTTTCTGCGCGTGAGCCGAAAAAAATCATTGGCACGACCACGACGAACACGCCGATGAAAGCAAGCGCGTACAGCGGACGCAGCGGCTCGAGCTCGAGCCGCAGGAATGTGAACACGTGCAGCGCGAGCGTCGAGAGCAAGCCAAATGCGGCGAGCGCGAGAAGGAGAGTGGTGATGCGGTGGATCATGGAATGAATGGGTGAATGTGGTCAACGGATGTGGAAAGCGGATAAGTGGATAGTGGCGCGCGGCATCCGCTTATCCGCTTTAGCATCCGCTGGCAGTATGCGGGATTGAAATAGTTGTTAGCAGGAAAAGACAAGGAGGGTTACAGGTAAGGGCTTGAGCTAACAATCTGCCGTTCGGGATCCAAAACAAAATCGAAAAGCTCCAAATTCTCTGGTCGCCAGTCCAAGGGTTTTGAAGAACTTGCTAAAACATAACTCGCTGGATCATTCCATGCGATTTCAGTTTCAGATACTACGGGGATTACTCGCCATAGCTGAAACGGTTTCGAGCTAAAATCTCTTCGCAAAGTAACTGAAATCACTTTTGTTGGGACAGCGCCCACGGCAACAATTGCATGTGCAACATCAATTGTCCAATGATCTAAAAAACCAGTATGCACAAACAAAATGACGGGGTGCTTTGCTTCGAGTTCGGCAAGTAATTGTGCTACAGACCATTCGTGATAATTGACATTTGCCCCAAGGATAGTCAATTGCCTGATTGCGAAACTTGGTGTCCCATAATCTTGCGTACCAAGAATGTTTGCAATTTCTGGCTCAGCAAGATTCATGCCGAGCGATGCAAGAACCATGCGCGCACAGGCGGGTAAACAGTATCCTTCTGCGGATTGTTCAAAGTGCGGCAGTGAAATCGTTGCGCTCATTTTCAATTGTCGAGAACTTGCTTTGCAATTTGATCCGCTTTAGCACGCATACTTTCCAGTTTTGTATCATCCAAATAAACTTGTCCGTTCTGCGCATCTACTTCCAATTCCCCTACACGTCCCACGCGTCCACGTTTCGGAAATGTCAAATCAACCGGCACGCGCCACAGCCATTTGCCTGATTCAGAAACGAGCGTTGGTTCATCGGCAAGGAGCAAATTACTCACGCGCTCCAAGGTAACTACATTCGCCTTGCGGCGCGCAACCGCAGCGGAAATCACGAGTGATTCATTCAACGCCAAGCGTTGTTCCAGCCATGCTTGTAAATCATGCGCGGCTTGAGGACCCAACGCGTCCTGCACAGTTTTTGGAAATTCAATAGTGTGCATTTTATTGCTCCTTACTTGCCTTGATGCGCCGAAACGGCGCACGCGCTTTATTCTTTGCAGGCATCTTTTCCCCGTACTCTACTTTTACAAAATCCGCAATCAACTGTTTTCGCAACTTTAGATGCTCGTTCACGCGCTTGTTTGCAACATCAATATATTCGTTTTTCAACTCATAGCCGACCCAATTGCGTCCGGTGGCGTGCGCGACTTTTAGGGTTGTGCCAATTCCCGCGAACGGATCGAGCACCAGATCGCCGGTGTACGAATAAAGACGAATGAGACGATACGCGATTTCTTCGGGGAATGGGCAGGGGTGCGGCAGTTGGTTGGGCGGCACGGGCGCAATGTGCCAGATGTTGTTGGCAATGTCGCGCGTAAACACTGCGTCGAGTTCCATCGCATCGCGTAGTTTTTCCTCTTTCGCGCGGGACGAATAAATTCGCGCATTTCCCGGTTTGCGAAAAATCAAAATGTATTCGAGCATCAGATTCGGATAATAATAACCGGGATACGGGTTTTGAATTGTCGCGCCCGCGCGTTTTACGCCTCCCGTCACCTTTGCCCAAATCACGTCTTGATGAAATTCCCAGCCGATCTCTTCCATCAACGTCGTCACGTGATACGGCACCGGCACGTGCTTGCCGTTCAAAAGCACCGTGCCAATCACAATCGCGCAGTGCGAGCCGGGCTTGTGCACGCGAAACGTCTCCGTGAACACGCGTTTCAAAAATTCCAAATACGCGTCGTAGTCCTCTTTTTGTCGCGGGCGATAGTTTTGCGACGCATCGCGCGCGTGTGCGTCATAATCAATCGCATTCCAATACGGCGGTGAGGTGACGGTCAAATCCACGCTGTCGTCCGCAAGTTCGGGCATGTGTTCGCAAGAATGTGGATAAATCAAGGTGACAGGACTGAGGACTGAGGACTGAGAAAACGATTTCGCTACTCAGTCCTCATTCCTCATCACTCGTTACTTGAACGTTTGACGTTTGACGTTTCACGTTTGACGTTTCACGCGCCACATTTCACGCATCCAACTCTTCCACCCATTCCGTCTTTTTCTGTTTCGCGCGTTCTGCTTTCATCACGCGCTCGCGTTTATCAATCACCACTTGACTGCGCGCATCTTCCAACGCTTTCACCACGTCAATGTCGTTGCCGCCTTGCGCGGACAGGCGATGCCCAATGCGCACCATTACCGGCACGCGCACGATCGGTCCGAGAATCACCGCTTCGCCCACGTTCAACCCGGGCAAGTCCGCGAGCAAACCTTCGCTGATACCTTCGGACGATTGCTTGATGGCGAGTTGGTCTTGGGGATTCGTGAGGCGCATGATGATTTGCGAATTGCACTGCGACAAGGTATCGCCGTGAATTTTGTACGGACGCTGCGTGACGAGCACGAGAAACAAACCAAACTTGCGCCCTTCCGACGCGATGCGTTTGATAATGTGCGCCGCTTGTGAGCGCGCACCTTGCCCGCCCGGCACGAAATTGTGCGCCTCTTCCAAAACAAAAAACACCGGACGCGGCAAGCCGTTCGTCGTCGCTTCGCCCCATATATCGCGAAAAACCTTGTCCACCACGAATTCCGTAATCCAGCTGTCCACGCCCGCGAGATCAATCACCGCCAAATTCATCGGGCGCAGCAATTCTTGGAGCGGAACTTCTTCGTGTCCCCAAATGTCCACGCGCGCCAAACGCTCCACGTACTTGAGCGCCTTTTGCGCGCCCGCAATCGCGTCGAGCGACGGTCCCTTTCCGCCGTTCCCCTGATTCCCATTCTCTCCCGAACGGGCAGGGGCAACGATTGGTGTTTCGTCGTCTGCTTCTGTGTCCGCGCCGAAATCTTCCCAATCCACGTCAATGTTTGCTTTGGCGTACGCCGCTTTGCGGAAATCTTCCATGCCGGGCAAGGGTTCTTCGCCTTTGCGTTTGTGTTCGGGACCGCGCGGCATCACGTCACCCCCCCCTTCACCCCCCCCGCCATTCGCAATGCGCTCGACCTCGCGCAAAAATTCGTGCGGCGCATAATCACGCCCGCGCAAATTATCGTACGCGGTCTGCAATGCTTTGCGGATATTGGTGGACGTTTCGGGAATCCCCGTCATCGTGCAAATTTCATCCACTTCGAGCGCGGAAAATTTCATCGTAAATTTTTTCGAGCCGCCGATTTCTTCATCCGTAATGCGCCCCGACTGATGCGTCGGCATCCGATAAATCTCGACGCGATCCGCGAACGGCGTGACGCGCATACTTTCATCGCGGCGCATTTTTACGTAATCGCTGTTTGGGTCAAAAATGACGACGGTGCCGCCGAGCTGCAAAAGTTTTTCCAAAATCACGCCGACGGTGTACGACTTGCCCGCGCCGGTTTGCGCAATGACCGCCGTATGCCGACGCAACCCGTTCGGGTTGAGTAGAACGCTCACTTGGTCCCGATTGATGAGCGAACCAATGTCAATTCCGCTCGCGACATCCTCAGAGAAAAAGCGTTTCAACAAATCGTCGGGCGCTTGTGTGACAGGATTGCCCGGCATCGTCGCGTGGCGCGGATAACGCACCGTGCTGCCTTCGAGATAACCCAGCACTTGGGCCGTGCCGACGATGATCGGCTGTGACGCCGAGATGCGGTCAAGGATGTGCGCAACTTCTTCGTACGACAGGGATGTGTCGAGCAAACGCGACGAAACGGAAAGTTTTGTCACTTGGGCGAGGACCTCAACCCGTTTTTGTCGTTCCGGGTCCTCGACTTCGATGACGATATATTCGAGGCGCGGCGGAGCGATTTTGCGATTCGTGACAAATGTAAATTCATCCGTGCGGACTTCGCCGACGACATAACCGACGGTGTTCATGGAATTGGGATGCCGAGACCTGACAGGTTTTCAACGTGTGGATTTGGGTGACGCGCCACGCTCTGTACAGCGCGCGCGCGAATTATGGAACGTACGTTCAGAAACCTGTCAGGTCTGGCGAGGGAATTGAAACAGGCGTTCTACTACGCGCATTATAACCGAGTGATAACGCGGCGTCAATCGTGGTGGGGCGTCGGTCCAAGACCCCAAGTGTTTTTGCAGCATCACTCGACTCGATGCACGTTATTGTTGAAAAACACTTGGGGTCTTGCATCACGCGCGTTGAGAACATCATAGTTTGTCGTACGCTTTTGTGCGGTCGCGGCGGCGGGCGAGTTCGTTGGCGTAATGTTTGCCGAGGATGTCTGCATGCGCGCGTGCCCAGTCCGTGAGCTTGGTCGTACCGGCGGGCGGCGAATCCGTATAGAGCAAATTTTCCATCAACCCCTGAATCTCTTCGCGCGTAATCGTCACGTCGCCCATCAGATTGCTGACCAACGCGCCGGTCCAATAACCGAGGGCAGGCGGCACGGAAATGATCGGACGCCGCGCGCCGATGATTTCGCCGATTTGCTCCACCAATGCGCGATACGTAAAGGTTTCGGGACCAATCGCGTCAATGATGCAGTTCTCGCGCGTCGCGCCTTGGGCGACCGCGAGCTGCGCGTAATCTTCGACAAAGATGGGCTGCAATTTGTATTGCCCGTCGCCGAAAACGCCAAAGACGGGCAGGCGGCGCAAAATCCACGCGATGTTGTTGACCAAAATATCTTCGTCGCCAAAAATGACGGTGGGACGCAAAATCGCGTACGACATGCCCGATTCGCGCAGCGCGCGTTCCAAACGCGCTTTGCCCGAAAAATATTCGAGGTGCGAGGTTTCAGAAGGATTCGTAATGCTGGTGTGAACGATGCGCGGCACGCCTGCCTTTTTCGCCGCGTCGAAAAGTTTCAATGTGTTCGCGACGGCAGTGGCGTGACCAAAGTCATTGCCATAATTAAAGCGCACCCAATACGTGTTATACAGAACCGTCGCGCCGCGCAGCGATGCGATCAACGCATCGGGGTTGTCAAAGTTGAACGGATGCGCTTGCACCTTGTCGCCAAACGGATTTTCGCGGTGTACCGAATTGGTCAGGGTGCGTACCGTCAGCCCGCGTTCCAGCAAATGCTGGGCGATATATTTTCCCGTGTAACCGAATGCGCCGGTGACGACATGCAATTCTTGAGCCATCTCTACCTCCAATCAGTGAATGTCGAAAATTATAGCATTAAAAAACCCCGAACGACTCACGCCGTTCGGGGTTTTGGATTTATTGCCAGTCTTGGGATGTGGTCTGTTGCTCCTGCCTTTCGCGCGCTTCGGTTTCGGGTAAAAACCATGCAAGCCCTGCCAACATCCCAACCAACACTACGAGAATTGTCATGATCTGTGTTTCCTTGCTGAATCATTTATTGCGGCGTTGCCAACGCCAGTACGCGGTCGCCCGCGAGTCCGTATAATTGCCCATCGCGGAACGCGAGCTTGGCGATGGCTTCCGCGTTCGATCCCACGTTCAATGCGATCCACGTCTCGCCGCCGTCACGGCTCACCATCAAACCATTGGGATAAAACTGCACACTGCTCGTGCCGACCCAAGCGCCGCGCGCGATATAAAGCACATTTGCATTATCGGGATCAATTGCAATTGCCGTGATCGCTTCACGCGCGCCGGGCGTCAACACGATGCCGTCGTTCACCGCCATCCACGTCGCGCCGCCATCAATGCTTTTGAAAATGCCCATGCCCTCGGTCCCCGCGTACAACTCTTGCGCTTTGGTCGGATTCACTGTGAGCGCGGTGACTTGACTCGGCAGAACGTTGGACAGTGTGCCCCACGTCTTGCCGCCATCGCGACTCGCCCATATATCGCGTTTTGCTGCGACGTACACCAAATCTTGCTGCGAAGGCGCTGCGGCGTACGCGCCGATGTGTTGTTCGTTGACGTTCGCCGCTTTAGCCAAAATCGTGCGCACGCGTGCCAACGAATCGGCGGCGGTGCCGCGCACGATTCGACTGGGATCGGCAACAGCGGCTTGCTGCAATGCATTGATCGCGCGCGCCTCATGAATTTCGCCGAGGGCATACGCCGCGTTGCGGCGGACGGCGGGAACCGGATCATTGCGCAGGGCATTGGCCAGCGCCTCTGTGGCTTGCGGCGACGCGATATAGCCGAGCATGTCTGCCGCGTTGCGACGCAGGGCCGAATTGTTAGAACGCAGCGCGACGAGCAGCTGCGGTACGGCAGATTGTCCCGCTCGTTCCAAATTGCGTTGGGCTTGTTGGCGTGTGGCAGTCAACTTGTCCGATTGAAGGTCAGCGATCCAACCTTGAATTTGCACCTCGACCGGATTGCGCGGCGTTGCCGTCGCGTTTACTGCCGCGAACGCAATGATGGCTAGTAATGCAACGATTGCGCCCGCGGTAATCCAAGTGCGACGGGAGCGGTTTTGGAATAGCGCTGAAATGTTCATCATAAACCTCGCATTTGTCAAGCACTGCGCAGGGTGCGCCTTTTTTTTGCGCTTGCAAAATAAAGACGCAAGACCTCCCAAATCAGTTCCGTCTTGCGTCGCGAGTTTGATGAGAAATTTCTAATCTCAGCGGAATTGGAGATTGAGCAAAATCAACAACAATACCACGGCGAGCGCCCCGCCGAGCACCAGCATCAACAGCCCCCAAATCGCCCACCACGTCGCGCGTTCGAACGATCCGGCGTTGAATGCCTGCGTCTGCGGTTGCGTGTGGACTGCCAAACGCGGGGTCTCTTCGAGTCGCGCCAAACGCGCGTCGAGATTGCGCAAGAGGTACATTTGTTGCGTTTGCGTTTGCAGCACCGATTGAATCAGTGAATTCAGCATCACTGTTTCGGGTGCGGTGGCAGGCGCTTGGCCGTTGGTTGGCGCAAGCGGATTGGGCGTCAGCGGCAGTAATTGAGAATAATTTTCCGCATCCGTCGGGGTGGACACAGCGGGCGGAGCGGTCCACGGCGCTTCGTCCGTAGGATTGGCGTAATCGTAATCTTGGTATTGCATGAAAACCCTACCATTTGAATTGGCATTTCTATTAAAGCACAAAATACGCGGCGAGGCGAGTATTTCGCATTACGAGTTGATAACGAATGCTGCACGCCGTTATTTAGGGGGCAAGGCGCTGATGCGGCGGTACAGCGCAGCGCGTCCGTCATCCGACGCGAGAAATTCGACAAAGCTGTTGACATTTGGGTTTGGCGTTTGCGGCACAATCAAGAAAACGGTCTGTACAAGGGGATACGTCCCGGCGGCGATAGATTCACGCGCTGGCGTACTGCCATCTATGCCAAGGGGACGCGTATGCGCGTTATTGTCCCAGATATTCGCGGCGACATAACCGATGCTATTCGGGTGTTCGCTTACATAGTCGAGCATGTCGAGGTTCGTCGGTTGGAGCAAAGCAGTCGGCGTTGTACGGGCGCCCCGCATGATTTTTTCTTCAATCACTGCGCGCATTCCCGAACCGTCCTCGCGCACGAGCACCTGGATCGAATCCTGTCCGCCCGGCGGTTCCAGATTCAACTGTGACCAGCGATAGATTTCACCGGACAGGATTTTTCTCAAATCGTCGCGTGTGATGTGTTGCAGTGGATTGGAAGGATGCACGATCACATACACGCCGTCGCGTCCGAGTTCGAACGCGGTCGCCCGCGCGCGTTCCAATTCATCCGCACGCGGGTTGCGCTCGACGAACGTCAAGTCGTATTGCCCGAATGCGAACTGGCGCAGTGACATGGTGGAATTGGTCGTGAAAAAATCAAACGTCGCGCCCGGATGTGCGCGGCGATACGCGGCAGCGGCTTCACGCGCAATGTATTGTGTAGAATCCGCGCTGCCGATGCGAAAATGAACGTTCGGCAGGGGCGTAGGCGTCGCGCGACAGGCGGGGGCAAAAAGGGAAAGGAGGAGAATCAGGGAAATGATGGCGAGAACGCGTGTGATGTGAATCGTCATACGTGAAACGTGATGCGTGAAACGTGAAACGTGATGCGTGAAACGTGAAACGTGATGCGTGAAACGTGAAACGTGATGCGTGAAACCCGCAACGTTCACCTATCTTCACCCGCGCAGCAGCGCGACGACGATAATAATCACCGCGAGTGTCCAGCGGTAATAGACAAAAATATCGGTGGAATTGCGGCGCAAGTAACGCAAGAGAAAGCGGATTGCCAAAAAGCCGGTGACGGCTGCGGCAGCGAAGCCAATGCCGTACAACAGCAACCCGCTCGAATCTAGTTGCCCCGCCGCGATTTCTTTGCTTACGTCGTACATTCCCTTGAGTCCCGCGCCTGCAATAATTGGCGCACTCAAGAGAAATGAAAAGCGCGCGGCGTCATCGCGTTTGAGATTGAGCAGCAGCCCCGCAGTTATCGTTGCGCCCGAACGCGAAACGCCGGGGAAAATGGCAAGGGCTTGCGCCACGCCAATCAGCAGCGCATCCGTGAATTTCAATTCGGCGATGCTGCGAATGTGTTTTGCCGCGCGTTCCGCGATAAACAAGATCAAGCCCAGCAGCGCAAGGATGACCGCGATGGCGATGATTGCCCATTGCGCGACCGGCGCGTTGGGCGCGTGAAACGTCTCTTCCACTTGGCTTTCTGCCAACGCGCCGACGACTGCACCCGGAATGGAACCAATGACGATGAGCCACGCGAGGCGACGATCAGGGTCCTTTCCAATTTTGCGCTCGACGATGCTTGAAATTCCGGCGCGAACCAAGCGCAGCCAATCGTTGGCAAAATAGGCAAGCACCGAAATCAGTGTTCCGATGTGCAGCGCCACGTCGAAGGGCAGACTCGAAATCACCGTATTGTTCCACCCAAACAGCCACGGGACCAAAACCAAATGCGCGGAACTGGAGATGGGTAAAAATTCGGTGAGACCTTGAAGGATGCCTAATACGAGTGCTTGAAAGATGAGTGATAAATCCATGTGTCGGTTAGTCGGATGGTCGGATGGTCGGATAGTCACGGCGGCTTTGACCAACCGACTGTCCGACTAGCCGACTAACCGACTCTTGAGAGATATTCCTGCAAAATTCCCAGCGCCGCGATCGCGGAAGAATGTTTATTTTCCAAACGATTGCCGGTCCACACGAATTTGCGGCACCAATTCGCATCGGGTGCGGATAAAGCGATGAACGTGAGCCCGAGCGGCTTGGTCGGCGTCGCGCCGCCGGGTCCCATGATGCCCGTGATGCCGATGGCGACATCCGCGCCGAAATTCGCGCGCGCGTGTTGCGCGATCACGCGCGTCACGGGTTCACTCACCGCGCCGTGTTGCAGCAATAGATCGTGCGGCACGTCGAGCAGGCGCTCTTTGGCTTCGTACGCGTAGGCGACGACGCTGCCCAAAAAATATTCGGAACTGCCGGGCACATCGGTGAGGAGCGAGGCGATCAAGCCGCCGGTGCAGGATTCGGCGAGGGCGAGATTCAAATGCTTGCGGCGTAATAAATCGCCGACCGTAATTGCGAGAGATTCAGTCATTGAATCGGTGCCAAGCGCTGGAGAACAAGATGAAAAACGGAGCAATTATAATGCGTGTTGCGCGCGGAAACAAGTACAAAACTCGGTTTCCATCGTCATTAGCGTTAGAACGCGCAATAAGCAAAAAAGACAAGCGGCTGGATTTACCAGCCGCCTGTGTTGGATAACAATGGCTTCATAAAGTAGCAAATCGCTCTTCTTCTCGCGGATTTATCGGTAAGTGAACTCTTGGAGGATTTCACCTGTATCTGCATCCACAACGATATTTAGTTCACTATTGACCATCTGGTTCTGGTCTCGTGGACGCCCACGAGATCGGATATGCAAACCGCAGAAACTTACGATCCACGCAGGTCTATCCCTGTAAAGAAAAGTCTTTTGCGAATCTTCGGTTGCATCCTCTTCACTTGTATAGAACAAATTGTCATTACTAAATAAAACGAACCTTGCATTGATTTGGGCGCCGGTCGTTGCAACGGTTGCGGCTCCTCGCGCTAATCGAATTGCGTCAGACTGCCTGAGTCTGGAAGGGCTGCTAGCTTGTCCATACCGAATCCCGATACTCGCGGGTGGTATATTCCCACATCCCTGTCCGGATTGTGCAACCACACCTGGACCAAGGACGAAAAATATCCAGACGATAACGGTAAGAACCACAATTGTACAAACGGCACCCAGCAAACCTAGTTTCTTTTTCATAAATCACCTCATGGGCAGGTTGGTTGATTGCACTTGGTCCAGATGTGAAATCTGTCATTCGCGTCCCATACCCATCCATAGCGCGAATTGGTAGAGTCCAAGGTCAGACCTTGTGGTACGACCCATGCGCAACCTTGGCAAGGTTGAATACGAAAATTCGAGAAAAAAACCGGATTCTCAAGAGTCCCCGGAACGTCGTCACCGTTAAAATTCGTCTCGCCAAGCATTTCGATACGCCAAGGTTTTTCCCAAGTTTTAGCAGGATCAAATGTAGTCGTCGCATCAACGACCAGCTTGTCAGCGAACATACGGATTAATTTGAGTCGCGGTATATATCTGACTTTGTACCTTTTGGTTACAGTTGGAATAGAGGCGAGCTGGCGGGTAAAATGATTGTCTCCACATTCTTTTGCATATTCTGAAAATATTTGAGCCCTTGTATGACTGGGATGCGCATCGCGTCCGTATCCGACTTGAGCGTATTCGCATCGCGCGTTCCCCTCAAGTGCCACCCATACGACAGAGTCCGCGTCCGCGTTGTCGCATAATGCAGGAGTAAGCGGATTAATATCGGCGCGAATGCCGAGTGCGTCAACTTCTAACGGAAGTATCCCAGTGGCATACGGTCCAATCGCCCCGCATTCGGTTGCGGCAATCACGGGTGTTTTGGGGAGGTACAAAAACAAAAGCGAGACAGCAGTACCTGCGACACAGAGCAAGATGATTGATTTCTTTATCATGGATGGCGACCTCGTTGAGTGTTGAATAGAAATCTGCTGACTCGTCAATTAACGACCGACATTATAAAGCATCTATTTTTTTTGTCAAGCGTAGGGCTCAATTTCAGTGGGCCGAAAATAAAAAGCGTAGAATTCGCTTCCAGCGAACTCTACGCTTATAGTGCTTTCAAATTTATCTAACAAGTCTTGTTCCCATACCACTTGCCCGCGCATGAGGCAAAATTATCGGGGTGTGAAGTGTACGTTGTGGTGCCACGTTGGTACCGAACGCGGTGGTTGGATTGAGTAACTGCGAAATCCCCCCACAAACCGCTTCTAATTGTGTCTGTCACCCCACCCTTCGAGTTCTTGTAAACTTTGCTGGATTCGGCTGTCAGTAAATTTGGGTCGTTTGGAAGACCCGGATGCCAGATCCTGACCCAAGCGGTATTCCGAAACAACACAACACTTGAACTCGTTTGTCCCCATACATTCATATACCCCGGCGTATTCCAACCAGCTGTTCTTGCGAACCCTACGTAGCCAGCGCCCTCTACGTATATGTCTGATTTCCATTCAGCTGCGACAGTAGCTGTTCCCGCAAAAAAGCCAATGAGCGCGCCAAGAAGAGCGTAAAAGATTAATCGCATTGCAAATCTACGCTGTGTTTGTGATTGGATTGAGCGCATTGCTTAATTCTCCTTGAAATTCTTCATGCTTTCCTGAAATTCAGCGCGCGTTTCGTACGCGCCTTCGATTGATGATTTCAATTGCTCCATCAATAACTCGACAGCACTCGTCGAATCCAGTGTTCCTCGCGCCTGTCCAAATGTAGTAATCAGCGGGTACTCGCTTACATCCGGAAGGTCGTCACTATTGCTGAGGCGCAGTTCGACCCAATTGCCAAGCCGCGCCAAATCTTCGGGTCTTCCTACTGCAAAAGCATGAACCATCCGATAACCGGTTTTCCCGATGGGTGCGATTTCTCCCACTGTTCCAACATGCGACCAGCCCAGGACTTGCGCAAATTGGGGGTGCTCTATGCCAATCCCGACAATGGTCACACCCATGCTGAGTTGCTTTCGTACCCAGTCCCGGTCATTTCGCGTCATTTGGGCAAGCCCCGAATCAGAAAAGAGAATAGCGTCTATTGGCTTGGCGCGCGCGGTTCGACGCGCAGCCCGCCAATCCGAAACTATCTGAATACGACTTGATTGCATTTCTTGCGCATTCAAAAATCCTTTTTGCGGCGGTTGCCCAATATACAAAATCACGGGTTGTAAAGGAGCCGTTGTCGAATGTGCGGCGGCGGGTAAAACGATATCCAACTCTCCTGTCACTAGAGAATATGCGCTGAACGCGGCGAGCGTAGCTACTATCACTCCTAGTGCGACGAAAAACTTTTTTCTCACACAGACCTCCTGAGCAAGGATGGAATTTTGTCGTTGCAACCTCTGGATAGGTTGCGACCGTGATCATAGGCACATCCATTTTTTTGGTCAAGCGCATTAACCTTGAAATTTAGAATCATACATTCTTTGGGTTATGCCGAATGCCGCATTGACCCCGCGCGCCTTTGTAATATAATCCATGTGTCGGCAAAAATCGCCCCGCTCTTTGGAAGGGCAACGCATTCCTCTCGGAGGAATGCATTGCCCCTCACTCTACGACATTCAATTATGATGCGATTTGACCGTTTTACCGAACGCGCGCAAGATGCGTTTGCGCGCGCCCACGAAATCTTGCAGCGTTACCGCCATTCCCAACTCGACGCAGAACATTTACTCCTCGCCCTCGTCGAGCAGACGGGCGGCGCGGTGCAGGCAATTCTCGAACGCCTGCGCATCGAGCCGGACGCGATTCGCAATCGCACCGACGAGTATTTGCAGTCTACGCCGAAAACGTATTATCCGTACGGCGGCGGACAGGCGCAGGTTTATGTCACACCGCGCGTCAAGCGCATCGTGGACAATGCGAACGAAGAAGCGTCGCGCCTCAAAGACGATTACGTTTCGACGGAACATTTACTGCTCGCGTTGACGAACGAGCGCGACGGGATGGCAGGGCGCATTCTCGCCGAATTCGGCGTGACCAAAGATCGCGTGCAAAACATTTTGGGCGAGGTGCGCGGCGGACAGCGCGTCACCGACCCCAATGCCGAAATGCGTTACCGGATGTTGGAACGCTATTCGCGCGATTTGACGCTGCTGGCGCGCGATAACAAACTCGATCCGGTCATCGGGCGCGATGAAGAGATTTTGCGCCTCATTCAAGTCCTGTCGCGCCGTACCAAAAACAATCCGGTGTTGATTGGCGAGCCGGGCGTCGGCAAAACGGCAATTGTGGAGGGCCTCGCGGAAAAAATCGTGGCGGGCGATGTGCCCGAACCGTTGATCACGAAAAAGGTAATTCAACTCGATTTGGGCGCAATGGTGGCAGGGTCGCGTTTTCGCGGCGAATTCGAAGAACGCCTCAAAGCCGCGCTGGAAGAAATTCAAAACAGCAAGGGCGAAATTATTTTGTTCATTGACGAACTGCACACCGTCGTGGGCGCAGGCGCGGCAATGGGCGCGATTGACGCGTCGAACATGATGAAGCCCGCGTTGGCGCGCGGCGAATTGCAGTGCGTCGGCGCGACGACGCTCGACGAATATCGCACCCACATTGAAAAAGACCCCGCGCTGGAACGACGCTTTTCGCCCATCTTTGTGGACGAGCCGAGCGTACAAGACACTTTGGAAATGCTCAAAGGGCTGCGCGCGCGTTATGAAGCGCATCATCAAGTCAAAATTGACGACGGCGCGCTCGATGCGGCGGCGAAACTCTCGCACCGCTATGTCGCCGATCGCTTTTTGCCCGACAAGGCGATTGATTTGATGGACGAGGCATCGGCGAAATTGCGCGTGGCGATTTTTTCCATGCCGCCCGAATTGAAAGCGCTGCGCGCGAAAATTCGTCAATTGCAGAGCGACGAAGAAACGGCGTGGAGCGCGCGGCATTACGAAAAAGCCGCCGAGGCGCGCGCCGAACGCGTCAAGCTCGAAGAAGAATTCAATGCGGCGCGCAGCAAGTGGCAAAAAGAACAAGGGCTGGACGAAGTGGTCGAGCGCGAAGACATTGCTCAAGTGATTAGCAGTTGGACGGGCGTGCCCGTGAGCAAAATGCTGCAAACGGAAGCGGATAAACTTTTGCGGATGGAAGAAGCGCTGCACGCGCGCATTGTCGGGCAAGACGAAGCGATTCGCGCCATCAGCGATGCGGTGCGCCGTTCGCGTTCGGGTCTCGCGGATCCAAAACGGCCGATTGGTTCTTTTTTGTTCTTGGGTCCGACGGGCGTCGGCAAAACCTCGCTGGCGCGCGCGCTCGCGGAATTCTTGTTTGACGATGCCGAGGCGCTGTATCGCGTGGACATGAGCGAATATCGCGAACGGCATACCGTGTCGCGCTTGATTGGCGCGCCGCCCGGTTACGTGGGCTATGAAGAGGGTGGACAGTTGACCGAAGCCGTGCGGCGGCGTCCGTATCAAGTGGTCTTGTTTGACGAAGTGGAAAAGGCGCATCCCGAAGTGTGGAATACGCTGCTCCAAGTTTTGGAAGACGGGCGTCTCACCGATGGGCAAGGGCATACCGTGGATTTTCGCAACACGGTCATTATCATGACTTCGAACATTGGCACCGATTACGCGGCAAAAGGCGGCGCGCTTGGGTTCGCCGCCGGCGGGCGCGAGCGCAACCCGAGAGTGGACAAGCAATGGGCGGAGGTGGAAGAAGATTTGAAACGCGCGTTCCGTCCCGAATTTTTGAATCGCATTGACGAAGTGATTTTGTTCGCGTCCCTGTCGCTGGAACAGATTCAGCAAGTTGTGGATTTGCAAATGCAAGAAATTGCCGAGCGGTTAAAGGAACAAGCCATTACGATAGAGTTGCGCGACGCCGCGCGCGCGTATTTGGCGCAAATCGGTTACGACCCGCAGTTCGGCGCACGCCCGTTGCGCCGGATGTTGCAGCGGCGCGTCGAATCGCCGCTTTCGCGCAAACTGCTCGCGAACGAATTTCAAGCGGGCGATGTGGTGATTGTGGATTTGGAAGGCGTCGAGTTGGTGTTTCACCGCAAAGAGGGCGCGGTCATGGAAATGCCGACGGTGATGACGCCGAGTGAACCAGCGAATGTTTGACGAGGAGTGAAAAGGTGAATCAGTACAAACTTCCAATCGAAATCGAGCCGCTGAAGGAAGGCGGCTTTCTCGCGATTTGTCCCATTTTGCAAGGATGCCATGCGGAGGGCGAGACGATTGCAGAGGCGTTAGAGAATGTGGAAGATGTTGCGCGCATCATTATCGAGATTATGCGAGAAGAAAAAATTCCACTTCCGCCTGCGTTTAAGGCAGGACAGTCCGACGAACTCTTGCACGAGGAGATTTTCGTAGTCGCATGACCTATACCGAACTCACAAAGCGTCTCAAACAACTTGGGTGCGAATTCAAACGCGAAGGAAAGGGATCACACGAGGTTTGGTGGCACCCTCAACGGAGACGGATCACCACGATTCCGCATCACGGGAATAGGGATATCAAAGAGGGAACACTGCGCAAGGTTTTGCGTGATCTTGAAATTGGACGCGAAGAGTGGGAGCAATTGAAATAGGATAGAACGACATTTGGAATTGCACGAATCCAAAGAATTGTGTCAGGAATGATTGCCGACAACGAGCATTTTTCAGCAGGATAAGTTCAGTGAGGTAGATGCATGATGGCGGAAGATATCGGACTTTCACAGTGGGTGATTGAATTGATCGATGGCATCTTTGCAGAGAGCGACAAATGGCTAATTGATACATTTCAGAAATGTCTGAGAATCAAGGAAGTAAGGACAGAAGTGCCCGATTACGGATTCGAATGGGCGATTCAGACCTTATTCGCTGATGCACTTATTCGACGCCAGACAGAATTCGGCATTTCTAATCTCCGAATCAATCAGACGATACGGGGAGGCGGTAACGCTCGACCCGATATTGCCTTTGATAAGGGAGCGGACTTGGTTGTCCTAGAACTGAAGGCGGTCGCTGGCGGAAGTTTGGGTTGGACCGAGGGTGATGTTCGTAAGGTATATCCAAACGCGAAGGCGGTTTTCTTTTTGACTGTCAGTTATCCTTTTGAGCGAGGATGGTCAAATCGTCTAGATGGTGCAACATTTGTCACCGAGGGGAGATTGCGAGAAGGATTCCGCTACTCGTTATTCAAAAAGATTTGACTCTGCGTCCACGTCGCAGATATGCGGAAGTGGGCATCTCTGCTTGATTCGGACGTAGCATCGAATTGAATTTGACAACTCTGCAGAGCGTCTGGAAAACATGACGAACCCGTCATGTTTTTTTACCTCTTGACATATTCCCATATAGGAATATAATATAGACATGGCTCGCGCTCCCACTACGTATGATCCCTTTAACGCCATCGCCGAGCCAAAGCGACGGCAGCTGCTCGAAGCGCTTGGGACGCAAGAACTATCGGTGAACGAACTTGTCGCCTTGCTTGGCTGGACTCAGCCGATGGTTTCCAAACATCTCGGCGTGTTGAAACAGGTCGGGTTGGTGAGCGAACGGCGTGTTGGACGACAGCGTTTGTATCGTGTCAACGCCGCACAACTCAAGCCGATTCACGATTGGGTCACGCCATTCGAGCAGTATTGGAGCGAGAGTTTCGAGCGCCTCAACCAACTGTTGGGGCAGATTCACAAAGGGGAGAGAAAAAATGCCCGCAAAAAATAATCCGACCACCATCACTGCTGAGCCTGGCAAGCAGGAGCTGTTTATCACGCGCGAATTCGATGCGCCGCGCGAACTGGTGTATCGCGCGTTCACGGACCCAAATCTGTATGTGCAGTGGCTCGGACCGCGTAAATACAAGATGACGTTGGAAACCTTCGAACCTCACAGCGGCGGCAGTTGGCGTTACATCCACACCGACGACAATGGAAACGAATATGGGTTTCACGGCGTGTTCCATGAAGTCACGTCGGAGCGCATGATTCAGACGTTCGAGTTTGAAGGACTGCCCGAATCGGGACACGTCATTCTCGACACGCTCACCCTCGAAGCCTTGTCGAATAATCGCACGCGCATCAAAATTCATTCGGTCTATCAATCGGTGGCGGACCGCGACGGCATGGTTCAGGCGGGAATGGAAAAGGGTCTCAACGAGGGGTTCGAACGGCTGGACGAGTTGTTCCAGGCGATGCAAAAATGAAATCAAGGCGCGCGGCAAACGGCTGGACGAAACGGATAAACGGATAGCTCGCGCACATCCGTTCATCCGCTTTTATCATCCGTTGGCAGCTAGGATTTTCAGAGGAGAGGAGGGGAGATGCAAAAAATTACGCCCTTTTTGTGGTTCGACAACCAAGCCGAAGAGGCGGCGAATTTCTACGTCTCGCTTTTCAAAAATTCTCAAGTGGAAAGCGTTTCGCGTGGACCGGACGGCAACGCATTCATCGTAACGTTCCAACTCGACGAACAACCTTTCATGGCGTTGAATGGCGGACCCCAGTTCAAATTCAACGAAGCGATTTCGATGTTCGCCAATTGCGAGACTCAGCAAGAAGTGGACGAGCTGTGGGAGAAACTGACCGCCGACGGCGGCGAAGAAAGCAGGTGCGGATGGCTCAAGGACAAATATGGTCTGTCGTGGCAAATCATCCCGACCGCACTGGGCAAACTGATGGGCGCCCCTGACCCCATCAAAGCGAACCGCGTCAGGCAAGCCATGCTCCAGATGCGCAAGATTGAGATTCAGGCGTTAGAGGACGCGTACGCGGAGCGATAAATCAAAAATGATAAAACACCTTGCGAGGATGCAAGGTGTTTTTAATTGCAACACTCGTTTGACATCAGTGCCAATAATGGTATCATCTCTGCATGGCAAAGGTTCAAGAAATCATCGTACAGATGAGGCAAAATCCAAAGGGGATTCGGTTTCAAGACCTTTGCAAGGTGTGTGATTCTGATTTTGGGCAAGCGCGACAAACAGGGAGCAGTCACCGAATTTATAAAACGCCATGGCAGGGCGACCCGCGCGTCAATATCCAGAATGATAAGGGGACGGCAAAAGCATATCAGGTCAAGCAAGTGTTAAAGGCGCTCGAGCGTTTGGAGGCGGAGCGAAATGTTGAAGAATGACCATTATTCCTATCGCGTAATCTGGTCAGAGGAAGACGGTGAGTACGTAGGACTGTGCGCCGAGTTTCCGAGTTTGAGTTGGCTTGAGCGGTCGCCTGAAAAAGCGTTGAAAGGTGTCCGCGAGTTGGTGGCTCAAGTCGTCGCAGATTTGGAAAAACACAGAGAATTCGTGCCCGAACCGATTTCCACCAAAAAATACAGTGGCAGATTCATGGTGCGGATTCCGCCAGACCTCCATCGCCATCTCGCACTCGAAGCGGCGGAAGAAGGTATCAGCTTGAATCGGCTTGCGAGCGACAAGCTGAGCAAGCGAAAGGCATAGAACAAGCTGAAAAAAACCTTGCGTAAATGCAAGGTTTCTTTTTTCATTCTTGCTCCACTGCCAGCTCCATCAACTTTTGAATGCGCGGCAGCATCTCCACCGGATTCGGATGCAATCCTTCTTGCACGAGCGCGCTGTCGTACAATTGCTCAATCGTCAGGTCAATCAGTTCCGCGCCGGGCTTGTCGTGCAGCGTGCGCGCGAGATTCGCGATGAGCGGATGATTGCGATTGAGTTCCATGATCTTTTTCGGCACTTTATATTCTTTGTCGAAATAACGATTGAGCCGTTCGCGTTCGCGGTCTTTATCATCTTTCGGAGAAACGAGACGCACGGGACTGTCCTTGAGCACTCTGGACGGACGCACATCGAGGACGCGTTCGCCCAAAACCTGAGTGAATCGTCCGAGCAGCACATTGAAATCAAACTCGGGAGTCGTCGTTTCTTCTTCGGCTTTGTCCTCTTGCTTTTCTTCCGGAAGTTCCAATTCTGCATCGTCAATGTTGCGAAACTTTTTGCCCTGATCTTCGGTCAGCAGCGGCGCAATCAACGCGTCGAGCGGGTCAACCCAATACAACACTTCTAATGCGCGCGCTTTGAACGGGTCGAGATGCGGACTGTGCGCAACCGATTTGGCATCGTCGCCCAACACAAAATAGATGTCTTGTTGATCCGGTTGCATCCGTTGGATGTATCCGTCAAGCGAAATCAATTTGCCGTCGGAGGTAGACGAGCCGTAACGGAACAGTGGCAGCACATCCTCTTTCGCTTCGGGGTCCGTCGCAATCGCTTCGCGGAACGTGCGCCCGAATTCGTCCCAAAACTTGGCATATTTTTCCGCGTCGTTTTCTGCGATGCGTTTGAGTTCGCGCAGCACGCGCCCGCGCAGCACTTTAGCCAATTGCTGCATGAGGCGATTGTTTTGCACCGTCTCGCGGCTCACGTTCAACGGCAAATCTTCCGAGTCCACCACGCCGTCCACCAAGCCCAGCCATTTGGGTAACAGATCCGTGCAGTACTCTTGGATCAATACGTTGTGTGAATACAACAGCAGCCCCGGTTCCTTGCGCGCGGCGAGAATATGCTTTTCGCGCTGCGCGGGAATAAACAACAACGCGCGTATATTGACCGGCACGTCCGCGCTAAAGTGAATCGTCGCGAGCGGCTCTTGAAAATCGAGCGTCAACTGCTGATAGAAATGTTTGTAATCTTCCGCTTTCACTTCGGACGGATTCTTGCGCCACAGCGACGCTTGTTGGTTCGCGCGTTCTGTCCCGACGTAAATCGGAAAGCGCACAAAGTCGGAATGTTTCTTGATGACTTGTTTCAGTTTCCACGCTTGCGCGAATTCGTCCGCATCTTTTTTCAGTGTAATGTGAATCTCGGTGCCGCGATCCGTTTTTTCTGCCGGTTCGATGCGGAATTGTTCGCCGCCGTTGGAAATCCACGCGGCAGGTTCCGCATCGAGCAGATAACTGCGCGACACCACGCGCACCTCGTCCGCAACCATGAACACGGCGTAAAAACCTACGCCGAATTGTCCGATCATGTCACTCGGGTCGAGTTTGCCCGCGCCGACTTGTTCGAGAAACTCGCGCGCGCCCGATTGCGCGATCGTGCCGAGATTTTGCGCCAGTTCCGCGCGTGTCATGCCGATGCCCGAATCTTTGATGACGAGTTTTTTCGGTGCATCGCCGGTCGCTTCGGGCGCGCCCGTTACTGCGGGCGATTCGATATGGATTGCCAATTCCGCGTCGGGCTCCCGCACCGCGCGGTTGGTCAGCATTTCGAAATGCATCCGCGTCAACGCGTCCGACGCGTTCGAAATCAGTTCGCGCAGAAAAATATCGCGCTCTTTGTAGAGCGAGTGCGCGAGGATGTACAGCAGTTGTTTGACTTCGGCTTTGAAAGTATAGGTGGATGAATCTGTTGGTGTGGTCATGGCAGCCTCCTCAAAGACAAGGATGTGTGTGGCACTATTATACAAAAAAATTTTGTGGCAATGGAATTGTTTGCGCCGGGCGCTTGTTTCGGGAAGGGTTTCATGAAAATTTCATGGAACCATGTTTGCCCGACCGTTGTATAGTTGATGTTAAAGCTGCACACGCTTTACCCTTGGCGCAATGGAACAACCGGATCGCGAACAGGAGTGGATTCGCAACGCGCAGCGCGGTGATGTCGCCGCGTATGAGGCGCTCGTGCGCGCCTACGAGACGCTGGCGTTTCGCGCGGCGTACCTCCTCACGCGCGATGCGCAAGAAGCGGCGGGGGCGGCGCAGGACGCGTTCGTGCGCGCGTATCGCGCGCTGCATACCTTCAGATTGGGCGAGCCGTTTCGTCCGTGGCTCATGCGCATTGTGACGAATCAAGCATTGAATCGGATTCAAGCCGCCCAGCGCCGCGCGAAAATGAACGAGCGATTCATTCGACTCGAAATCGAGAATCGAGAATCGAGAACTGCCCAAGAGCATCTCGAGCTGCGCGAACAAAATGAAAAATTGATTCGCGCAGTCCGTCGCCTGAAACCCGATGAGCAGGCGCTCATTTCACTGCGTTATTTTTTGGAATTGCCGGAAATAGAGGTCGCGCACGCGCTGCAAATTCCGCAGGGCACGGTGAAATCGCGCTTGCACCGCACGCTCGCAAAATTGCGCGAAATTATTCGAAATGAATTTCCTGATTTGGCGGAATTGACGTTGTGATGCGTGAAACGTAGTGACGAATTCATTCGTTCTATGCTGCGAGATAGACCGTGGACGAGTTGCACGAGTTTGAGAAATTGGAAAATGCGTTGGTGCGCGCGGGGCGCGAATTTGAATATCCCGCGACGCCTGCGCTGGCGGCGCGTGTGCGCACAGAATTGACGCGTAACACGGTGACCCGGCAACCGTCGCGTCCTTGGCTGCGCGTGCTTGTGCCAGCTGCCGCCGCGTTGATTTTCGCCTTGGCGCTGTTATTTTCCTTCCCCGACGCGCGCGAGGCGGTGGCGCAATTTTTGGGGCTGCGCGGTTTGCGCATTTTTTACGTCACACCGACGCCCACGCCGACCTCACCCTCGATCCCGACCTCACCCCCGATCCCTCTTCCTTCGCTCCGTTCAGGACAGGCACTGCAAGGAGAGGGGAGTAGCACGCCGCGTTCCAATGTTACGCCGAGCGCAACTCTGCGTCCGACGCCGACGCGGACCGTGCAGCCCTTTGCCTTGTGCTGTGAGATGACATTGGACGAGGCACAGGCGCGCGCGCGTTTCAAATTGCTGCTGCCGCCGGACGAAAAACCGATGCGCGTCTATTACCAAAATCTGTACAACAGCGGCGATCAAGTGGTGATGTTGTTTGGCAGTCCGACCAATCCACGTTTTACATTGTATCAGGCGCAGCGTTGGGTCTATGGCAAATTGTTGAGTGGTGGAGATGCGACGCTCTTGGCTGAAACACAGGTGCACGGAGTGCGCGCGTTGTGGTTCAGCGACGCGTCGCATATTGTGATGGTGTTGGATGCGAATGGCGCGCCGATTTATGAAACGGCGCGCGCGGTGGATGCCAATACGTTAGTTTGGGAAACCGGCAGTGATGTTGACGGAATTATTTATCGCCTCGAAACGAAAGCATCGCTGAATGAGGCAATTCGATTCGCCGAATCATTGCAATAGCCGCCAGCCGGTTCTCGGTTGAATGGCTATGAGAATGCTTTGGCTATCGGAGGTGGAGCAATGGCACAACGTTCCAAGTCTATCAGCGTGTCGTTATTCGTCCTGTGCACGCTAAGCATCGGTATCGCAGTCTGGTCATGGTCGAGTCCATCGTCACCGGCGAGCGCGGGTGGGCTGCCATGCTTTTTGTGTCACGGCATTCGCGCAGAGGGTTCCGATATTGCGCCGCGCCTGGCAGGCACTGAACTTACGGACGAGCAAATTTTTGCGCAGGTTCGTACGCCGCGTGGCGTCATGCCTGCATATCCAGACTATGCCCAATCGTTCGTCGTTGGATGGATCCGTCAATCGCCCATAGGCCAACCGACGATGACGCTATCCGCAAAACAGCGATCCAGCGCGTTGGCGATGATTGCTGCTGCTGCCGCCGCGCGGGCGACAGACGCCAAGAAATCTGCGTCCTTGCCCATTTCGCCCACACCCACGGCGCACCCTTCGGTTACATCCTCGTCCTCGCCGCGTGTCACTCCCACCGGCATCGCCGCACGCGCTCCTGCGCCGCCGCCTACCGCATTGCCCCAAACGCTCGGCAAACATCCGGTCTATGTTCTCGACGTGAGGAACGGTGGTTTGATCAGCGAATTGATCGGGATTGACCCTGACGTACGTAAATCTATTTCCGCGCTGCCGTTACGTTATGCGCCCGAAGTCATTTTTTCTCCGTCGGGAGAAAAAATGTACGTGTGGGATACGTACTATACGCGCGTGACGCGCGGCGAGTGGCATGATGTACTAAGTGTGTTCGATGCCAAAACGCTTGGTCTTGAGACCGACAATGTGCCAGTCCCCGACCGACTCAGGTACAAACTGTTTCCTGTAGGTGACCTTTGGACTTTTGTCTCCCCCGATGGGGCACAGCTGTTCGTCGGCAAGTACGGCAAATCTGATATTCACGCCTTGCGCTTGACCGTTCTCGATGCGACAACGTTCGCGCAAACTGCCGAGTATTCATTTCCTGCTTGCGATGACAACCGTGTGCATGTGTTAAAGAACAGGCGTTTGCTCTGTCTCAACGGCGGCAATCTCAATCTTATCGCGTCGTTGACAGGACAAGCGACCACGTTGGTCAAGCTTGCACCGCGCGGAACGCAGACCACTTTTCTCTCCCCGGAACGCGACCGGTGGTATCACCTCGACCGCGAGGGACACGTGACGGTGGTGGACATTGCAGCTTCACCGCCGCGCATTCTGGTCGAGAATCAGCAGTTGGAAGTTCCACCGCAGCACGCGCCGGGCTGGGCGCATCAAACGGTGATGACACAAGATGGCGCGCGTTTGTATCTTGGCTTGGTTCCGACGAGTGGCGAAGGGTTTGGCGCAGGCGTTGTGGATGTGATTCGCGTATATGATACGCAAACGTGGAAGTTAGTAGGAGAAGTCAAACCACGCGACCCCGCGCAATATATCGCGCTGAGCCGCGATGGAACGCAGTTGTACATGACCAATGCAGAGAAAAAGACCTTTGCGATCTATGATGCGCTCCGTCTGAGTGAATTGGGCGTGATGCGTGAGGTGGGAATTTCGCCGTCACAAATTTTGATTCCGCCAAACTGAGAAAACCTCGAAGGTCTCGCGACGTTCTTTGCCGCAACCTTCGAGGTTTTTTCATCACACCAACTTTTGACGTATTTTCGCGCTGACAAAATCCATCAGCGTTACGACGATTACGATTGCCAGCACTACTGTGCCTGCCTTGTGATATTGCAGCTGCCCTGCATAGTTGATAAACAGCAGCCCGATGCCCGCGCCGCCCGCCAAGCCGATGATGGTGGCAATTCGGATGTTAATATCCCATTGATAAATAGCGTACGAAATCCACGGCGGAATGATTTGTGGAATGACCGCGTACATGATCGTCTGAATGCGCGTGGCGCCCGTCGCCGTGACGGCTTCGAGTGGACCGGCATCTATGTTTTCGATGGCTTCCGAGAACAATTTGCCAATGAGCGCAAAGGTCGTCACCGCCAGCGCCAACATGCCCGCGAACGGTCCAATGCCGACCCAAAAGACAAAGATGGCAACGTAGAGCAGCGCTTCGATTGAGCGCAAAAAGTTCAAGATAAAGCGCGCGACATTGTAAATCGCCGATGACAAACGGGTGCGGCTCATCAGATTACGCGCCGCGAGAAAGCTGAATGGAATCGCGACAATTGCGCCGAGCGTAGTGGCGAGCAGCGCCTGAAACACCGTGATCAAGAGCTGTTTGATGACCGCCGCAAGCACCGGCGGGCTGGTGTCAATCGTAATAAAGTCACTCACGACCTTGCCGAACGTCGGTCCGGGGTCGAACATTTTCCGCAAATCAATTTGCGCCAGATTCCAACTGACTACAAAGGCAATGCTCAAGCCCACCGCGTACGCCCATCCTTTGAACGTGCGGTACCACGCTTTCGGCGGCTCGCTCGAAATCCGCGTCTCGCCTTCCAGAATCTGTTTGCGCCAACGCGCGCTCAGATAATCAACCGCCATGATGACGATGGCGACCACCCACAACGCCGCCGCGTATTGCGCGTAACCGCCCTTGCGGACTGTTTCGATCACGAAAAAGCCGATGCCGCCGCCTGCGACAAAGCCGACCACTGTCGCCGCGCGCATGTTAATGTCCCAACGCAGCAGCGCATACGCGAGGAACGGCGGAACGATTTGGGGAAAGACGGCGTAGCGAATCACTTGGAGCAAATTCCCGCCCGTTGCCGTAATCGCTTCGACAGGACCCTCGTCAATATGTTCGATTTCCTCCGAAAATAATTTCGCCAGCGCGGCGACCGAGTGAATCGTCAAGGCAATCACTCCCGCAAACGAACCCAGTCCCACCCAAATGACGACGATGATGCCCCAAATCAGCGTATCAATGGAACGCGTAATGTTAAAGATCGCGCGCGCCGCATAATAAATCGCGTTCCCGCCCGGCACGCGCGCCATGAGATTGTGCGCGCCCAGAAATGAAATGGGAACGGCGATGACGATGGAAAACAGCGTCGCCATCAACCCAATCGCGATGGTCTCAAAAATGTCTCCGAGAAGCGGCGTCGGCATCAGCGCGTCCGCCGACACCAAGCCCAGCTGGACGAGAACTTGTGGGGGCGGTTCTTGACTGATTTTGCCAATCAAGTCGCCAAAGTTTTCGCTGGGATGGTAGGCACCCACTTCTTGGGTGAATCGCGCCTCCACCGAATGTAACAGCGGATTCTGTGGGTCAAGCCCTTCCAGTCCGGCGAATGTCGGGACTGGGAACGATTGTTGAAAGCGACCATCGGGGTCCACGGTCACGGCGACAGCTTGACCGCCCGCGCGGATTTGCGCCTCGTTCGCACCTTCAAAGCTCAGCCAATGCAAATTGCCCGTTGCCCCGGGCACGAATCCCTCCCCGAATATCGTCACCGTCTCGCCGACGGTCGCGCAAGACTTGTCCAGCCGCACCGGGTAACCGCTGTATCCCGTTTCGAGTGGGGGCTGCGGCGGCTCACTGCACGGCACCCAAATTGGCGCGCCGCCGATTTGAGAAACTTGGTCGCGCGCGAATAAATCGGGCTGGACGATTGCGCTGAGAATGATCTTGGCGTCGCCAAAGCGCGTGACGAGCCGCTGGAGATTCACATCGGTGACCTGCCACGCGATGACGTACACGATCAGTGCGGGAAGGAGAAAACCCCACAGGCGCGGCGCGGCGCGCTGCTGCGCGCGGCGGTACGCGTCCAAAACATTCCACAACCAAAACGCGCCAAAGGGGGCCCACAACCAACTGACATTGACGCCCGCCAGCGCGAGAAGCGCAATCTTGAAACTTTCCAGCGCCCAACTGACGACATACGCCAGCGTCAGCGTCGTCACAAAAATGACAAGCCCGCGCGTCCACAAGCCGAGATAGAGATGCCCGAGTCCGGGAACGGCGAGCGCGAGCAAACCCGCGAGGTTTGGATTTTTCGATGAGGGGCGAGACATTTTACACTATCGAGACGCGTTCGGCTTCCTTGCCATAAATCTCTTTGAAGCGCGCGTCGTCAATTTCCACAGGCAAGCCCTCAAAGACGAGTTCGCCTGCTTTGAGCGCGATCGCCCGCGTCGCATAGCGATGCACGAGGTCGAGAAAATGCAGACTGCACAAGACCGTCATTTTGTCCCCTTTATTCAATTGTTCGAGATACTTGAGAATCGAGTGTGACAGTACGGGGTCGAGGGAGGCAACGGGTTCGTCGGCAAGAATCAATTTGGGTTCCTGCATCAACGCGCGCGCGATGCCGACGCGCTGTTGCTGACCGCCGCTCAACGAATCGGCGCGCACGTGCGCCTTGTCCTCCAAACCCAGCCGTTCCAGATTCTTGACGGCGCGCTGGTGGTCCACGCGCGAAAAATAATTCACCAGACTTGCCCACGGGTTGGTATAGCCGAGCCGCCCCGAAAGCACGTTGGTCAGCACGGTCGAGCGTTTCACCAGATTGAATTGCTGAAAGATAAAACCGATTTGGCGGCGAATGTTGCGCATATCCGCAGACGACGCGGCGGTAATGTCAACATCATTCCAAAAAATCTTGCCCGACGTCGGCTCGATCAAGCGATTGATGCAGCGCAGCAAAGTGGATTTGCCCGAACCGCTCAGCCCGATAACCGCCAAGAATTCGCCGTCCTGGACCTGAAAACTGACATCCTTGAGCGCAACGGTGCCGTTAGGATAGACTTTGGTGAGATGTTCGATCCGAAGCATCCCCAACTCCCTAGCCCCTCACTCGAGTGGAGAGGGGAGAATGGCGTACAAAAGGGGCAGAGGAACATACGTCCTCTGCCCTGTTTGTACGCATGGCGTAGAGATTTTTATTGGACGAGATCGCTCGGGTTGACGCCTGCCGATTCGAGATACTTGCGGAAGGCATCGTAGAAGGTCGCGTCGATCTTGGCGAGCCCGCGATACGAATACAGATTGCGGAGCATCGCTTTGCCGCCCGCGTCTTCGCCGATGAACAACAGACCTTTGACCATGGCATCGGTCAGTTTGGGGTCGAGCTCTTTGATAACTTGCAGACCGTCATTGGGAACGTTATCGCTGATCGAAATCACATCAACCTTGTCAAGAATGTCCGGATAATTTTGTTTGATGGGATTCGAATCGGTGCGGACGTCCACAAACGTAGCGCCTGCGTCACAGTCACCCTTGTAGACTGCGATGGCAACGTTATCGTGCGAGCCCGCATTCTGAGTGGCTTTGAGGTCTTTGTCAGGGTCAATGCCGTTCGCCTTGAGCACGATGCGCGGGATAATATAACCGCTGGTCGAATTCGGGTCTACAAAGCAAAAGGTCTTGCCCTTGAGCTCGGCGAGCGTTTTTACGCCGGATGCCTTGTTGGCAATAATTTGCCCCTGATAGTAATTCTCGAGCTTGCCTTTGTACGTGCGAAGAGCGACCAGCACCGGCACAGCGCCATATTTCTCTTGAGCGAGAATTGCCGAGAAGGTGTTGAGGAACCCGGCTTGGGCTTTGCCTGCCCCCATCGCTTCAATCGAAGCCGCATAGCTGGTGCCGACCTCAGTTTTGAAGGAGAGCCCGGTCAACTTGCCCAGACAGTCGGCGACAGCGTTACCGGCTTTGGTAATGGTTGGAACGTCACCCGAAGGAACGAGTGTGATAACGATTGGCTTATCGGGCGAACCGAGCTCGCCGGCTTTGACTTCAGGCATCCCGTCCAGCTTGTCGCACTTGGGTGGGGGAATCGTCGCGGTGGGCTGCGGCGCGGCAGCGGTGGGTTGTGCAGGGGGCGCGGTGGGCGGCGGCGGTACCGGTGTTGCCGTGGGGGCAGGCGCTGCACATCCCACGATGACAAACACCGCGAGTACGATTGTCAGCAAAAGTACTTTATTCACATCTCCTCCTTGAATTTGAGAACGGTTACGATGCAATTGCCAGCCACGCACACGTCCGTTTTTTGCGCGTTCATTCTGTCCGGTGCTTGGTGGACAGCCCAAAAGCGTGGGTCTTTTTGCTCGCGAATGTCGCATTGATCCGGCAACGAGCGAGTGATCAATGGGGAATTGCATCCTCGCCATTCGAGGTGGGGTAGTTGTCCAGAACACTTCTGCCTGGCGCAACACGTCTGGCAAGGATGATACAACGAAATTTCGGAATCGCCAAGTAATTCAAGACCCCAAGTGTTTTTCGACATCGTGGTTGAGTCAGTCGCGCGACGCGGCGCAAACACTTGGGGTCGTGCCTTTGACAAATTACAACTGCCGCACCTATAATCTTTACACATGAACACCTCCATTCCTTCCGATGCTCTGGGTTTTGAAACGCGCGCCATTCACGCGGGCCAAGACCCGGAACCTGCCAGCGGCGCGGTGACGATGCCGATTTATCAAACCTCGACGTACGCCCAAAGCGCAGTCGGGGTGCACAAAGGGTATGATTACGCGCGCACGGACAATCCGACGCGCACCGCGCTGCAAGAATGCTTGGCGTCGTTGGAGCGCGGACGTTTTGGTTTGACGTTTGCTTCCGGCATGGCAGCCATCACGACGCTGATGCTCTATTTCAAGCAAGGCGATCACGTCGTCGTCGCGGATGATGTGTACGGCGGCACCTATCGCTTGTTTCAACGCGTGTTCACGAATTTTGGTCTCGAATTTTCATTCGTGGACATGACCGATGCGCAAGCCACCCGCGCCGCGTTTCGTCCGAACACGCGCCTCGTGTGGATTGAATCGCCGACCAACCCGCTGTTGAAAATCGTGGACATTGCCGCCATCAGCGCGCTCGCGCGCGAGCACAACGCGCGGGTCGGCGTGGACAATACATTCGCGTCGCCGTATTTGCAGCGCCCGTTAGAATTGGGCGCGGATCTGGTCATGCACTCGACGACGAAATATCTCGGCGGGCACAGCGATGTGGTCGGCGGGGCGATTGTAACGAGCGACGCCGAGCTGTACGAGCGGCTGAAATTTTTGCAGAATGCGGCGGGCGCGGTGCCCGCGCCGTTGGATTGTTGGCTCGTGCTGCGCGGTTTGAAAACGTTGGCGCTGCGCGTCGAGCGGCATTCCGCCAACGCGCTGCGTGTCGCGCAGTGGTTGGAAAAACAGGCGCATGTTACCCAAGTGATTTATCCCGGTTTGCCGTCGCATCCGCAGCACGCGGTGGCGTGCAAACAAATGCGGACGCCCGATGGAACGCCCGCGTTCGGCGGGATGATTTCGTTCATTGCAAAAGGCGGCCCGGCGATGGCGGAAAAAATCGCGGCGCGCACAAGAATTTTTACGCTCGCGGAATCGCTGGGCGGAGTGGAATCGTTGATCGAAGTACCTGCCGCCATGACGCATACATCGGTTGCCAACTCGCCGCTGGCAGTCAATCCCGGACTGGTGCGCTTGTCCGTCGGCATCGAGAGCGTCGCGGACTTGATGCAAGACTTACAGCAGGCGCTGGAGAATTTATGATTTTTGATTGATGATTTTTGATTTGCCGCGCGAATTGAAAATCATCAATCAGCAATCATAAATCATCAATTGCATTGGAATCCCAAATCGAGCAATTCATCCAATATCTCGCCGCAGAAAAGGGTTACGCGGGTAACACCGTGATGGCATATCGCAATGATCTATCACAGTTTCATCAATTCGTATTGACGACGCGGCCCTATCTTAGTTCGTGGGCGCGCGTGGATACGTTGTTGATTCAAGCGTATTTGCTCGATCTCAAAGCGCGCGAATATTCTGTCGCCAGCATTGCGCGCAAAGTGGCTGCCTTGAAATCGTTTTATTTTTACTTGACCGAAAAACAGGTAATGGCATCGAATCCAACGATTGATTTGGAGCCGCCGCGTGTTAGCCATCAACCTCCGCGCGCGCTGAGCCAGCAGCAAGTAACCGCGCTCTTGCGCGCGCCGGCCGCGCCGACGGCAAAGGGTTTGCGTGACCGCGCGATGCTCGAAGTCATGTACGCGACCGGGCTGCGCGTGACGGAGTTGGTCACGCTCGACATTCGCGATGTGGACCTCGCGCGCGGGAAATTGAAAATCGGCAGTGGGGCGCACCAGCGTTCGGTCCCGCTCACCGAGCCAGCCCAAAACGCGTTGGTGGAATACATTACGCGCGCGCGCGGGGACTATGGCGCGCCGCCGGAGAGCGGACCCCTTTTTGTAAACCCGCGCGGCGGCGCGCTGACGCGGCAGGGCGTGTGGCTCATTCTCAAGCACTATGTCGCGCAAGCGGGCATCGAGACGGCGGTGACGCCGCATTCGCTGCGCCATTCTTTTGCGACGCATCGTTTACAAGAAGGTTCGAGCGTGCAAGAGGTTCAACGCATGTTGGGGCATGCCCATCTTTCGACCACCCAAATCTATGCTCGTTCGCAGCTGCCTGCTTTGACGGACGGCGCGACGGGCGAAACATCGGAGAATCACACATCATGAAATACGTTCAACAATTATTAGGCGAGAACGAACAAGTAGTCCTGAGCTCGCGCCAAAGTTGGGTCGTCTTGCTGCGCGACGTGTTGATCAATCTCGTGATCGCCGTCGTCATCCTCGGCGTGACGTTTGTTGCATATTCCCTCGCGCCGACACAGGGCTTTTTGCTCGGGTTACTGCTCTTGATTCCCGCGGGCCGTTTTGTGATCGAGTTTAGTCATTGGTTCAGTCGCGAGTACATTGTCACGAACCGCCGTGTAATACAGGTTGACGGCGTAATCAACAAGAACGTGATTGATTCGTCGCTCGAAAAAGTGAATGACGTGCGGATGACCCAATCGGTCATCGGACGCCTGTTGAATTATGGCGATGTCGAGATTTTGACCGCGAGCGAATTGGGCACGAACATGTTTCGGCGCATCGGCAACCCCATTAAATTCAAAACGGCAATGTTGAATGAAAAAGAAAAGTTGGGTTTTGGCGAAACGCCCGCGGGCGCGCCTGCGCCTGCGTCCGCACCCACTCCGACCCAGGTGCCCGCGCTGATCGCTTCGCTCAACGCGATGCGGCAAGAGGGGCTGATTACCGAAGAGGAATATCAGAAAAAGAAAGCGGAGCTCTTGGCGCGAATGTGAGCTTTATTTGAGATAGACAGGATTAACAGGATTAACAGGATTGGTCTCATTCAAGTTCAAAAAATCCTGTTAATTGCGATGTAACCATCGCCTTAATCCTGTCAAAAACAGCGCTGTCATTCCACTGACGGCGCTGTTTTTTCTTGCGCTTTGAAGGCGCGCGCGAGAAAGATGTTGATTTCGGCGCGGGTCGTTTCACAATTCGAAGTCGAGCAGCATTTTTCTTCCGCGTCGCGCACTTCGATATTGCGCAGCCCCGCCTGCTCGAACCATTTGTGAATGTCGGCGCGTGCAAAGCCCAACCAGCGGTCGTGTTGTTCCTCGCGCAAAAATTCAAAATTGTGCGCGTCCGCGTCGGTAATGACGACGACGCCGTTTGGTTTCAACACGCGCGCCATTTCTGCAATCGCGTGCGCGGGGTCCGCGGTGTGGTGCAAATACATGTTGGCAAAGACGTAATCGCATTCGCCGTCGGCGATGGGCAGCGTGTCGGCGTCGCCGCGCCGGAACTCTATCGCCGCGCGGTCTGCGAATTTTTCGTCCGCAAACTTGGCGGACATCACGTGCAGCATCGCATCGGACTGATCCACGGCGATGACGCGCACGCCGCGCGCCACAAGCCCCTCGGTGATGAACCCACTGCCCGCGCCAAGGTCTGCCGCGAGCGCGCCGGACTGAACCTGCGCGGCGTCGAGGGCTTTATCGCGAACGGCGTCGGAAAAGAACGATTGGCGTAAATTGTCCCACTGTGTGGCGACTTGATTGAAATAGCTGAGACTGGACATTATAGTTTTTTCGACAGGATTAATAGGATTCACAAGATTCAGAAAGTCATTTTTGGTTTCAATCCTGTTAATCCTGTTAATCTTGTCTAATCCAAGTCTTTGGTCGCTTTGAATTTTGCGCTAAAGACCAAATCTTGGGGCGATGGATTCGCGATCACCGCGACGTTTTTGAAACCCGCAATTGTCATTTTGGTCGCGTATTCGCCTTGGGGAATGGCTCCGGCGAGGCACTCGGCCCACGACTGTGCGTTCTTGCGTAAACCCTGCGGCAGCGCGTTTTGCGAAACAATGTCGCTGAACACGACGCGCCCGCCGGGTTTGAGCACGCGAAATGCTTCGCGGAAAACAATGTCTTTGTCTGCGGCGAGATTGATGACACAGTTCGAGATAATGACAGCTACGCTGGCATCGTCGAGCGGCAGGGCTTCCAAATACCCGCGTCGGAATTCGACGTTGGTCAAGCCCACTTTGGCTTTGTTGGCTTCGGCGAGCGCGAGCATGTCGGGCGTCATGTCCACGCCGATCACGTATCCCGTTTGTCCCACGAGCCGCGCGGCAAAGAAACAATCCAGCCCGCCGCCGCTGCCGAGGTCGAGCACTGTCTCGCCCGGTTTCAATTCGGCAAGTTCGAGCGGTGTGCCGCAGCCGAGCGAAGTTTGAATGATTTCATCGGGAATGGCTTGCGCGTCTTGCAGCGCGGTGAGGGCTTGAGCGGGAATTGTATCGTCGGCGCAGGATGTGCCCGTGCCGCAACAGCTGCTTGGGGCGCCCTGCAAAAACGTGCGCGCATGTTCGGCGTAATAGTCGCGCACTTGATCACGAAGTTCAATCGTTGGCATTCTAGTTCCTCCTGAGAAATCGGTTCATAAATAGAGACGTGAGCGGTTGGAAAAGGACGCAAGTAGGCAGACCTGACAGGTTTTTGAGACGTACGCTTTACGTGTCGCGCGCGCGGCGTACAGCGCGAATGGTGCATGTGACGCGCACGCGCGATGTATGTCATCGCAAGAAACCCTGTCAGGTCTTGCGCTCACAGCGTTTACAGCAATCTACGCGGGGGTAATAATTCACCACACCGCCGAGCCGGTCGAATTCAAAATGGCAACAGTCGAGCAGCATTTGTCGGATTTGCGCGCGCGCGCGCTGAACGCGCGATTTTGCGCCCGAAACGGAAATGCCCAATTGGCGCGCGAGTTCGACTTGGGAGAGGCCGTTGATTTCGGTGAGCAAAAATGCTTCGCGATACACCGGCGGCAGTGTGTTGACCATTTCGCGGATGCTCGGCGCTAACTGAAGCGCGAGGGCGTCCTGCGCGTCTGCTTCGTTTTCGGTTAGGTCTTCCGAAAGCGGCGCGGGCAGCCGGTGGGTCCGGTAATAATCGCTAATGACGTTGCGTGTGATTTGATAAAGCCACGCGTTGAGTTTCGTTTCGTCGCGCAGTGTTTCGATTCGCGTGTGCACGCGCAAGAAAACTTCTTGCAGCAAATCGTCGGCAGCGCCTTGGTCGTGCACACGCTGGCGAATGAACGCGTGCAGCGGAACGTGAAATTGATTCCAGATGGATTCGGTTCGGGTTTCGATAAGCATACGCAGGGTGTTCCTGTATTATAGACGGGATTGTATGGAAAAGGATGCAAGATACTTTTGACAAACGAAATTATCGGACGTAGAATTTTGGCAATGAGATGAGACGACGCACAGACGACTAGAGGGGATAGAGGTGCCCCGGCGGGAAATCTCGCCGAGGGCTTGTTTTTTGTCAGGAAAGGAAAGCATGAGCACATATCGTCCGCCGCGCAAACAAGAGAGCGCGGCAGAGGGGCAAGCCGCCGTTCCCGATGCGGCGGCAAATTCCCGCAATGGTGACGAAAAGATCACGGACGCGCCAAACCGCGGGCGCGTGTCAGCAGGACCAAAAGGCGATGACGCCGGGCGGGTGGTGAACCCCGACTTGACGGTTCGGGAGTTCAAAAAGGGGGTTCGCCCCGGAGACGTCTATGTGCGCCGCCGCGAGCCGCACAGCCGATATTTCAAACGCGTCGGGCCCGGGCATTTCGTGGCGACCGAAGAAGCGGCGCGTCCGGTGACACCCTTTCAACGTGCGTATCGGAGCATCAAAGCCATTTTGATCGGCAAGCCCCTGGAAAACGCGCAGGAAATCCAGGAGCGTCTCGGCAAATTCAAAGCGCTCGCCGTGTTTTCTTCGGATGCGATTTCATCGGTTGCGTATGCGACCGGTGAAATCATGTTTGTGTTGATGCTTGCGGGCAGCGCGGCGTTGGGTTTCACAATCCCGATCTCCTTTGCAATTGCCATTCTGCTTTTTATTGTCGCCTTTTCGTACCGGCAAACCATTTATGCCTACCCAAACGGCGGCGGTTCGTACATCGTGAGTCTCGAAAATGTCGGCCGGCGCGCGGGTTTGGTGGCGGCAGCGGCGCTGCTGATTGATTATATTCTCACGGTCGCCGTTTCTATTTCGGCGGGCACGGACGCGATTACTTCGGCTTTTCCGGTGCTGCGCCCGTTTACAGTGGAGCTCGCCCTGGTCTTTGTGGGCATAATGACTTTGATCAATTTGCGCGGCGTGACCGAATCCGGTTCCGTTTTCGCCATTCCCACCTACACGTTCATTCTCACGTTGGGTGGAGTCATCGCGCTTGGGTTGGCGGGCGCGTTATTGGGGTGGTATCAGCCATCCGCGAACCCAGTGGTTCATCCGGTTAAAGAAGAACTGAGCTTGTTTCTGATCCTGACCGCCTTCTCGGCGGGCGCGGTGGCAATGAGTGGCACGGAAGCGATTTCCAACGGCGTCCCCGCCTTCAAACCGCCGGAAAGTAAAAACGCAGCCCGGACGCTGACCGTCATGGCGGCGATCCTCGCGTTTTTTTTCATGAGCGTGTCGGTGCTCGCCGACTATTATCGCGCCGACCCGGGTTCCACCGAGACGATCATTTCGCAATTGGGTCGGGTCGTTTATGGCGATTCGTGGGTTTACTATGTTTTTCAATTTGCCACGATGGGTATTTTGGTCGTCGCCGCCAATACAGCGTTTTCGGGTTTTCCGCGCCTCGCCTCCATTCTCGCGCGCGATAATTTCATGCCCCATCAATTTTTGTTTCGCGGCGACCGGCTGGCATTTTCGGTAGGCATTGCGGCATTGGGCGTTGTCGCGGGCGCGCTCATTCTCTTGTTTCGCGGCAATACCCACGCGTTGATTCCGTTGTACGCCATCGGCGTGTTTTTGGCATTTACGCTTTCGCAAGCCGGGATGGTCGTGCACTGGCGCAAATTGAAAACGCCCGGCTGGAAGCGCAGTGCGATCGTCAATGGCGTCGGCGCGCTAGCGACGGCAGTGATTTTGCTCGTTGCCGCCGTGACGAAATTTGTGCACGGCGCGTGGATTGTGATGCTTTTGATTCCTGCGCTGGTCGCGATGTTTTCGTTGGTGCAGCGCCACTATACCCGTGTTGCCGCACAGCTGCGGATTGTGCCGGGGCAATTGCCGCCGCCGACGGTCAAACAATTTGCAATTGTGCCGATTGAGAGCGTCAATTATGCCTCTCTGCGCGCGCTGGCGGTCGCGCGTTCCATGTCGGCGCAAGTGGTCGCGCTGCACGTGGGCACGGATACCGAGCACGCGCAACGCGTCAAAGAACGCATGACCGCGTACGCGCCGGACATTAATTTTGTAGTTCTGGATTCACCGTATCGTCAATTCGTGCGTCCGTTGATGTCGTACATCGAAGCGCTGCACCAACAAACGCCGGACGCCTTTGTGACCATCGTCTTGCCCGAATTTATTCCCGCGCACTGGTGGGAACGCGCGCTGCACGGGCGGATGGCGCAGCGGCTGCGCGCCGCGTTCGAGACGCACCCGAACGTAGCGGTCGTGCTGGTGCCGTACTTGCTGGAAGATTGAAATCATCTTTCATTCCCATTGCCGTGTCCCTTGTTCACAACTATAATCAAGTGAATGGACGCATTGATTCACGCAGAAAATCTAACCAAACGTTTCGAGCGTCACACTGCCGTCGCGAACCTGAATTTGCAGGTGCACCAGGGCGAGGTGCTCGCCTTTCTCGGTCCGAACGGGGCGGGCAAGACGACGACAGTGCGGATGCTGACCTCGATTCTCCGACCCACCACCGGGCGCGCCAGCGTTGCGGGGTATGACGTCGTGCGGGACGCGCGGCGGGTGCGTGCGATGGTGGGGCATCTCACCGAATTCCCCGGTTTGTATTTGCGCATGAACGCGCGCGACTATTTGGATTTTTACGGCGAGTTGTACGGCATGGCGCGCCCTCACCGCCGCGCGCGCACGGACGAACTCTTGGCGCAGTTTGGCATTGCCGATGCAGGGCACCGGCGTTTGTCGGAATTTTCCAAAGGGATGCGGCAAAAGGTCGCGCTGATTCGTGCGATGCTGAATTCACCGCGCGTGCTCTTTTTGGACGAACCGACTTCGGCAATGGACCCGCACAGCGCGAAACAGGTGCGCGACGCCGTGGCGCAATTGCGCGGGCGGGGGCACACGGTCTTTTTGTGCACGCACAATTTGTTCGAAGCGGAATCGTTGGCGGATCGCATCGCGATGATTCGACGCGGCGCGCTGATTGCGCTGGGGACGACGCAAGAATTGAAAACGCGTTTTCTCGGCGCGCCGTTGATCGAGATTCAATTGGCAAAGCGTTTGGAGCAGCCATGGTCGGCGTTTGTGGAAGACGGACACGTACAAGAATTTGGCGAACGTTATTTGCGCTATCGCACGGAAACGCCGCAGAGCACTAATCCGCGTTTGATTCACAAGCTGAATGCCGCGGGCGCGGAAATTGTGACGGTTTCCGAAACGCCGCAAAGTTTGGAACAAGTGTATTTGAAATTGGTGGAAGAAGCATAATGAGCGAATCTATTCTCACCGCCCCGGCGCTTGCGCAAGCCGCGATGTCGCCGCACCACGCGTTCGGCGAAACGCTGCGCGACGCGTTCATTATCACCCGGCGCGAAGTGCGCGACTCGCTGCGCGATTGGCGCATCGTCGCGCCGATTTTGATTCTCACGCTGGTGTTTCCGTGGATCATGAATTTCACGACGCGCGTCGCGATTGATTTTGTCGAAGAGTACAGCGCGACGATCATTCCGATTCGCTTGATTCCGTTCGGCTTGATGATCGTCGGATTTTTTCCGATCACGTTTTCGCTGGTCATCGCGCTCGAGACCTTCGTCGGCGAAAAAGAGCGCAACAGTCTCGAACCGTTGCTCGGCGCGCCGCTGACCGACGCGTCGTTGTATTTGGGAAAATTGATGGCGGCGACCGCGCTGCCGCTCCTTGCCAGTTACATCGGCATTGCGGCGTATTTGGCGTGGTTGTTTTATACGATTCAATACGCGCCGGATTGGATCGTGCTCGTTCAAATTTTGCTGTTGACGACGATGGAAGCGCTGGTCATGGTCACGGGCGCGGTCGTGGTTTCGACGCACACGACGAGTGTGCGCGCGGCGAACTTGCTCGCGTCGTTCATCATTATCCCGATGGCATTTTTGCTGCAAGCGGAAAGCGTCTTGCTGTTTTGGGGCAACTATGCTGTGCTGTGGTACATTATCGCCGCGCTCGTCACGGTGGATTTGATTTTTATCCGGATGGGCATCCAGACGTTCAATCGCGAAGAAATCCTCGCGCGCGAAGTGGACGAAATCAATCCAAAGCGCATCGTGCTGCGGTTCATTGACCAATTCCGCGTGGAGGGAAAATTTTCGCTGCGTTGGATTGTGTTTCAGAACGTGCCGCGCATTTTGAAATCGAACCGGCTGCCGATGCTGGTGACGCTTGCCGCGCTGGTCGCGATTTTCTGTCTGGGTTGGTGGTACGCGGGGCGGTATCCGCTGCCAGAGGAAATGATGCAGCCGCTGCGCGTGCAAGCGGATTTCGCATCAAGCGCGCCGGGCGCGGATTTTGCGTTCATGCCGCAAATCAACACCCCGTCTATTTTTTTGCACAACGCGCGGACGTTGTTTCTTTCGACCGTGCTGGGGATCGCTTCGTTTGGAACGGGGGCGCTGCTGCTGTTGATGGCGCCCATCGGGGTCGTCGGTTTTTTGACAGCGGCGCTCGCACAAGCGGGGACGAACCCGCTGACGTTTCTCGTCGCGTTCATTTTGCCGCACGGCATTTTTGAAATCCCCGCCGCCGTGATTGCAACGGGCTTGGGGCTGCGGCTCGGCGCGACGGTGATTTCCGGCGCGCGGCGCGGCGAAAATTCCGGTTTCATCGGCGCGCTCGCCGATTGGATCAAAGTGTTTGTCATCGTGGTGCTGCCGCTGCTTTTGGTCGCCGCATTCGTCGAAGCCAACATTACACCGCAGATTGTCACTTTCTTTTTTGGCAGATAGGTTTTGACAGGATTAACAGGATTTTGTTTGAAACAGGTTTTAAGCATCCTGTTAATTGCGATGTAACCATCGCCTTAATCCTGTCGAAAAAGTCCAGAAGATTTCATGGCACAAGTAATTCTTTTGGGGACGGGCTCGGCGTGGAGTAGTCCCACACGCGAAAATACGTTTCTGCTCGTGCGCGGCGCGACGACGAACATCTTGATTGACGTGGCGGGCAGTCCCGCGCAGCGGCTCGCACAGCTGGGCGTGAGTCCGGCGGAAATTGACCATATCATTCTCACGCACAATCATCCCGATCACGTGTACGGCTATCCGATTTTGATGTTGAATGCGTGGATGGCGGGGCGCAAGGAGCCGCTGCACGTGTATGGCTTACAGACGACGCTGAATTCTGCCAAAGCACTCATGAATGCGGTGAGCTTTCGCGAATGGCCCAATTTTTTCAAAATCAAATATCACGTCGTCACGCCCAACAGCATTGCCAAATTGCCGCCGATCGGCGAATTCGACATCGAAGCGATGTTGGCAAAACATTACGTGCCGACGATTGCGCTGCGTATCACCGAACGCGCGACGGGCAGTGTGCTGGCCTATTCGGCGGACACCGCGCCGCACGAAAACATTGTGGAAATCGCGCGCGACGCGAATTTGTTTTTTCACGAAGCCACCGAACTGAACACTTCGAGCGCGGGACATTCGACGGCGTTCGAGGCGGGCGCGGAAGCAGCAGCAGCGCACGTCAAATCACTGGTGCTCGTGCACGTTCCGCCGAACGTAAACCCGGAACAATGGCGGCGCGCGGCGAAACAAAATTTTCGCGGCAAGGTGCGCGTGGCGAATGATTTTGATGTGATCGAGTTTTGAGAGTTTTTGGGAAAAAGAGAAACCCGCCTTATGAGGCGGGTTCGTTTTTGTCATCATGTTCGAAGGTCTACGCTATTTCGCACAAGGTCTATTAGAGCGAATTCCTGATTCGTTTGTGGGATGGTAGGGGCAATCCCTTGTGGTTGCCCAACTGGAATGGGCGAGGACAAGCCGTCGCCCCTACGCTGACACCACCAATCAATTCGGAATCCGCTCTAGGTTCCTGGTCCTGTTCGATGTGATAGCAAGACAAATATCACAAACAACGCAGCTACGATGGTAGCAGCGATCAACCGAATGACTCGTGTTCTCCCCCTATAGTCAGCCAGCAATAAGATCGCGATTATCAAGAACACTGCAAGTCGAATCTCTCCCCTCACTATCGCATCGCCAAGAACCACGCCAATAACACCGCCGGCAAGAGTCCCCGTACTGATTGCGAAAAGTGTTGGATTGTATCGCGGTTCCAGAGGATTGGATTCCTCGCCGCTCTTTTCTTCCTTTGGTTGTTGAACCACTTTGTTATTCCTCTTTCCACTGTTTTCTTTGCGACTATCGCGACAATGCGCTTTGTTTTCCTGCTCAGATGCGAAAACAGAAACCCTCGCATAATTTGTCACGACACATCCAACCGTTTGTCGTAATCTAACACCCAGACCGTTATACGCAAAACTGGTCACTGGTGACTGATGACTGATGACTGCTCACTGATGACCGATGACTGACGCGCAAGGGGTCTTGAAAAATTCCTCTCTTTTGCTAGAATGTCCCGCGATGAAAAACAGCATGGAGCAAAAACATGAGTGATGAACGTGTAGCGATTGTAACGGGCAGCGGCAAGGGCATCGGGCGCGGGATTGCGGAACGGCTTGCGCAGGATGGATATATCGTCGTCCTGAATTACCGGCGCGATGCGGCGTCGGCGCACGACGCGTTGAATGCGCTGCAAAACGTTTCGCCCCAATCCGTCGCGCTGCAAGCCGACGTGGCGACATCCGAAGGCGCGCAGCAGTTGATTGCACAGACGTACGAAAAATTTGGACGACTCGATGTGCTCGTCAACAACGCGGGCCCGTTTCTCGTCAAAACCGTGTTTGATACGACGATTGAAGAATGGCAAGAAATTGTCGGCGGCAATTTGTCATCTGCGTTTTACTGCATCAAAGGCGCGCTGCCGATCATGCGCGCGCAAAAAAGCGGGCACATTATCAATCTCGGCTCGCTCAATTGCGAAAACGCGCGCGGCGCGCCGACGACCACCGCGTACAATGTCGCCAAGACGGGCTTGGTCGTCTTGACCAAATCGGTCGCGCGCAGCGAGGCGCGGCACGGCATCCGCTGTAACATCATCAATCCCGGGTTTATCGAAACCTACGCGACGAGCGATTCCGACCGGCGCGAATTGCCCAGCATTATTCCTGTGGGAACGATGGGCAAAGTGGAGGACATTTCCAATCTGGTCGCGTATTTGCTTTCCGATCAAGCCGCATATCTCACGGGTTCGGTGATCAATGTGCACGGCGGGCTGTGGGTGTAGTGGTGAGGACTGAGGACTGAGGACTGAGTAGGAATTTTATCCGCGAATAACACGAATTACACGAACAGGATTCTTTCGTTGCTAAACAATTAGTGTTATTCATGTTATTCGTGGACTGAACAATTTGATGAGTCTGGAACGATTGCAACGATTGCGTGCGTTGATGACGCAGCGCGGGGTGGATGCGGTGGCGGTAGTGCCTTCTGCGAACTTGTTTTATTTGACCGGACTGCAAATGCACTTGTCGGAACGCGTGACGCTGGCACTGTTTACGCGCGACGCGGCGCATTTGATCGTGCCCGCGTTAGAAGTGCCGCGCGTAGAGACGCGCACGCGCGTGCCGTTGACGCTGCACGGGTGGAGCGACGCGGAGTGGGTGCAAGCGGGTTGGGCGTCGCTGAAAAAGGCGTTGTCGCTCGACGGATGCAGCATCGCGGCGGATTACTACAGCGTGCGCGCGTTGGAATTAACGCAGCTGCAAAATTTCGCGCGCGACGCGCAGATTTCCGACGCGAGCGAATTGTTGGGCGCGCTGCGGATGACGAAAGACGCCGCCGAAATGGACGCGATGCGGCGCGCGGTGCGCGTATTGGAAACTTCGATGGACGCGCTGCTGCACGAAGTGCGCGTTGGCAAAACGGAACGGGAACTCGCGGCGCGCTGGCAGTGGTTGATGTTCGAGCACGGCGCGGATGGCATTCCCGAAGCGCCGATTGTGGCGTCGGGTCCCAATAGTGCTCAGCCGCATACCACTTCGACCGCGCGCGCGTTGGCGGAGGGCGACCTGCTCATTCTCGACGGCTGGTGTACCGTTGACGGATATTTTGGCGACATTACGCGCACGTTTGCGATTGGCGCAGTGTCGGACGAATTGAAACACATTTATGATCTGACGCTGCGCGCGAATCAAGCGGGCAGGGCAGCCGCGAAACCGGGCGCGCAAGGTCAAGACGTTGACCGCGCCGCGCGCAAGATCATTTCCGATGCGGGCTATGGTGAATTTTTTATGCACCGTACGGGGCACGGATTGGGATTGGAAATACATGAAGCGCCGAACATTGTCGAAGGCAATACGCTCACACTCACGCCGGGAATGACGTTTACCGTCGAGCCGGGCATTTATTTGCCGGGCAAAGGCGGTGTGCGGATTGAAGACGACGTAGTAGTTACCCAAGACGGCGCGGAGTGTTTGATGACATATCCGCGCGAACTGCGTGTGATATAAACACGCGTAGTAACGAATTCATTCGTTTCCCTTGGGCATCCCGCGCTGCAACGATTGAAATCGTTACTACGATCGTTACTACGGTGCGAATTGTGTCTGATATAGATGAGGTTGTGCATTGTGCATTCCGCATCGTGCATTCAGCATTGTGCATTGATCAATGAAATTCCTCGCCAGTTACAATCTCCACCGCACGCTCGTTGCAATTCTTTCTGCTCTTGTTGCGCTGCTCGTCGTCGTGCCGCTGGTTTATGATTTGGCGGGGGTGCGCACCAATTTGGAAGAATACATCGCCCCGACCCAAGCCGCCGAGCGCAAACGCAAAACACGCGTCGCGCGCGCGCCGACGCCAACAAGTAGAGACGTGTCGGCGACACGTCTCTACACGCCCGCGCCGACAAAAATCCCTGCCACCCCCGCGCCGCCGCTGCCGACGGCTGCCGCGTTAAACGGCGTCCCCGTTCCGCGTTTCGTCTTTCTTTCCGATGAAACGCGTGCCCATGTGCGCGACATTTTCGCGCTGGGACAAGCGTTGGGCAGAGACCCGCGCGCCATCTCCAAAGTCGGCGACAGCACGATGGTGTATCCGGAATTTCTCGCGGTGTTCGACCGCGAAACATATCAATTGGGCAAGTACGCGTATTTGCAGACGACGATTGATTATCACGCGGGCACGTTTGCGCGCACGAGCATCGCGGCGAAAAAAGGAATGCACACCTGGTCAGAGTTCGATCCGGCGTGGTCGCTTTCCGAATCGTGCGCGACAGACGAAGGACCGCTCGCGTGCGAAGTGCGCCTGAACAATCCGAGCATCGCCGTCATTCGGCTCGGCGCGAACGACACGGAATTCCCCGGCCTGTTTGAACGTCATTTGGGGCTGATCGTGAAATACTGTCTCGAGCGCGGCATCATTCCGGTGCTCGGCACGAAACCTGACCATTTGGAAGGCGAATCGAATTTGCTCAACAAGATCATTCGGAAAACCGCGTCGGCGTACAGCATTCCGTTGTGGGATTACGATTTGCTCGCGGGCACGGTGCCGGACCGGGGGCTCGAACCCGATTTGATTCACATCCAAGGGGGGGGGACGCGCGACTTTCGGTCGGCGGCGGCAATGCGCGCGGGGGATGCGTTAGAGGACCTGAGCGCGTTGATGGTGCTCGACGCGATCCGACGCGAGGTCGGCGCAGATGTGGCGACCTCGCGATAAAACGAGAATTGTCCGCCAAAAAAAGTTTTCGGCAAGTAAACTTGCCGAAAACTTTTTTTGGCGGTTCTACTTATGGGTGCGCTTGAGCTTGCTCCAACGTCGTCGCAATCAGATTGGCGTACACTTGCGCGCCTTCGGGACGGAGATGGATGCCGTCTTTCCAAAACCATTCGGGGTGCGGCGCGCTCGCCGCGTTCCAATCAATCAACAGCGCGTTGGGATAACGTTTGACGCCTTCTACCAGCGCGTTGTTGTTTGGCGCTTGCCATTTGCGCGGCACTTTGGTCGTGAGAAAGACGACGCGCGGTGTCCCGCTCAACAAGGTCATCAATTCATCAAACTGTTTCGTGCTGAACGTGCCGTTGTTGCCCAGATGAATCAGGACGATGGGCGCGAGACGGTTTGCATCTTTGTATGCTTGCAAGAGGCGAATGGCAGTCGAAACCTGACGCCCGATTTTGGCATCCACGTCCAACGCGAGAACCGTTTTGCGCATATAGTGGGACGCGCCGAGCATAACCGAATCGCCGATGGCCAAAACTTGCGCGGGTCCTGCGCGCGGCGGCAAAGGATTTTCAACCTTTGTGACGAGCGGCTTGGGCGCGGGGGTTGGCTCGCGTTTGGGCAGCACGGCGGGCTTGACGCGTTCACCCTTCCATTCGCGAAATTCCAATTGCGCGAGGCAACCTGCTGCACAGAGCTGGTTCTTTTTTTGAGAGCGCGGCGGCGCGCGACGGAACGCGCTGTCGAAATCATTTTCTTCGATGTGAATTATCGGCGTGCGCGCCAATTTCATGCGCTGCACCCAAGAATCGGTAACTGGAGCTGCGGGCGCGGCGGCGATGGGTTCCGGTTGCTCCTCGATTTGATTTTCAGCGCGGCTGACGAACGAGACCGATACCATGTCGGATGAGACCGGCGATGCCACTTGATCCGGTTGTTCCGGCGGCAAAACGATTGCTTCCTCTTCCGCAAACGCGCTCGTCTCCTCTGCGGGCGCGGCGAGGACAAAATCCGGCTGCGGCGGCGGCTGCGCGTTGACGACGACGTTGCCCAATGTCACACCGCCCGCGAGCATTACGCCGAAAATGACAAACGCTGCCGCGCCCAAACTCCAGCGGCGCACCCCGCGCGTTTGCGTCCACGCATTCCACGCCTTGCCCAATCCTCCGCCGTTTCGCAGCCCGAAACGACGAATGGGTGTTTCCACAACGCGATAGGAAATTTCCGCAATCAAAAATGTGAGCGCGAAACGGAACACCAACAATGGCGCGCCTTCCAGTGGCGTATCGAGTTGCGGGCGCGTGACCATGAACAGGGGCCAGTGCCACAGATACAGACCGTACGAGCGCAATCCGATCCATTGCAAAATGCCGATGCTTAACAGCGGCGCGAGCAGCGGCGATTTGGGATGCACCACCGCGGCGATGACGAACGCGGTCGCGGTCGAAACGAGCAGCATTCCGCCTTGATACATGAATGGGCTGAACTCGTCCAAGAATAAACCAGCAGCCACGAGTCCACCCATTGCCAGCAAGCCAATTGCGTCGAGCAGCCAATGCCGCCAATTGCGCGGCGAGTCGTCCGCTTTGGGAAACCAGACAAACGCGAGCGCCGCGCCGATCAACAAACCTGCCGCGCGCGTATCGGTCCCGTAATACACGCGCGAGGGGTCCGCATCGGGTTGGTACAACAAGCCCATTCCTAACGCAGAGCCAAACGCCCCCAACATCAACAGCAGCAGCGCGCCGCGTGTTTTCAAACGCGCGAGGACAAACGTGAAAATGAGGGGCCACAGTAAATAGAATTGTTCCTCGACCGCGAGCGACCACAGGTGCCGCAAGAGGGAAGGGCGTCCGATGGTTTCAAAGTAACTTTTTTCGGCGGCGATCAGATACCAATTCGTAACGTACGTGAACGCGGCGAGCACGTCAGCGCGAATGCCCGCGACTTCATCGGGCAGCCAGAGCGCCATGTAGACGAGCACTGCGATGAGCACGGCAAACAGGGCAGGCAATAAACGCCGCGCGCGCCGCTGCCAAAAATTTTTTAGATTGATTCGATTGTGCGTGCGATATTCGGCGAGGAGCAAAGAGGTAATCAAATAACCGCTGACGACGAAAAAAACTTCGACGCCGAGAAAACCGCCGGGGAGCCACAACACATCGGCGTGATACAAGAGGACGGCGAGGACTGCCAGCGCGCGCAACCCGTCCAGTCCGGGCAAATAACCGAGCCGGGAAGACGACGGCGTGAAAGCCGCGGCGTGACGGCGGTGCAAGATGTTGGGCAACATACGCGCGCGTCTATTATACGATGGATTTGGTGTGGATTACGTAGGAATTTTGATTTATTTGCTGACAAAATCAAATCCATTTGCGCCTGCGCAACGTGAGTTACGACGTTGGGGATGAATCCGACGCGGACGCCAGCCCGCCATCCGCGAGCGATTCGCCCAGGTTGAGCGCCTTGCGCGCGACATCGTGCGCGTGCCCGAGTTCTTGCGCAGCTTGCGCGTTCATGCTTTCGGTCACGATTTCCGCGCCTGCGCCGATGATCGTTTCGAGGAACGGCGCATACCCCTGTTCCGTGAGAACGACGAGCGCGGCATTCCCGGGCTGGAGCGCATTGCCGATTTCTTTTAGCCGCCGGTGCGGAATGCCGGCATCCAACGCTTTGGCAGCCGCGCCGCCGACCAATGCGCCCACTGCCGCGCCCGCGACCAATCCGCCGGGACCGGCGATCAATCCGAGCACGCCGCCCAGAATCCCGCCGATGGTCGCGCCGCGTCCGCCTGTCACGCCTGCGGTTTCGTGAATGTGTAATTTGTTGCTCGCGTCACGTTTCACGACGGCGGCGTCAATGACCTCTGCGCCTTGATCCGCACGCGCCTTGTGCACCTGCTCGAGCGCATGCTCCGCCGGTTCCACTTGCGGAAAAGTGGCAATGAGAATTTGAATCGTTTGGGTGCTCATTGTTTCGCTCCTGAATCCGTTTTGACGATCTATGCTCTATGTCGCCGACGGCTGCACCAAGCTCTTGGGTGCCACGCGCTCCCCGCGCCCCGTTATCAATCCGATGCCTTGATTCTCTGCTTCCTGAACCGTGCCGGGATCGATCCGAATGCCAAAGTATAGACGAGGTATGGGCCTGTCACTCCTTGCGCCGTAAGCCGCTGCTGCCATCCCGACGAGCGAATCTGCTGCGCCCAACCCATTACTTGGCGGCGACTCAAACGCGCCTTGGCTTCCAACACTGCCCACAGATTGCTGCCCGCCGCATCTTGCAATTCCATCACCACGTCCACTTCGCCGTTCAACGCCAGAGTGAATGGCTCTTGCAGCAAACGATAGCCCTTACCTTCGAGCACCCACTGGAGAACGCTTTCGGCTTCCTCCTCGACGGTTGCGCCAAAGGAATTTTGGAGTTGGCCAAATGCTTGCCCCAATGCGCGCTGGGCTTGCGCCAGTTCCTCGACGCGCTGTTCGGTGCGCCGCTGCGCGTCGGCGAGTTCCTCGACGCGCTGTTCGGTGCGCCGCTGCGCGTCGGCGAGTTCCTCGACGCGCTGCTCGGTGCGCCGCTGCGCCTCGGCGAGTTCCTCGACGCGTTGCTCGGTGCGCCGCTGCGCGTCTGCCAACTCGCGCACAATCTGCGGCAGCGCCAAAAAATCATCGTGCAAGAGCAGATTGCGCAGCTCTGTCTGCCAGCGCGGATGCTCTGCCAGCAGCCGGAGCAAATCGGAAAAATCGTTGACCGTGAATGCCATCGGGCGTCTCCTCGTTCGGAATTATAACCTCGAGTCCACCCGCGTCAAGTTTTTTTCGTGTATTGACATGCCGCTTGCCATGTGATATTTTGTTTAGGCATTTTTCGGTCGCGTTGGCTCGGTGGTTTTCTGAAAGGCATTTTACGTGGTCATCGCTCTCGACCATGGTCAATTTGGGTTTGCTTTGATTGGGCTTGATGGGCATGCTGCTCAAGCATCTTTCCGCGCGCCTTGCGATGAGAGGTGCTTTTTTTGTTGTCGCCAGTTGCCAGCGGATATGGAAAGCGGATAAGCGGATGCGCGCGTCGTAGTGACGAATTTATTCGTCAAGTCCATAGTAACGAATTCATTTGTCTTGTCCGTTCTGAATTTCATGCAAGAAGGAATGTGCCATGTCGTACAAATTGCTGAATGCGCTCGTCGTGCTCGGTTTGTTGTTGTCTCCGCTGTCGGCTATGACTGCTTCAGCAGCGCGGGGAGACTCGTCTGCGATTCTCGATTCGGCTGACACAGCGCGGAATCTGACGGCGACCACATCCAATACTGGGCGCGCTTCCAAAAATGATTCACACAAATCGAATGAAAAAGCGCAGCCATTCCCCGCGCCTTTTGCCCCCGCTGCCGAATACGCGCCGCGAATTCCACCGATCATTGCGCATACCGCAGCATTGCCCGCCCCATCCAGCTACGATCTCTTGCATCATGCTGCGCCTTCGACGGGCTGGACAGAAACAGACGCACAAGGTGTGAATGTTGTTCTTGGGACGTTTGCTCTCCAGGCGCTCGACCTGACTGTCCCCGGACGAGGCATTCCTTTCGCGTTTCTTCGGACATACAACTCGGCAAATGCTTTTGATGGACCTCTGGGCATTGGTTGGACGCACAGTTATAACCTCGCGGTGACTGTCGAAACTGCGACAACTGTGCTTTTGCGAAACGCGGATGGGCGGTTGGACCGGTATGACAAACAAGTTGATGGTTCCTTCATTGCACCGGTGGGTATTTTTAACCATTTGGCGCAGAATGTGGATGGTTCGTATGTCCTGACCCTCAAAAATCAAACACGGTACCTTTTCGACGCGACGGGCAAGCTTGTACAGATTGTGGATTTGAATGGAAATTCCTTGGCGCTTACCTACACAGGAAATGATTTGACCGCTGTTACTGACACAGTGGGCAGAGCATATAGTTTTGTCTATGACGGCAATCATCATCTCACTTCTATTACCGACCCATCCAATCGTGTGGTCACGTTTGGCTATGATGCAAGCGGGCGTTTAGTGACTGCAACGGATCCCCGCGGTAAAAGTGTGCAGTCTGGTTATGATGCGAACAATTTTCTCACTACTGCTACAGATGCCAATAGCCGTACACCGATTCAGAATATTTATGACGCTCAGGGGCGTGTGATTGAACAAAAGGATGCGCTCAATCACACGACAATGTTTGCCTATGACTGGAGCGGTGGACAGACAACCGTAACCGACCCGCGAGGGAATGCCACCGTCTATTTCTACGACGACCAATTTCGTGTGACAGGCGCGCGCAACGCGTTCAACCAGACACTTGCCGTTAGTTACGATGCGCAAAATAACAAGACCGGCATCACCGACAGGCGCGGGAACACCACTCAGTTTGCGTACGACAGCACAGGCAACTTGACCCGGCTTACGGACGCGCTGGGCGGCGTGAGTGAGTTCACCTACGATTCCAAGAACAACCCATTGACCGCAAAAGATGCGTTAAATCGTGTGATCCACTTTACCTACGACAGCGCGGGAAATCTCCTGACTATTCTCGATGCGCTCAACCAGACGACTGAATTTCAGTACGATGAAGTCGGACAACTCGTGTTGATTATTGATGCAAATGGGCGCGCCACGACGCCGCAGTACGACCAGTACGGCAACCCAACCAGCATCAAGGATGCGCTGAATAAAATCACACAATTTGGTTACGACACGATTGGGCGCATCACCGGGCTGACAGACGCGCGCAGCAATGCATACGGTTTGGCATACGACCCAACCGATAACCCGACGCAGATCACGGATGCTAACGGCAAAACGACCACATTCACCTATGACAACGTCGGCAATCGTCTGACCGCGACTGACGCCAATAACCACACGACCAACTATGCGTACGACGAGAATAATCAGCTGCTGACCGTGACGGACGCCTCGAATGCGGTCACGCGCAATGAATACGACGCGAACGGCAACCGCACCCGCGTCATCGCACCGAATAGCAGCACGACCTCCTACACCTTTGATGCGCTCGACCGTCTCGTCACAGTAACTGACGCGCTCGTCAAGACATCGGTGTATAGCTACGACGCCAATGACAATCTGACGAGCATCACGGATCCGCTGGGACGCACTACTTTTAACGAATACGATGCATTGAATCGTCTGACGCGCATGACGGACTCACTTGGACACGTGACGCGTTATGAATATGACGCGGTGGGTAATCGCACGCGCATCATTGATGCCAACAATCGAGCCACGCAGTACGGTTACGACGCGCTCAATCGTCTGGTTAGTGTGACGGACGCGCTCGGCAGCAGCATCGGGTACGGCTACGACGCGGTGGGGAATCGCACGCGCGTTACGGACGCGAACGGTCACGCGACCACTTTTATCTATGATGCAGTAAACCGCTTGACGGACATCAGTAATGCGTTGGGGCACAACACGCACTTTACGTATGATGAGGTCGGCAATCGCACGGCAACGACGGATCCGAATGGTGATACGACACAATACACCTATGACGGACTGAATCGCCTCACTCAACTCACTTATCCCGACCAAACCATCCAGTACACCTACGACAATGTTGGCAATCGCAAGACGATGGTAGACAAGACCGGCACCACCACCTACACCTACGATTCGCTCGACCGCTTGATCGCGCTGACCAATTCTGATAATCAGACCATTCAATACTCGTACAACAACGTTGGCAATCGCACGCGCATCACGTACCCGGGCGGCAAAGTCGTCAATTATAGCTTTGATGCGTTGAATCGTCTCACCTCTGTTGTGGATGGCACGGCGATTACGCGCTATTTTTACGATTCCATTGGCAACCGCACCAAGACCGAATTTCCGAACGGCGTCGTCACCAATTTTGGCTATGACGGCGGCAATCGTTTGAATTCCATTCGCAGCACCAGCCCCATCAGCGGCACGTTCATGTTCGTGGATTACGTTCTCGACAACGTGGGCAATCGCGTGCAGATGGCGGACAATGAGGGCTTGACGGCTTATGAATACGACGAGCTCTATCGTCTAAAGGGTGTCACATATCCCAACGGAACGAACCGCCGCTACACCTACGACGCGGCGGGGAACCGCCAAACGATGGTCGGATCGGAAGGCACGACGACCTATAACTATGACAGCGTTGATCGTCTGACCTCGATGGTGTTGAATGGGCAGACGACGAATTTCACCTGGGACAATAACGGCAACATGTTGTCCAAAGGCGCGATGCAATTCACGTACGACAAGGCGAACCGATTAACGCAAGTTGTGAACGGCGCGACGACGGTCAAATATGCGTACAACGGCGACGGTCAACGCACGAGCAAATCGGTCAACAGTGTTGTTACCAAGTACGTGTGGGACACCGAAACATCTCTGCCGCAGATTCTTGTTGAAACCAACAGCGGCGTCAGCACGCAATACGCTTACGGTCTCGAACTGCTTTCGATGACCGACTCGACCAACGCGAATTTCTATTATCACGCCGACGGCTTGGGCAGCGTCAAGAATCTCACGAACGCGAGCGGTCAGTCCATCACCAAGTATTTGTACGACGCTTTTGGCACGGTGCGCGCGCAAGAAGGCACATCGCGCAATCCATTCAAGTTCACGGGGCAGCAGGTGGATGATGAGACGGGGCTGATTTATTTGCGAGAGCGCGGTATTATGATCCAGGGATTGGAAGGTTTTTGTCTCGGGACCCATTGGGAGATGTTGAGGGGTTATACCAATACGGACAGAATAATCCAGTAAATCGGATCGATCCTCATGGAACCTGGTCCTCATTAACTAATTGGCTTGGATATGTTGGCAGTGGAATAAAGGATGGGCTCAAAAATGCTGCCATTGTCACAAAGCAAACTTATCAATCAGTATCGGTCCAAGTCAAGAGTACACCAAAGTCTACTCAAATTTCCGTTTCGACTAAAACTGTTACAAGCGTGCGAGCTACACCTCTCGAAGGTGTTGGAAAAACAGTTGGGGGTTTGCTTTCACTTCCGGGGCAAATCCAAGACATTAAGAGGTTTGTGTTTGGAGGAGGAACGAAGCAAGAGGCAGCAGCAACCGCAGGGACGGCGATTGGAGCCTTTGCTGGTGCCAGAGCGGGACTGGTATTGGGAGCAGCAATAGGTAGTGTGGTTCCAGGTGTAGGGACCGTTATTGGTGGTGTTGCAGGAGGCATTATTGGCGGTGTGGCAGGGGGAATCGCGGGCTATTACATTGGCAACGCGGCGGGCAGTAAGCTCCCTGATGCAAATGATCCTTGGAAGGGACTTATTCACACAGACCCAGCTGGAGGTCCAAGCTATTCATCACGTCCCACCAACAATGCTCCTTCGACACAAAACAAGACTTATAATGATCAGTCTTCGTCTGGAACAGGGGGTGGTAGCCAATACAATAATAGCGAGAGCCCTAGCAATCCAAATCAGAATGCAGGCGATCTATATTATCGTCAACAATCTGCCCCAGGTCCTGTCCAAACCTTTGGCTCCAGCCCCAACCGCCCAATCCCCGTCAGCCCCGGCGATTGGTACGTACAGCGCGATGGTGGACAGGTGACACTTTGTGCATTGCCACAGAGCGCGAACGTCATTGCGCTAAATTTCTATGTCGAGGGCGCGAATCTGTGGGACAGCGGTTGGGTCGCCACAGGAACCGACGGCATTTGTGTGCAAACACAAGGTCTCGGTTGGTATACGTTCGGTTGGCGCGTGCGCGCGTTGGATTCCAATTACAACATCAGCGATTGGAGCGACCCGCTGCGCCACTTTAGCATTGACTCGCAGCAAATCACGCTCCACGATTTCCAGTTTGTTCCTTCGTCGCCTTCCGCGTCGGATGAAGTCAACGTGTACACGTGCGCGGATGGATTCGGCGGCATCGGGAATGGGCTGTACATTTATGCCAACACCGCGACGGACGGCTCGGCGAGCGGCGATTGGTATTGGATTGACCCCAAAGGAACGTTCTGTTACGACCCCGACCCGGCGAATGCGGCGAACGCCTGGCCCCAGTGGCATACCCGCGCGCTCGCGGACGGCACACACCTGATTCGCGCCATCGGTTTTCACGGCAGCAAAGATCAGGGCAATTACCAAGAAGTGGTCAAAGAAACCACGTTCACGCTCTTGCGCCGCCGTCCCTCGAACGTGCAAATCGTTAGTCCCCAGCAAGACCAGTGGTTCAATTCGCGCACGGTGAATTTTCAGTGGCAGCCGGAAGAGACCGGGCGCGTCCAGTATTTCTTGTTTGACGTCTCGACCAATTCAGACCCGACCGTCAACCCCATCATTCACCAGCAATTCAACGATGCGGCAATGCGGTCCTACAGCGTTACGTTTGCCCAAGATTATTCCAGTTTGTACTGGGGTATTCAAGCATGCAATGAAATAGGTTGCGGCGATCGCGCGACGGGTCATTTTGGAATTGACCGCACCGCGCCGAACGCGACGGTGACCGCGCTGCCGACGACGACCTATGAGGTGAATTTCCCCGTTCGCTGGAGCGGCACAGACAATGCTTCCGGCATCGTCGCCTACGATGTTCAGTACCGCGATGGTCTGAATGGTTCGTGGTTGTATTGGAAAACCAATACCACGGCGACCGTCGGCACATTTACGGGTGAAGATTTACACACCTATTATTTCCGCGCTCGCGCGCGTGATCGCTCCAATAACGAGGGTCCTTTTGCAGAACCCTATGGCGACACTTCGACGCGCGTGGATATTAACGCGCGTCCGGTAGACGCGTGGTGGAACAGCGCGTATGCGAGCAAACGCAACTTGCTCATTCAAAACAACGACGGTGCCGGTTTGTCAACTGGTCATCCCGTACTCTTGCGGTTTGATGCTTCGACGAATCCAACGGCAGCGAGTTTATACAACGCGTCGCGCGCGAGCAGCAAAGGTGATGATTTCCGAATTGTCTATAACAATCAAACCGAATTGAGCCGCTACATTCCGGTCTTTACGCCGCAGCAGATTGACATCTGGTTTGATTTGCAAGCGCCGATTGGCGGACTGGATTCCGCTGTATCGTTGTACCAACTTTATTACGACAACGCCGCCGCAGTGAATCCGCCCGCGAGCATTGACGATGTCATGCCGCCGGGTAAGGACGCGAATACCGTTGGCTTGTGGCATTTCAATGAAGGCGCCGGAACGACCGTCAACGATTCGTCGGGCAATAATCAGCACGCGACGATTCAGACTACATCTGGCGG
>JACQWQ010000018.1 GCA_016209205.1 Chloroflexota bacterium
AAATAGTCCTCGATTTGACCTACGATGAATGCACTCCCATTCAAGACGAATTTATCAACGTCGAGTGCACGGACGGGGCTCTCGCTTTTACGCGCAAAGAAACTCAAGGCACACGCTGGATTTATTATCGCCCGGTCCTGACCGATACGCTGATCGAATTGACCGCACGCTTGCCTTCACAAAAGAACGGCCGCTATGGCGTCATGTTTCGCGTGGATGAAGCGCAGGACAATTTCTACATTCTCGGCGTCAGCAATGCCGGCAAGTACGGGCTGTTTCGCTTTGCCCAAGACCATTACGAAACTATCATTCCGTACACCGATTCATTCAACGTCGGCAACGCGGGTTTTCCGACAAAGATTAAAATTGTGAATCAAGGCGATGTGATTGCCGTCAATCTGGGCGGGCAATGGGAAGCCAGCATTCGCGATGCAAATTTGACAGAGGGAAAAATCGCGCTGTTTTTCGAACCGGACGAGCCGAACCAGACCGTGCTCTTTGACGATTTGCGCGTGACCGCGTTGAGTACGCCGATGGAGGTGCCGCAGCCGAGCGTTGTTACACCGCCCGCTACTGCGACCACGACGGGAAATCAACTTCCGGTTCTCGACTTGGATACAACGCCGACGACGATCCCCGCAGAGCCGACGACGATCCCCGCAGAGCCAACGACGATCCCCGCAGAGCCAACGACAATTCTCGTAGCGCCGACGAGTCAGCCGCAGCCGACGCAAACACCCATCATCATTGTCGTCACCGCGATGCCGCCACCAACAGCTGTGCCGCCGACCCGCGCGGCAACGCGTCGCCCGACCCAAGCCGCGTGTCCCGCAGCCGCGAATGAAGCGTTGTTGTATGTGAGCAACAATTATCAAGGAACGACGATGCGCTTTACGATTGGCGGCGGCGAATGGGGCACGCACGATTATGACGTGCCCGGCGACGGCAAGTATTACAGGATTCACATGCCGCCGGGAACCTATACCTACACGGCATTCATAGCCGGTCAAGGCACCGCGCACGGTGAAAAAACCGCGTATCTCGCAGGGCGTTGTTACTCGCTCCGCTTTTCGCCGAATTAGAGCGATTTCTAGACTGACTTGCGCCAAGACCTTCGAGGTTTTTACCGCGAGATGCTGAATTTACGCGGATGGCTGGAAAACCTCGAAGGTCTCCAAAGACCCATTCCGCGTTTTTGTTCTTCATCCTTGCAGACCGAGTTGATGAATGTCGTTCGCCGCGCGCAAGCCCGATTCAATCGCGCCCTGAATCCAACGATGATACACCGACGCGTGCTCGCCCGCGAAATAAATTCTGCCTTCGGGCTGACAAATCGCGTTGTACAAACGCGTGAATTGGCCCGGCTCGAACAACGCGAACGCGCCGCCTGCATATTCGTCGTCGTGCCACACTTTGGACGCGCCCGCTTCAAACTCGTCCACGATTTGTGGATGAATGCGCGACATATCTTCAATTGCCTGCACGATGCGTTCCGCGGGCGCGAGTGAACCCCACCGCTGCGCGTCCTCTGCCCACGTATAACTCGCGAGCAAAACGCCGCGCCCCGTTTCGCGCCCGTGGTCGGGATAATACAAATTGCGAATCGCCAAATCGGTGACCGTCCCCCCCCCCACGATGCCCTCGTCCTCTTCCCAAAAACGGCAGCGGCATTGCAGGAGCACTTTTGTGGACGCGTCGTAATGCACTTGCCGAATCGCGCGCTGCTTGGCGGTCGAAAACGGTTTCAGGACTTCGATGTGGCGCATGACGGGAAAAGGCAGGGTGAGAATCGCGCAATCGCCCGTGACGGAAAAACGTCCGGCGCGCGTTTTATAGTGCAGCGTTACCGCGTCCGGCGATTGGTCAATGGCGGTCACTTGTGCGCCAAAGCGAAGGTTCTCGCGCAGTCCGGGCACGAACGCGTTGGGCAACAAATCCGCGCCGCCGACCAGTTCGACCAAATCTTGAAACGAACCGCCGATTTCGGGACGAATAATGTCAATGAACGACGAGTTCATGCGCGCTTCATAGCCCGCGAACAAACCAAACATTTCCATCGCGCCTTCGGACCAGCCGCGCTTGTCCAAAAATTCGCGCAATGAATCCTCGTCGTGTTCGGCAATGATTTCATCCCACGCGGCTTCGCCGTGTGCCTCCAATTTTTTCACGAGGGGATCGAGCGCGAGTTCCCACAATTGCGCGGGAGTTTTGCCGCGCTCGACCTCGTTCACGGCAAAGCCCAATTCGTCCGGGTTGAGGCGAAAGTCGGCGAGCCGCATCTTGCGCCCATTTACAAACACATAACACTGCGGATTGCCCATTGTAAAGGGCGAGGTCTTGAGTTTGAATTTGTCCACGTACGCCATCGTGAGCGCGTGCGATTTTGGCAAACGCATGCCGCCCGCTTCGGCGTACAAACCATCGCTGAACGGTTCGCGCAGCGTTTGCAAACGCCCGCCGGCGCGCGCTTGCGCTTCGAGCAGCGTTACCGTGTGTCCGGCGCGTTTCAGTTCGTACGCGGCGGACAAACCTGCCATGCCCGCGCCGGCGACGAGGATTTTTTTCGGGCGCGGCGTGCGCTGCAAACCGTGGTGGATGATAGAGAGATAATCGAGTTGGTTACTCATTTCTGTCTCCCCGCGTTTATCAAAACGAAAGAGCCGAGGCGCTGACCTCGGCTCAAACGTTTTCATTTTGAAGGACAGCCATTGCTTCGTCCCATCCGGTGGCGTGACCATTCAAGAGAAGGACAATGGGCGGGTATTGCAGACTCTCGCCTGCGCCCTCCGTTAGCCCCTTTCCCGCCACAACAGGCAAGGCGCGGAAACCTGCCTTGCGAAGCAGCGCGGCGCGCTCGCGTGCGCGGCGTACATCTTCACGATCCATAATCACCGATGCCTCAAGCGCAAGCCAAATCTCTTGCCCGGCTAACGCGGTGGGGCGATGCAATTGTCCGCGAATCAATACGTCCAGCTCGAGGAGTTGATCATATTCGTCGTCGGTCAGCGCCTTGGTTAGACGGTTCTCTGTTTCCGCGTCCAATCCATTCGGCAGGACAACTTTGATCCGGCGCATCCAGCGTCCGAAATAGCTGTGGGCACGCTCGGCATACTTGCGCTCGATAGAGTCCCCTTTTAACCATGCTAAATCCTTCAAGATAGTTTCTTGATTTCTTTCGAGACGATCAAGTCGTTCTAGACTTTGACGCTGAACCTCTGCCAGTTCTGAAATTTGATTTGTATTTTCAATGACTCGCACTTCGGTGCGCCGCTGCGCCTCCGCCAATTCCTCCACCCGCGCTTCGGTGCGCCGCTGCGCCTCTGCCAGTTCCTCCACCCGCGCTTCGGTGCGCCGCTGCGCCTCTGCCAGTTCCGCAACAATACGCGGCAGCGCGAGAAAATCGTCGTCCAACAACAAGTGTCGCAATTCCACTTGCCATTCGGGACGCTGTCGCAACAGCTGAACCAAATCCTGATAGTCGTTGACCGTAAATGCCATGCTGGCGATATTATACTCCGAATTCCTTCCCGTCATATAAATCTGCGCTCGCCCCAGGCGACGCCAGAAACTTTTTCACGCGCGCTGCGTGCGCCGCGCGCTGCTCCGCCGTCATCAAGAACTTGTCATAAAAGTTTTTGTAAAACCCGTCGTTTTTGAAACGCGGCGTGACGTGCAGGTGAAAATGCCATACATCTTGGCTTCCGGTAGGTTCATTGTGTTGGCGCGTGGAAATCCCGTCACACGCGTACGCGCGTTTCAACGCAAACGCGATTTGCTGCGCGACGCGATAGATATCCGACCCAAGTTCGGGCGGCAGGTCGAAAATGTTTTCATAGTGCGCATTCGGCACGACGATAATGTTCGGCGCATTGCGCGGGTATTGGTGCGACGCGACGAGCGCCGTGACCAATTTGTCCTGATACACAATGTCACTCAGGCGCGAAGAGTCGGCGGGATTTTCCATGCGCTGCACAATCTGACAAAACGGGCAGCAATAATTTTCAGGCGCGTGCTTGAACAGTGGCGCGAGCAAAAGATTTGACATGTTTTCTCCATCTACGATAATCACCTTGCGGAGCAAGTCTGCTCACGCACGAATTGTCCGAGCGTCCCGTTCCCAAGCCCCCAGAGGAGTATATTCATGAACACCATCCAAAAGCTCATCATTGCCTTTATGGGCACCTGTGTTCTAGTCGTATTTGTCGCCATCTTTATCGTCGGAGCACAGACGTGGCGGCAAATTCGCGCCGTACAAATTGCGGCTCAGCCGACGCCAACCTCATTGCCGACCAACGTGTATCCGGCAACGTATACTCCAACCCCATTAGCAGCAACTCTTACACCAATCACACCACCGGTAATACCCACTCTTGTTTTACAATCGGACTTGAGCGGGTCCAACTCTACGGCAATCCCCCAAACCCCGCGCCCGCGCGTAACCGTCAATCCCAACAATCCGGCAGCAGTTGCCATCGAAGCGTCCTTGCGAAAATTGCAGGATGTCAAGACCATGCGTTTTGAGATTGACTTGTCCATGGAAGGTGATTTTGGCGCAGACATTCCGCCCGACTTGGTGCAGGATGATCGAGCCACACTGCTTGGCGTGATGGGTGCACTCAAGAACCAAGACAGTCATCTAGTCTTGAAAGGTCTGCTTTCTGCGATGTTTGGCGCCGACCCGGGCAAGGGCATCGAATTCATGTCTGTCGGTGGCAAGACCTACATTCGCGGTCCTATGCCCATGTTCGGCGTCGCGGATGACAAATGGTATGTCGCGGAGGGTTCAGGGTCCTTTAGCGCAGGCGTCGTCGAACCCGACCAAGTCATGTCAGGTCTGGAAGATAGTTTGAACCTGCCCGGAATTACCAAGTCCGGCGTCGAACCGTTGGACGGAATGAGCTGCGATGTGTATCGCGCGGACCGGGAAGCGACCATTGCGGCGCTTCAAGATTTGGATCAAGCGCAATCGCAGCTCCCGACCACGATGGACCTCGCTGCGCTCGAGGTCGCGGAAACGAAAATTTGGATTTGCGCCGACGGCTATTTCCATCAGTTACAAATGACCGTCAAAGGCAAAAGCAAGGACGCGCCCACGCAAACGGTGGGAATGCAAGTCTTGGTTCACATGTACGATCTTAACGGCAATGTCACCATCACGCCGCCGCCCGACGCGAAACCGTTGGAATTCAACTTGTCAGGATTTTTCACGCCGACGCCCGTGGCGCAATAGCTAAATGAAGGCGTCCCTACTCCCTACTTTTTTCGCCGCTTGACGGTTGTTTGGGGTGGGGATTTTTGGGCGCGCGCTTTTGTTGTGATGAAATCGAACAAGAGACGCGCGCACATCACCGTCGTTTGTTTCGGCGCGTTGTCGTACGGCGGATTCAATTCGGCAATGTCGAGCGCATCCACGTACGGCGCGAGATAGCGTACGAAATCCAACAGCTCTTGCACGGTGAGGCCGCCGGGTTCGGGCCAGCCGGTGCCAGGTGCTTCGCCGGGATTCAAAGCATCCACGTCAACGGTGAGATAGATTTTGGCTGTACCCGCGCTAGCCCATTTCAATGTTTTTTGTGCGGCAGCACGCGCGCCCATTTCGGCAAACGCGGGCGCGAGAATGCGCCGCACGCCATATTTCACGCCGACGCCCCACTGTTGCGGGGTCGCATAACCGCGCAAACCGACCTGCACCATATTTTTCCCTTTGAGCCGTCCGAGTTCCAACGAGCGCGCCATGCCGCTGCTGCCCGAAATCGCGCCCTGCTTTTCGGAAAAGTCGAGCATGTCGCAATGCGCGTCGAGTTGAACCAGTCCCAAATTGCCGCGCGTGGTTTCGTGCAAGGCGTGGAATGACGGATACGTGACGCCGTGATCGCCGCCGACGACAAGCGGAATGAATCCCGAATCAATCACTTGGCGCACGGCGGCCGTCACTTGATGGATTGCTTTTTCGTGATCGTAAAATGAAATATCCACGTCGCCGAAATCCGCGACTTGGACCGCATTCAAGTCCACCCTTTCCCCGCGGTCCATATCCACGACGAGACCGTCCACGACGCGTTTTGCCAACAACAGCTGGAATTGTTCCCGCAGCGCACGGGGCCCAAAACGCGCGCCGGGATTGGCAATCGAAGTGGACGCATCGTACGGCACGCCGAGATAACCGAATTTCAGGGTTGGCTCTGTACGCGGTGCGAGCAAAAGATTTGACATGTTCTCTCCATATTCTCCCCTCTCCTCGTAGTGCCTGTCCTGAACGAGGTGAAGGAAGAGGGGTTGGGGGTGAGGTCTCATCCCAGTCGCCCAAACTCCTTTTGCAGCGTCGTTAAATTCAATTGAATCATCGTCGGCCGCCCGTGCGGACACGTGCGCGGCGAGGTGGTTTTTTCCAAATCGCGGATGAGCGCGCGCATTTCTTCGAGCGCCATCACCTGTCCACCCTTGATTGCCGCGCCTTTGCAAATGCTCATGATAAGCCGCGCTTCGGCTTGCGCTTGAATCGGGTTGCCCCCTTCGTCCGTCAAATCCAAAATTTCGAGCAGCGCCGCGCGCGGCTCGCGTTTTTTCAACAACGTCGGCAGCGCACGCAAGAGCAGCGTGTTGCCGCCAAACGGTTCGAGTTGAAAACCGGCGCGCGCGAAATTCTCGCGTTCGCTTTCGTACACCGCCCAGTGCGCGGGCGACAATTCGACGGGCAGCGGTTCAAGCAAATTTTGCGCGGCAAAAACCATTTCGCGCTCGGTCATCCACTTTTCGTACAAGACGCGTTCGTGCGCGGCGTGCTGATCCACCAGATACAACCCGTCAGGTCCTTCGCAAATGATGTACGTGGAGGCGATTTGTCCGAGGACGCGGAGGATCGGAAGTGAAGATGGAGCGATAGAGGGATGGAGAGATGGAGTGAGCGTATTGTCATCGAAAGCGCGTTGCGTTTGCCCGTCGTTCGCGGGCGGAACGAGATTGAGCGCCGCGTTCGTCAGCGGCGCTGTCGGCGGGCGAGAATCGGTGTGCGCGCCCGGCGAAAACGAAATCGTCGGCACGGGAAATTTTTCGTTCAAGACGCGGCGCACAGTGCGTTGGACGGTGCGATACACTTCGTTCGGTTCGCGGAAACGCACTTGCATTTTGGTCGGGTGCACGTTGACGTCCACCGCGTCGGGCGGCAGTTGAATGTTCAATACAAACAACGGAAAACGTCCTACCATCAGCAGCGTGTGGTACGCTTCCGAGACGGCATACGCGAGCGAACGATCTTCGATCCAACGCCCATTCACAAAAAAATACTGCAAGCGGCGATTGCCGCGATGAATCGAAGGCGGAGAAATGTAGCCGTGAACAGCAAGGTTGGAGCCCGGAGACTGGGGACTGGGTGAATCCGTGTGGTTTTCGTCGCGAGCGACAGCAATCATCTCACGCGCGGTTTCGCCGCCATACACTTTGAACAAGACATCGCTCAACTTGCCGCTGCCTGCCGATTGGAACGTGAGCTTGCCGTCGTTGACGAGGGAATAGCGCACGTGCGGATACGCGAGCGCGTAGGCGTGCACGAGTTCCGCAATGTGCGCGCTTTCCGCGCCGGGGGATTTCAAGAATTTCAAACGCGCGGGAACGCTGCGAAACAAATCTTCGACGGTGATGACGGTGCCACGCGGCGCGCCATGCGGTTGATACAATAGCGTCTGCGCGTTTTCCACTTTAAAGATGGTGCCGTTTGCATCCTCCGCGCAGCGTGTAATCATGGTCACACGCGCGACCGCGGCGATGCTCGGCAGGGCTTCGCCGCGAAAACCAAGCGTCTGAATAGCAAACAAATCGTCGGCAGTTTCCAGCTTGCTCGTGCCGTGGCGCGCGAACGCCGTCGGAACATCGGCGGACGCAATGCCGCTGCCGTCGTCGGCGACGCGGATGAGGCGCTGCCCCCCCCCCCGCACTTCGAGGCGAATGTCACGCGCGCCCGCGTCGAGGGCATTCTCGATCAGTTCTTTGACCACCGAGGCGGGCCGTTCGATGACTTCGCCCGCCGCAATTTTGGAGGCAAGCTCGTCGGAAAGGATATGAATAGACATGCGTGGCTTGTACCCGAGTTGTGCGAAATTGTATCACAGTGGTGAATACTCGCAAGTGTTAGGAGGCAGCGGCGATGCATCGGCGCGCATTGCATACTGCCGTTGGGCGACGCGCAGTCCAACTGTGCTTTAACAAGATGTAGAGTATCACGCGATTGTAAAACCTAGCGGGATAGTTTATACTCTGCCTATTCTTTTTCCCCCCTATAACCGACCCAACGTCTCTAGCATGAGGAGTCAGACGTATGAACGCACTGCTGCGAATCTCTGCGTGGATCGATGCCGTGACCGAGATCGCGGGAACTATTGCACGCTATCTTGTCCTCGCCATTGTCGCTATCGGCTTTACCAACGTCGTCGCACGCTACAGCGGACGCTTTATCGGGGCCCGCCTTACCAGCAACGCATGGATCGAGGTTCAGTGGTACCTGTACTCCATTATGTTCTTTTTGGGGTTTGGGTATGTCCTCAAACACAATGTCAATGTACGCGTGGATTTTTTGTCTACGTATTGGAGTGCGCAACGCCGCGCCTGGATTGATCTAGTTGGGACGTTATTGTTTCTTGTCCCGTTTTGCATGATCGGGATTTATGCCACCCTGAATCCGGTCTTGTTGTCGTGGGGCCGCTTGCCCGACGGTTCCTTTGGCACGTGGGAAATTTCCCCCGACCCTGACGGCTTGCCGCGTGCGCCGATCAAATCCATGATCATTGTGGCGTTTGGGCTGCTCTTGATGGCGGCGCTTTCTCATACCATCAAATGCATCGCCATCATCACGGGACATCGCGCCCAAGAAACCATGGATGCGGTGGCGCCCAATGCGCCGCCCGCCGAGACGTGATAACCGAAAACTGGAGATTCTCATGACCTTAGAGTGGCTCGCCATAGCAATGTTTGCCGGGTTCTTTTTGCTGTTAATGTCGGGGTATCCGGTCGCGTATTCGTTCGTGGGCACCGCACTCGTATTTGGCGGCATCGGTTTCGTGCTGGGCGCGTTCAATCAATCGCTCATATTGCTTTTACCGAATCGCTGGTTCGGCACGATGTCCGACATTCAATTGATTGCGATTCCGTATTTTATTTTCCTCGGCGCGGTGCTGGAGAAATCGGGGCTTGCCGAAGAGTTGCTCGAAACGGTGGGTGTGCTCTTTGGACCGATGCGGGGGGGCATTGCGTTGGCGGTCATTGTGGTCGGCACTTTGCTGGCGGCGACGACGGGTGTGGTCGCGGCGACGATTATTGCCATGGGTTTGATTTCGCTGCCAACCATGCTCAAGTACGGCTACAACAAACAGCTTGCCAGCGGTGTTATTATTTCTTCCGGAACACTGGCGCAAATGATTCCGCCCAGTTTGGTGTTGGTCGTCTTGAGCGACCAAATCGGTATTTCGGTAGGAGACTTGTTCGTCGGGGCGCTCGTTCCGGGGCTGATGATGTCAGGCGCGTACATGCTGTACGTCATTGTCATCAGTTTCATTCGTCCGCAAGATGCACCGGCGCTTCCACCCGAAGCGCGCACTTTGAAAGGCAAAGCTTTGTTCGCCAAAACGATGCGCGCGCTCGTGCCGCCGTTCGTTTTGATCTTTGCCGTGCTCGGCAGTATTTTCTTTGGGCTGGCGACGCCCTCCGAAGCCGGTTCGGTGGGCGCGGTGGGCGCGTTGGTATTGACCGTCCTCAATCGCCGCTTTAGCTGGAGTGTGCTCGTGCGCTCTGCCGAAGCGACGCTGCGCACCACTGCCCTCGTGTTGACGATCTTGTTCTGTTCCACTTTTTTCAGTCTGGTGTTTGACGGTTTGGGCGGAACAAAATTGATCACCACATTTTTGGTGAATCTGCCGGGCGGCTATTGGAGCTATGTCATTGTCGCTAACATTGTGATTTTTCTGCTCGGCGTCTTTTTGGAATTTACGGAAATTGCGTTTATTGCGATGCCGATTCTCGTACCCGCCGCGCGGGAATTGCAGATTGACCTGGTGTGGTTCGGCGTGGTGGTCGCCATCAATTTGCAAACCGCATTTATTTCACCGCCCGTCGGTTTTTCACTTTTTTATTTGCAGAGCGTCGCACCCAAACAAGTCCCGACACTCGACATTCACAAAGGCGCGATCCCATTCATGATCTTGCAATTGATCGTGCTCGTGCTCGTCATTCTCTTGCCGGGCACAGTCCAATTTCTGGTCAAAGCATCGGCGACCGGAGCACCCTGAAACACCCAAGAAAACGGGCGACACTCGACATGTCGCCCGTTTTTTCTTGCCCTTTACGCATTGCCATAAACAAAGTTGGTGAAACTGGCTTCGTTGACCTTGTTCCACGCGCGCACATTGTCGCGGAATGTTTTCCACTCGGTAAAGATCGCTTTGAAATCCGCATCCTTACCCGAGAACTCGTCGAACAACGCCGTTGCCGCGTCACTCGCCGCTTGCAAAATTTCTTTGCTGTACGGTCGGAGTTCGACGCCCTGCGAGAGCAGCGACTGGAGCGCCTTTTGATTGCGCGCGTCGTAGCGCGCCAACATTTCGACGTTGGCTTGCGCTGCGGCTGTCTTGAGCGCTTCTTGAAATTCGGACGGCAATTTATTCCACTCGTTCAAGTTGACTTCGACTTCGAGGGATGGGCCCGGCTCCCACCAGCCCGGGTAATAATAATACTTGGCGACTTTTTGGAAACCAAGTTTCTCATCGTCGTAGGGTCCGACCCATTCCGCCGCGTCCACCGCGCCAGTTTGCAGCGCCTGAAAAATCTCGCCGCCCGCAAGCACTTGTACGGTGACACCCAATTTCGTCATCACCTGACCACCCAAACCGGGGATGCGCATCTTGAGTCCCTTGAGGTCTTCGGGGGTTTTGATCTCTTTGCGGAACCAGCCGCCCAGCTGCGCGCCCGTATTACCGGCGGGGAATTGAATCACCCCGAACTTTTTCTGATAAAAGTCCTGGAGCAATTTCAAACCACCGCCGTCATAGAACCATGCGTTCTGCTGCTGCGCCGTAAGCCCGAAAGGCAGCGCCGTCCCAAACGCGGTCACGGGCGATTTCCCGACGTAATAGTACGACGCCGTGTGTCCAAGCGGCACCGCTCCTTGCGAGACGACATCGAGGACTTGGGTGCCAGGCGCAAGTTCTCCTGCCGCGCGCGGCGTGATTTTGAATTTGCCGCCGGTCATTGCGGCGACGCGGTCCGCGAAAATTTGCGCGCCGCCAAAAATGGTATCCAGCGAGACGGGCCAGCTGGTCGCCATTTGCCAATCAAAGCTCGGCTGTGCCTGATTGATCACCGTTGGCGCGGCAACAGTGACCGGGCCGGGCGCAGTCGTCGCCGCCGCGGTCAGCGCGGTCGGCGAAACGGCCGGCGTCGCCAGTTGCGTGCCACAGGCAGCCGCCACTCCGGCGGTCACTGCAATCGCCGTGCTCTTGGCTGTTGCAGACAAAAACTCTCTCCGTTTCATTCCTCTCCTCCTTGACGTGAAATGGTCCGACTTATTCTCGGAATTCCAGCGATTATAGACGCGGCGCGTATCGCGCGTCAAGGGGGTCTGCGCAAACGGGTGTGCGTCACAATTTTGGGCGAATCAATTCGCTCGCGACAAAATCACGAAACCTGCCTTCGCAGGTTGGGATTTCAGTGTGCGGTCGCGAATCTATTCGATTCGTTGCGAACTGTGTTCGCGAGCACACTTGGTGTAGTTGTTGGCGCGATTTTTCCG
>JACQWQ010000019.1 GCA_016209205.1 Chloroflexota bacterium
CACGTGGATCACGGCAAGACCACCCTCACCGCCGCCATCACCAAAGTGCTGGCGATGAAAATTCCCAACGTCTCCTTTCGCGCCTACGACCAGATTGACAATGCCCCCGAAGAAAAAGCCCGCGGCGTCACCATCAACATCTCGCACGTCGAATACGAGACCGAGAAACGCCACTATGCCCACATTGACGCGCCCGGTCACGCCGACTATATCAAGAACATGATTACCGGCGCAGCGCAGATGGACGGCGCGATTCTCGTCGTCTCGGCGCCCGACGGCGCAATGCCGCAAACGCGCGAACACATTCTGCTCGCGCGCCAGGTCGAAGTGCCGCGCATCATCGTGTTCCTCAACAAAGTGGACATGATGGACGACCCCGAACTGTTGGACTTGGTGGAATTGGAACTGCGCGATTTGTTGACGCAGCAGAAATTTCCCGGCGACGAGATTCCGTTCGTGCGCGGTTCGGCGTTGGTGGCGTTGGAATCCAAGAGCACGGACCCCAATGCGCCGGAATACAAACCGATTTTGGAGTTGATGGACGCAGTGGACACTTACATTCCGACGCCGGTGCGCGAAATGGACAAACCGTTCCTGATGCCGATTGAAGACGTGTTTGGGATCAAAGGACGCGGGACGGTGACGACGGGGCGCATCGAGCGCGGGGTGGTGCGCGTGGGCGACACGGTGGAGATCGTGGGCTTGCGGGAGACGCGGACGACGACGGTGACAGGTGTGGAGATGTTCAAAAAGTTGTTGGACGAAGGGCAAGCGGGTGACAACGTGGGGACGCTGCTGCGGGGGATCGAACGGACGGACGTGGAGCGCGGGCAGGTGTTGGCGAAACCGGGGAGCATCAAGCCGCACACGAAATTTGATGCGGAAGTGTATGTGTTGAAAAAGGAAGAGGGGGGGCGGCACACGCCGTTTTTCAACGGGTATCGGCCGCAGTTTTACATTCGGACGTTGGACGTGACGGGGGACATCAAGTTGCCGGAGGGCGTGGAGATGGTGATGCCCGGGGACAACATCAAGATGAGTGTAGAGTTGATCACGCCGGTGGCGTTGGAGAACGGGTCGCGGTTTGCGATTCGGGAAGGGGGACGCACCGTCGGCGCAGGGGTCATCACCAAGGTGATTGAATAGGAATCAGAGTAAACAAGTAAACTCCCGAATACAATTCGGACCGAATCAAGTAAACAGGTGAGCAAGTGACCTGTTTACTTGTGTACGTGTATACCTGATTACAGACAACGAGCATGGCTAAAAAAGAAAATCGTCTGGTCGTGACACTGGCGTGTAATGATTGCAAACGCCGTGACTATACCACACAGAAAAACAAAAAGAACACGACCGCGCGTTTGGAATTGAAAAAATACTGCCGGTTCTGCCGCAAGCACACCGTGCACCGCGAGACCAAGTAATATGGCAGAAAAAAAGCAAGCCCGGATGACCCAAGAGGTTCAGCCGGAAAACCGTTTCGTTCAATTTTATCGCGAAACTGCGGCGGAACTCCGTAAAGTCGTTTGGCCCACACGCGATGAAGCGATTCGCCTGACGGGTATTGTCATCGCCGTCGTCGTCGCCATGAGTATTTTTCTCGGCGCGATTGATGCGCTCTTGACACAAATTTTGCGATTCATTTTGGTACGCTAGCAATGACCGAGTTTGAGCATAAAGCGCCCGAACAAACCAAAACGCCTGCCGCAGAGCCGGACAAACCGGTTGAAGATGCCGCGGCGGCCGAAGCGGAGACAACTGCTGCGCTTGATATTACGATGGGCGATATGGAAACCGATTTGCCCACCGCAGCGAGCCAATCTGCCGCGCCTGCGGAGGAAATGGAAATTCCATGGGGCGAAATGGAGGTGCAGGGAGCTGCCGAGGAGACGGATGAAATTGGCAAGTCAGAAATGGCGGAACCAGCGTCCGAAGCCGTTGCCGAAGCTGCTGCGGTTCTAACCAAAGCCGCAAGCGACGAAGCATCCCTGCAAATCAAACGCGTTTGGTATGTCGTGCATTGCTATTCGGGTTACGAAAACAAAGTTAAAAAAGGTCTCGCGCAGCGCATCAATTCGATGGGCTTGCAAGACTATATTTTCCGCGTGGTTGTCCCCGTCGAACGCGAAGTGGAAATTCGTGAGGGGCAGCGCAAAAATATCGAGCGCCGCGTGTTTCCCGGTTACATCCTGGTCGAAATGATGGAACTGGTGGATCGCGAAACGCTTTCGGTGGACGCACCCGCGTCGCTGCAAAAACTCGCCGCGATTTCCGACGAAGTTTGGTACGCCGTACGCAATACGCCCGGCGTTACGGGCTTTGTTAGTTCGGGCGACCAACAACGCCCCGTTCCTTTGCGCCAAGAAGAAGTAGACAAAATTCTCAAGCGCATGGAAAGCGAAGAGCCGAAAGTACACGTGACGTTCCGCGTCGGACAGACCGTACACATCATTGACGGACCGTTCGCCGATTTTCGCGGCAACGTAGATGCCGTGGATATGCTCAAAGGCAAAGTGCGCGTGCTCGTTTCCTTCTTTGGGCGCGAGACGCCCGTGGAATTGGATTTACTTCAAGTGGAGAAGGTGTAGTTCAGTGAACAGTGACCAGTGACCAGTGACCAGTAATCAGTGACCAGTGACCAGTAATCAGTGACCAGTGACCAGTGACCAGTGACCAGTAATCAGTGATCAGTAACCAGACTGATGACTGGTGACTGATGACTGATGACTGATGACTGATGACTGATGACTGATGACTGATGACTGATGACTGATGACTGACCACTGATTACTGATTTCCGAAATGGCTAAAAAGGTCAAAGCTCTCGTCAAACTTGCGATTCAGGCAGGCAAGGCAACTCCCGCGCCGCCCGTCGGCACCGCGCTGGGTCCGCACGGCATCAATATCATGCAGTTCACCAAAGAATACAATGCGCGCACTGCCAAAGACGCGGGCACCATCGTACCGGTCGTGATTACGATTTATCAAGACCGCTCGTTCACATTTGAATTGAAATCGCCGCCCGCGGGGGAATTGTTGAAAAAGGCGGCAGGCATCGAAAAAGGTTCCGGGCAGCCGAATCGGAACAAAGTCGGCAGCGTTACGCGCAAACAAGTGCGCGAAATCGCCGAAAAGAAAATGAAAGACCTGAACGCCGTGGACATTGAAGGCGCGATGAAGATGATTGAAGGTACGGCGAAAAATATGGGGATCGAAGTAAAAGATTAGAAGTTGGATGTTAGAAGTTGGAAATTGAATTCCAACCTCCAACCTCTAATTTCCAACTTCCAATTGCGTGGGAGCGCGAAAACGCGCGATAACTACCACAAGGAGCAAAAGCAATGGGACACGGCAAGAAATATCTCGAAGCGGCAAAACTCGTCGAACGCAACAAAGAATATTCGCCGCAAGAGGCGGTCGCTCTCGCCAAAAAGAGCGCGTACGGGAAATTCAATCAAACCGTCGAGGCACATTTCAAAACCGGTTTGGATGTAAAACAGGCGGACCAACAAGTGCGCGGCGTGGTGCTTTTGCCGCACGGCACGGGCAAGGTGGTCCGCATTTTGGTGTTTGCCGAAGGTGACGGCGCACGTTTGGCGCAAGAAGCCGGCGCGGATTTTGTCGGCGCGGACGATGTGATCAAACAAATCGAAGGCGGTTGGACGGATTTTGATGTGGCGATTGCGACGCCGCAGCTCATGGGCAAAGTCGGCCGTCTCGGCAAAGTACTCGGTCCGCGCGGTTTGATGCCCAGCCCCAAAGCAGGCACAATTGTGCCGCCCGACCAATTGCCGCAGTTGATCAAAGAAACGCGTCTCGGGCGCGTCGAATTCAAGACCGACAAGACCGGCGGCATTCACAGCATCATCGGCAAATCGGGTTTCACAGAAGAACAGCTGCTTGAAAATTTCGCGGCGCTGATGGACGCATTGCTGCGCGCGAAACCGTCGGGCGCCAAGGGCGTGTATTTGAAAAAGATTTCGCTCGCGTCCACGATGGGTCCCGGCGTGCGCGTAGAGGTGAATGCGGCGCAAAATTTGAAAGCGCACGCGGCGTAATAAATTTGCACGCGGGCGCAAAAAGTGTAGAATATCGCCCGTTGAAAGTGTCTGTCCGGGACACAAAACTGAATACGCCAGAGACAGCAGGTCGTGGTCGCCTTTGGGCGACGACATAAAACGTTCCCGCCGAGGCAGAGAAACAGCGCATTCTACAAACGCGTGTGCGTGTGAATGAATACGAAATCTCTTTGCATCGGCGGTTGGCTGCAAAGAGATTTTTATTTGGGCAGAGAATGAACGTTACGGCGAACGTTCGGTACTTGCGGAGGAGGTGAGTCGAATTGTCAGTTACACGTGAAAACAAAGATACTTTGGTCGAAGAGCTGACCGAAGAATTGAAGCAATCGCAAGCGGTGATCATTACCGGTTACCGCACCTTGAAGGTCGCGGACATGCAAGGCATTCGCAACGAACTGCGCGGCATGCAAGCCGGGTATCAAGTCGCAAAAAATACGCTGCTCGAAATTGCGCTCAAGAATGCTGGGTTGCCCGTGCCCGCGAATTTGTTGGAAGGTCCGACCGCCGTCGCGTTTTTGCACGACGACCTTTCGGGACCCGCGAAAAGGTTGAGCGCCTTTTTCAAAGAAAAAGAACTGCCGATCAAAGGCGCGATTGTGGGTCAAAACATTTATGACGCCAAGGGCGTAGAAGATTTGGCGAAACTGCCCGGACGCAAAGAGTTGTACGCGCAAGTATTGGGCGCACTGCAAGGTCCCGCCTCGAACGTGGTCGGTGTGTTGAACGGCGTCCTGTCCCAGCTCGTCTATACGCTGCAAGCCAAAGCCGAGCAAAGCAAAGCGCAAGCGTAATTCAAACGCAAAACGTGAAACGTCAAGCGTGAAACGTGAGGCGTGAAACGTCATCGTCAAATGTCAAACGTAAATTGTCAAATGTAGGGAACGCTCACCGCAGCGTTCCATTTCACCAAATGTAGTGAACGCTCGCCGCAGCGTTCCATCTCTCAAGGAGTAATACACATGGTTTCCGATAAAGTGCAAGCAATTATCAATTCGCTCGATACACTGAGCGTTCTCGAAGTGGCGGAACTTTCCAAAACGCTGCAAGAACACTGGGGTGTCAGCGCCGCGGTGCCCGTCGCCGTCGCTGCGGTTGCCGGTGGCGCCGCTGCCGGTGGCGCTGCTGCCCCTGCCGTCGAAGAAAAGACCGAGTTCGACGTGGTCTTGAAAGAGGCGGGCGCGCAAAAGATTCCGGTTATCAAAGTCGTGCGCGAGCTCGTGTCCGGTCTGGGTTTGAAAGAAGCCAAAGAACTGGTCGAAAGCGCGCCAGCCGCAATCAAAAAGGGCGTGTCCAAGGAAGAAGCTGCCGAAGCGAAAAAGAAATTGGAAGAAGTCGGCGCTTCCGTCGAAGTCAAGTAAGGCGAATCGCGTATCGCGAATCGCGTAGAGAAAGTTCGCTGCAACGTTCCACCCTGCGGTATGTAAGTCCACCAAGACCCCAAGTGTTTTTGTCGCGTAGTGCAACTCGATGAACATTCGCGTTGAAAAACACTTGGGGTCTTGCGATTTGACGCTGCCCAGTGCCGTGCGTAAGGAAATTTGACGCACCTGCACAAATGAATACAATCTAAAAATGTTCGGGGCTGTAGCTCATTTGGGAGAGCGTTCGGTTCGCATCCGAGAGGTAGTGAGTTCGAATCTCATCAGCTCCACTTGGAGATCATAAACGATGTTTCGTCGTCGTGGTTCACCACACCCGCCCGAAATCCGCGAACGAGCTCGTGAGCTGAGATGGGCAGGTCTGAGCTATAGTGAAATCATCAAAGAACTTGGAGATAGCGTTCCATTCACAACTCTGCAAAGTTGGGTTTCAGATATTCAGCTGACTCCAACACAACAGCAAGAAATTGGGTTCAGACAATCTCCGCATCCGCCCGAAACGCGTGAACGGGCGCGCGAACTTCGACGGGCGGGGCTAACATATCCCGAAATTGTTGCCGAGCTTGGACATGAGGTCGCACAAGGCACATTGTCGGGATGGTTGTCCGACATTGAATTAACAACCGAACAAAAAGCGCGCATCAAACAGAAAGAAGTTGAGGGATCTGCAAAGGGAAGACCATTTGCGGTTCTTTGGAATCGGAAGCAGAAAGAAAATCGCTTACAAGAAGCCAGAGAGCAAGCTAGCCCTCATGCAAAACGTCTCGCTCAAGATCGCGAAGCACTGCAATTGATGGCAGCTGCACTGTACATTGGAGAAGGGGCAAAAGCGGGCGACCATTTTGCATTCTGTAATAGCGATACTCAAGTGATTCGAACATGGATGGCACTGCTACGCCGCAACTTTGATATTGATGAAGAAAAATTTCGTTGTCAGCTTACGATTAGTTCGGGAATGGATGAACAAGGGCTCAAACAATTTTGGTCAGATGTAACAGGGATCCCGTTAAACAAATTCATTCGTAGTACGATTGACAAGAGAGAATCAAAAAAGCCACGCGACGGATATAAAGGCGTCTGTGTAGTCTATTACCATTCTTTGGCTATTCGCCGTTACTTGGATGCTCTCGCACAAGGCGTGATAGACGAAATTCTGGAAGATGATTCAGGTGAAATTTGAAATGAATCTGGGGCTGTGGCGCAACTGGGAGCGCGATTGCATGGCATGCAATAGGTTGTCGGTTCGAGCCCGATCAGCTCCACTCTGTATTTATGATCTCGGATTTGAGATTTTTGATTTGAAAAATCTCAAGCGCAAAATCATAAATCAACAATCAGCAATCGAAAATCATAAATGCTTTGACCGGGAGCAGTAGGTCATCTCTGCAGCGAGTTGGGAAAAAACAGGTGCAAGCCCAACAGCGGTAGTGACAGAGACTACGCCAAACGATGGCGACCCAAGACCGAACTCGCCCGTGAGCAGCAATCTTGAGATTCCTCACTCCGTTCGGAATGACAATGAGGAAAAGTAGAGATTGACGTGAACGCACGTTACGCGATGAAAGAGAGTCGGATCGTCGGATGGTCGGATGGTCGGATGGTCAAACACATGACTAGCCGACCCTTGTCCCGAACAACCGTGAGGGAACTCGACCAAGCGACCAACTGACTAAACTGGGTGGTACCGCGGAGGAAACAGATTTTCCATGAACCTTCGTCCCAATGGGGATGAAGGTTTTTTGTTTTATTCCCCTCTCCTTGTAGGAGAGGGGTTGGGGGTGAGGTTGCTAAAATTCATCCAAACATCACGCGGAAAAATCCACGCCGTCGTTGGCGGCGAAGGCGACCCGTTGATTCTGGTTCACGGTCTTGGCGACGTGAACACGTGGCAGACGTGGGCGAAAAATCTGGACGCGCTTGCAATGGTCGCGCGCGTATATGCGTTGGAATTGTTGGGCTATGGCGAATCGGAGGAGCCGCAAGAAACATTGGACGCGGCGGGACATGCAGAGGTAATACGGGAATTGATGGAGCGGGAGGAAATTCAGCGCGCGAGTTTCGCGGGCTTGTCGTGGGGCGGGCTAGTGGTGCAAGACTTGGCGACGAAATATCCCGAGCATGTTGATAAATTGATTTTGGTAGATTCGTTGTTTGATTCGAGTGAAGAAGGTTTGGCGCACTTGCGAAAATTCGAGCGCCGACGCTGATTGTGTGGGATCAAGACGATGTAGTGATTCCTGTGCAGTGGGCGCATATTTTGGCGACGGCGATTAGAGATTCGAGACTGGAGATTTTTTCACGCGAGCAGCGTGACCCTGACGCGAATCCGGAAAACAAACATTGGGCGCAAATGTCGCATTCATTGTGGTTCAATAAAACGGTGACGGAATTTTTGCATGCGTAGGGGCAACGCCTTGTGCTTGCCCATCATTTTTGCGCGTGTAGGGGCAACGCCTTGTGCTTGCCCGTGCGCAGATTGGGACGCGGATAAACGCGGTGACGCATCATCACGCACACCGCGACTGGATTGGCAACATGCGTGATGATGCGTCAGGATAAACGCGGAAAAAGAAATCGAAATCGAAATTCAAGAATGTGAATACAACAAAACGGAGCGTGAAGAATGGAACAAAAAGTAATTGACCAACCGACTACCCGACCAACCGACCACCCGACACCCAAGTATATTCCCCAAGATTTTGAAGCCGGTTGGATGCAGCGGTGGGAAGCGGATGAATTGTACAAGACCGCGCCCGCGGACGAACGACCCAAAGCGTACATTTTGGATTTCTTTCCATACCCGTCGGGCGATGGTTTGAGCGTCGGACACTGCCGCAATTATGTGCCGACCGATGTGATGTCGCGCTACTATCGCATGAAGGGCTATAACGTCTTGCATCCGATGGGCTGGGACGCGTTCGGTCTGCCTGCCGAAAACGCGGCGATCAAAACGAAAACGAATCCCGCGAAATTGATCGCGCAGTATTCCGCGAATTACAAACGCCAATTTCGTTTGATCGGTATTTCGTTCGATTGGTCGCGCGAAATCAATTCGTCCACACCCGAATACTATCGTTGGACGCAGTGGGTTTTCTTGCAATTGTATGAAGCGTGGTACGACCCGCGCGCGGATGCGGCGCGACCGATTGCGGAATTGGAAAAGGAACTGGGAGAAAAGGGAACGGCGGCAATAGACGCCGCGCAGGGAATAGAGGGAAATTTCCCGCGCCTCAGTGCTGCACAGTGGAACGCGTTTAATAAACGCGAGCGAAGCGAGTTTTTGTCCAATTTCCGTTTGGCGTATCGCAAGCCCGCGCGTGTGAATTGGTGCCCCGTTGACAAAACGGTGTTGGCGAATGAAGAGGTGCATGACGGACGCTGTTGGCGGTGCGGCTCGCAGGTCATCGAGAAGAATTTGCCGCAGTGGTTTTTCCGCATCACCGCGTACAGCGAGCGTCTAATCAATGATTTGGACACGATTGACTGGCCCGAGCACATCAAATTGATGCAGCGCAACTGGATTGGCAAAAGCATTGGCGCCGAAGCAGATTTCAAAACCGGCGCGGGCTATTTGCGAATCTTTACCACCCGTCCCGATACATTGTGGGGCGCGACGTTCATGGTGTTGGCGCCGGAGCATCCGTTCGTCGAAACACTGACAACCGCAGAGCACAAAGCGCGCGTGAATCAATACGTCAAAGAAGCGAGCGCCAAAACCGACATCGAACGCGAGACCGAAGGCAAAGACAAAACGGGCGTGTTCACCGGCGCGTATGCGACGAATCCGGTCAATGGCGAGCGCATTCCGATTTGGGTTGCCGATTACGTGATGATGGGGTACGGCACGGGCGCGATCATGTCTGTCCCCGCGCACGACCAGCGCGATTTCGAATTCGCGCGCAAGTTCCATTTGCCGATTCGTGTTGTGATACGACCGGAAGGCGAATCGAATGAAATACATTCGTTGGACGCGGACACGATGGAGCGCGCGTACCCGCACGAAGGCGTGATGGTGAATTCAGGACCGTTCGACGGAACGCCTGCCGATGTCGCGGTTGAGCAAGTGACACAGTGGTTGGAAGAAAAGGGTATCGGCGCGAAACGCATCAATTACAAATTCCGCGATTGGGGCATCAGCCGCCAACGCTACTGGGGCACACCAATTCCAATCATTCACACGGACGACGGCGAAGTGGCGGCGGACCACGATGCCCTGCCGGTTGAACTGCCGAACGTGAATTCGTATGAGCCAACCGCGACGGGCGAGTCGCCTTTGGCGACCATTCCCGAATGGGTGAATGTGACATTGCCCGACGGAACGCACGCGCGGCGCGAAACGGATACGATGGGCACGTTCGCGTGTTCGTCATGGTATTACATGCGCTTTGCCGACCCGCGTAATGAGCATGCGCCCTTTGATGCGAAAGAGGTCAACTATTGGTGCCCGGTAGATACGTACGTCGGCGGCGCAGAGCACGCGGTGATGCACTTGCTGTACGCGCGCTTTTGGACCAAAGCGCTGTACGATTTGGGGTACGTGAACTTTATCGAACCGTTCGAGCGACTCAGAAATCAGGGCATGATTTTGTCGCCGCAGGTCAAGGACGGCAAGTACGAAAAAATGTCCAAGTCCAAAGGCAACGTCATCACGCCCGACGAAATGGTGTCACAGTACGGCGCGGATGCTTTGCGCGCGTACGAAATGTTCATCAGCGAATTCTCGCAAGCGACGCCGTGGCAAATTGACGGCTTGGCGGGCACGTTCCGCTGGCTGAAACGCGTGTGGGATTTGATGCTGGCGCCGAACGAACGTCCCGCCGCGAATGAGACGACCGCGCAAGCGGACCGCGTATTGAATCGCAAGTTGCACCAGACGATACATAAGGTCGAAAGTGACATCGAAGCTTTCGCGTTCAATACCGTCATCAGCGCGTTGATGGAATTTACGAACGTCATGTACGATTTGCAGAATCAAGTGAGCCGCGAAATGTTCGACCACGCGCGCGAGACCTTGCTGTTGGTCTTGGCGCCGATTGCGCCGTTCATGACAGAAGAATTGTGGATGCGGTGGGGCAGCAAGTACAGCATTCATCAACAAAAATATCCGCAGTACGATTCCGCCGCGGCAGCGGAAGAATCCTTCACGTTGGTCGTACAAGTGAACGGCAAAGTGCGCGGGAAAATCGAACTGCCCGTCGGAGTGAGTGAAGCGGAAGCGAAACAAAAGGCGTTCGACGACCCGAATGTGAAAAAATGGATGGAAGGAAAAAATATCGCGCAAGTGGTGTATGTGCCGGGGCGGTTGATGAATGTAGTGGTAACGTAGGGGCAATGCCTTGTGCTTGCCCATCGCGGTTAGAGCGGATTCCGAATTGATTGGTGGTGTCAGTGTAGGAGCGACGGCTTGTCCTCGCCCATTCCAGTTGGGCAACCACAAGGGATTGCCCCTACCATCCCACAAACGAATCAGGAATTCGCTCTAGAAAGTGAAAACCCCGTCGCGCGAGAGTTCTCACGCGACGGGGATTCGGTTTTCATACAGATGCAGCGCGTTTTTCTTTCAACCGTTCGCCTGCCCAAGTGAGCCATTCTTTTGTTGGCAGTGCGTACGGACGAAATTTTTCCAAGCGTCCTTCTTCTTCGCTGTAAAACAATGCGCGGTAGGGACCCAATTTGCTCGCGGTGGGTGTGTCAATCAAGTTCGCGGAATCCTCACCGCTCATTTGCATTACGACGCGCATCGCAAATTCGCGCAACGCGCGGCGGTCCGGGGCGCGATTCAGATTCGTGAGCGTGTCGCACCAAACGATGGTGAAAATTCCCACGTCAGGTCCTTCGCGCAAAATAGTATTGAACTGCTGCGCGGGATTCGGCGCGGCGGACGCGTTCGCGTCGTATGAGGAATACGTTGCGTCCTCAGAGCGCAAATCGCGCGCGCGCTGCAAACCATAAACGAAAAGATAAATCGGCGCGCCGCCCGCCTCACCGTCAAGCCGTCGCTGTGTCTCTTGCGCGAGTTGGTCAATCATCGTTGCAAGTTCGCGGCGGCGTCCGATGTTGATTGCGTTCACAAGATTTTCGTTGAGATGTTGAAAGAAATTCGCGTTCGGTCCATCTACCGCGCCAAAGTCGAGGACGTTGAGATTAGCGATAGGCGATACGCGATTTGCGGCGCCCGATTGCGCGACAAGACTTGTTAGCGCAGCGGTGAATGTGCCCAACGCGGCTTCATCACTTTGACCGACGACGAGCAGATTGCTTCCGCTTTGCCGCCGAAACGTCGCGGCGATAGGCGGACGAATCGCAATCGGTTCGCCGAGCCACGCAGACATTGTAGCCGCAGGTGTTGGCGTGGCGGTTGCAGAGAGCGCGTCGTGCAGCGGACGGTTTTTTTCGATTTCGGCGGGCGCGTTGCCTTCAAAGATGAGCTGCGATTGTGGCGGAAAGTGTTCGGTCTTTTTGGCGAACTCTTGAATTTGCGCGAGATATTTCTCGTGCTGCTCGTCGGTGAGCCACGCGACTTGGAAACGATTGTTGCCCTCGACGGTGCCGTTCGAGGAATTGTAAATCGCTTCGCCCGGACGCGAGAGCAAACGCGCGGCGGGATTGTCGTCGGCGAGAATCAAACGCGAATCGGCTTCGCTGCATTGGAGCGCGATGCGAACTGCCATCTGGTCAATCGTGCTGCGCGCGAGGGAATACGCGCCCGCAAGCGTTTGCGAACCGAGCAAGACGTGCATTCCGAACGCACGTCCCTGACGCACGAGACGGTCCAAAATTTGCGCCGATTGCGAAGCAATCGGATCATCCTCGGTGAAAAATTCTTGGAACTCGTCCACGAGCAATAAAACGCGCGGAAGTGACTGCCCACTTTTTTCGCGATAATCTCCCAACTCATCTACTTGAGTTTTGCGAAAGAGATCGCCGCGCCGTTTCAATTCCGCGTCAAGTCCTTGTAACACGCTCAAACCAAACTCGCGTTCGCTTTCGATTGCAATGACACGCGCGTGCGGCAGTTGATTCGCCGCGTAGGTTTTGAATTCGACGCCCTTTTTGAAATCAATGAGATACAGTTCGAGTTCGTCGGGGCTGTAGGTCAGCGCGACGCTGGTGATGAGCGTGTGAAGCAAAGTGGATTTGCCCGAACCCGTTTTGCCCGCAATCAACGCGTGCTGCGCCGTGCTTTTCCCCAAATCCAAACATTGGACTTTTTTTGCGCCCGAACGTCCCAACGGCGCGATGAGACGTTTGTCGGTTTCACCGCGCCACCACGTTGCGGGCTGCATTGGATTCGGCGCATCGCTCAAGCCGGGATACTCTTTGGAGAAGGATTTGATTTGCTGGGCATACAAATCAAACATGCGCTCGAACGCCACCTCCACTTTGCTCGCTTCTTTGGTCGCTTCGCCAACGGTCTGAATGATGCGGTCGAACAATTCCTTGTCAGGTGGCGCATCGAGTTCGAGCAAACAATCTTTGAAATCGTCGTCTTGCCACACGAACCGCTTTCCGTCCCACCCAATCACCGTTGACGCGCGTTCAAGGTCAGCCATATTAAAATTGTATGGCAATTGTTTCGATGTATCGGCAAGCACAATTGCATACACGCCGCAGCGCGGTCCATTTTGCGCGATGCTGACGAGACGCCGCGCGGCGGTTTCAGAAAAATTCGCGGGAAAATCCATGACGACGAGAACGCGATACGGTTCAGCAACCTCGCCTGCTTGTGCGTTGTAATCCTCAATCGAGGCGTATTGGTTGCGGAGATATTTTTGAATCACGTTCTCCATGTGTTCGGTCAAATCCGCCAGCCGCTGCTCGATGTGATTCGGTTCGGTCCACGCTTTGCCTGTGACGAGTTGTTCGTCGTAATCGGCGAGGTGCATGAAGGGCGCGACGTTTTGACCGAGACCGATGGGGTCTAGGAAGGTGAAGCGGAGTTTGGCGGGCGGGATGGTGGCGAGGAGGCGGAGAAGCAGGGATTGGAGCGCGTGCGCGGCAGTGATTTTTGAAGAATCAGCGGCTTTGAAAACAAGCGGGCGTCCGCCAATCAACGGTGGCGCGGCAGGTAAAGTGATTTTCTGAAAGGACAAGGATTCGGTGAGCGCGCCAATCCGCGTGAGCGGCGGAATCTTGGAATCGGCAGCGGGTGAGAATGACTGCCAGCGCGTATCGTCAAAGGGCGCGAGGCTCAAACCGAGCGGCGCAAACGCGACATTCAATTCGGGAACGAGCGCGGATGTGCGCGTCTGGTACTCGGCGGTGGCTTGTTCCATCGTTTGTTTGTGCTGGCGTTCCGCGGCGGCTTGGGCGCGTTCGCGTTCGGCATTTGCCTGTGTGACGCGTGCGGTCTGCGCTTGCTCTGTTTCCTTGAGCCAAACATCGCGCCAATAGCGTGCGGAGCCGACGGCTTGAACGAGGCGCGCCGCGTGCGATTCGATTGCGCGGATGAGGTCACGTTGTGCGGGCATAGAATATTCTCCTCAAGTGATTTCTAGTTAGGTCGCCCTGCCCAAAGCGTCGGCGCGCGCGGGTGCGTGGGCTTACCACATTGGGCAGAGCAGGTTGTTATTCGGCTGAGACGGCTCACCTTGCGCGCCGCTCAGCCCGGAACAGGTCTGTAGTTCTCCCTTGCCTCGTTCGCCCCTCCGTGAACGGGCGACAAGCCGGCAGAGTGTGTGGGACTATTGGGCGCAACGAAACCCGATATTGTTGTTACGGTTCGTCGGGTGGTTGTGGTTGCGGTTCGCCGCACGCGCGTTGTTTGAATTGTTGTTGAACGTGCCGCCACGCAGCGCCTTTTTGAACCTGTCCCGCCAGGGAATCTGGCATGCAAATTGGGCAGCAAATTGGGCAGCAAATTGGGCAGCAAATTGGGCAGCAAATTGGGCAGCAAATTGGGCAGCAAATTGGGCAGGCACAAGGCACTGCCCCTACTGTCCCTACGTTGTTTTTAACCAACCGCCGAGCAGCTTGCCGATTTCGACGGCGAGCTCGGCGCCGTGCGCGTATTGCCCCAAACTCAATATTTTCAGGTCTTTGCATAGGCGTAAATAAAAACGCACCTTGTCCAATTCAATGTCCGCCGCGCGCAAATACCGCGCGTCGCCTTTGGATTTGCCCGCTTGCAAAATCAATTCGTAAAAATCGAGCGCGCGGTCTTCCAAACGCCGCGCCAAGCCCAAACGCTGGTGTTTGGGAAAATTGGCGGTCAAGGGCATGAGCCACAAGAGAAAGGCGTAGGTTTTGACAAAGATAGGCGACTCGTTCACAGGATGCTCATCCGATAGAAGGCGCAGTCCATACCACGCCCGCGAGAATTTTGGAGCGCAGCCGATACGAATCTGCATGCCCCGCGTGCGCGAGCCAACTGTGCATGGAGCGTTCTGCCAGCACAAGGGAAATTTCGCCTGCGGTGTACGCTTTCTGTAAACGCCGCAGCCGTTGGGTAAAGCGTTTGACGTTTTCGCGGCGAATTTTGCGCCGTTCGGGAAAGGAAACGAAACCCAAAAAATCTACGCCCGTGCGGACGGGAAAGACGCGCTGTTTGCGCGGATGGAGGCGCAAACGGAGCCGTTCCAAAAAATGCGCGATTTCTTGCCGGGCGTGATGCAATTCCCGCTTGTCATCGCTGAAAATTAAAAAATCGTCCACATAGCGCAGGTAGTACGGACAGCGCAGTTCGTGTTTGACAAAGGTATCGAGTTCGCCCAAATAAATGTTCGCCCAAAATTGACTCGTCAGATTCCCGATGGGCAAACCGCGCGGGCGCAAGGGCGCGAACACATCGTCGCCTGCAAACCACTGCATTTCATATTCGTCCGCCAAAATCCCCTCGCCGCTTTGGAGGATGAGACGAATCAGCTTCATCACAGCGGCATCGGCGATTCGTCGTCCCAGAATTTCCAACAGAATCTGATGATCTATGCTGGGAAAACATTTCAAAATGTCGCCGTGAAAACAATAGTCATTCTGGCGCAAGAAAGTCTGCGCGCGGGTGAGGGCGCGGTGCGTGCCTTTGCCGACGCGGTTGGCGTACGAATCATAAATAAAGCGGGATTCAAAAATCGGCGCAATCACATTGCACAAGGCGTGATGCACCACGCGGTCACGAAAGGGCGCGGCGCTGACCTTGCGCTTTTTCGGTTCGTGGATGTAAAAATTGTGATAGGGTCCCGGACGATAGGTTTGCGCGCGCAATTCGTCGCGCAGCGCAAACAAATTCGGTTCGAGCGCATATTCGAACGCGCACAGTTCAGGCGTTTTCGGCTTGCCGCGCCGCGCCTGATAAAATGCGTTCAATAGATTTTCGAACGTACAGATGTGGGGGTAGAGGTTTTTGTATGTTTTCATTTTTCAAAAAAAATTTTTTAAATTCAGAAAACAGAATACAGAAACCAGAAACCCAGAAACAGGGAGAACTACTGGGCGCAACGACACCCGAACCTGATGCTACGGAGCGTCGGGTGGTTGAGGTAGCGGAGCGCCGCACGCGCGACGTTTGAACCGTTGTCGAACGCGCCGCCACGCAGCGCCCGATATTGCCCCGAAGAAGGACCTTTTGGATTCGCGCGCGGTGAGTTTGCATAATAGCCCTCCTCGTACCAATCTGCAACCCATTCCCAAACATTACCCGCCATGTCGAGCGCGCCATAGGGACTCGCGCCCGCAGGATAACTTCCGACGAGGGTCGTATCGCCGACTCGATCTTCTGCATTTGCTTTTTTCGAGTCCCAATCGTTCCCCCACGGATACGTTCGCGCGTCTCCTGAGCTTGTCGAAGGACCTCGCGCGGCTTTTTCCCATTCTGCCTCGGTCGGCAGCCGTTTGCCCGCCCACGCGCAATACGCGCTGGCATCTTCCCACGAAACGTAAATCACGGGATAGTTGTCGTACTGCGAATTGCCAAAATAGGAACTGCGCTTGTAAGAAGAGGAGCTCTCGGGGCGTTGGCACTTGCCCGCGTCCACGCATTTTTTATACAGCGCGTTCGTCACTTCGAATACGTCAATCCAAAAGCCATCGAGAGAGACGCGATGGACTGGCTTTTCATCGTTTGCGCCACTGTCGCTGCCCATCGTGAACTCGCCGGCGGGGACAAAGACCATTTCGGCGTCGTCATTGCCGCGCCGCTGATAGTTGAATTGCGCGCGCAGTGGAGCGATTTGCTGCGCGACGGCGGTGGCAGTGGCGGCGGCTTGCTGTGCGCGCTGCAGCTCAGTGAGGAGTTTATAAAGCCCGAACCCGCAAGCCCCGAGCAAAACAAGTGCTACCACAACCCCTACACGAATCACCACTTTGCGCCGCTGTGCTTGCTTGGCGCGTTCGGCTTGCAGCGTTTTGGCGTCGCGCGCGATTTGTTCGAATGCCGCGACGGCTTGTTGGCGGCTGGCTTCGAGTTTGCTGTTGGCGGTCAGCGGCGTCACTCCAAAATCGAGTCGGTCTGCAGAGGGAATTTCAGAAGGAATCAAGTCAAGCAATTGAACCGACACAACGGCGGAACGAGCTTGCTCGGCTGCCTTGTCAACGGCAGCAAGTTCTGCGGTGGCTTGGGCGCGGGCGGTTTCGAGTTCTTGTTTGGCGGCGGTGACGGCAGATTGATAGCGCGCGGCGCTGGCATCGAGTTCGCGCTTGCGTTGGGTGTTGGCATTGGATTCAGTTTGTGCGCGTTGTGCCGTCGCTTGCCGAAACGCGCGCAAGAGTTCGCGTTGCTGTTGGATGAGTTCAGGTTCAGCCATAAAAACCCCTTTTAGGACGGATTGGCGGAATGAACGGATGGGCGCGCTCTTATCCGATTATCCGCTTTCCGTATCCGCTTGCCGCGCGCCCGACGCGAATATTCATTCGACAGTCGGTACGTCGCATGACGAATTAGATTTCCAATCGTGGTTTGCTCCAAGCAAGAAATGAGAGCGCGATCAAGTGTAAGGTTATGTTTCTACCGTCGCCAAACGGTCAGCGATATGTTGCGCCAAATTCCGCAGCGCGGGTGGGTCTAAATCATCAATCGCTTCGATGACAACCCATAACGGCACGCGCAGTGGGATGGATTGTTCGCCGCGCGCGGGTTTGTGATACAACGCGCGCAAACGGCGATAGTCCTCTGCCAACTCCTCTGGCTCAAGCAATGGCGCATCGGGTTCATGCACGCGATTTATTTTGGCTGCCATAAAACCTCCCTACACTTTTGCTTCTTGGGCAAGTTGATACGCGCGTTCAATCAAGGCTTCGCTGTAAGGTGTACCTTGACGGCGGCATTGTTCCAGACGCGCCTTGACTTGTTCGGGCTCAATCCATTGTTCGTTCACGGCAAGGATGAGCGCACCGGCAAAGCCAGAAACGTTGAGGCCGCTTTCCAATGCGACTGCACGCGCGGCGCGCTCGTCCAAAAGGATAATCGTTTCAGAATAAATCGAACGTTGCGCCAACGCCATAACCTGCGCCTCACCCAAATGACCCGCAGGGTTTGCGTCTTGCGAGAGAGGATGCGCTGCGATTTTCTCCGCCAAATTCCTCGCCATACTATTCTCTTCAAGCGTCAAACTTTGAGTGACAATGAATGAGCGCGCTTGCTCTACAGACGCCTGCCAGCCATGCTTTGCCAATTCCGTAATACATGCTTCGGTAGTGTGGATTTCACGAAACAACAACGTGAACAGGGCAATGCTATCGGATTGGAACGCCGAGATGAGGGGCCCTGTATTGCAGAGCGCGATCGGCAAGTTGGATTGATTCATTTTATATCCAAAGAGCGGGCTTGACTAAACGCGCGCCAGAGTTTGCGTTCGTGCAATTCACCTTGACAATACACACAGCGCTTCATGGTTTTTTCCTTTGCCGCACTGCATGGTCGGTGAAAAAAAGTTTACCTTGACGGGCTTGCTCGCGGAGCGGTTGAATGTCCAATGGTTGATTGCTCCGAACGGGATGCGCTAATTTTAAGCGCAGCAACACGAGAAATCAAGCGCGTACGAGTTCGCGCTGACGTTGGATGAGTTCAGGTTCAGCCATAAAAACCCCTTTTAGGACGGATTGGCGGAATGAACGGATGGGCGCGCTCTTATCCGTTCATTCCGCCAATCCGTCTTTTTCTCTCTACGCACGAATAACCGTCACGTCCAGATGCACCGTATTGAAATTGGCAAGAATGCCCAGACGTATTTCATTTGCACGCATCCACATTTTCAAGTCATCGAGGCGCACGCCTTGGATATCGCGGATGGCGGTGGGAAAGACCATCACCTTGCCCTCAATGGTCAAATGCTTGAACGCAATATCGCCGATGGGATTGCCCTTGTAAATCACTTGCATTCGTTTGGCAGGCGCGGCGGCGAGACCGCGCAGCGTCAATTCATGATAACACGCGTTGGCATAGATGCGATGGACAAAGCCAGGACCGAGCGTGCTGTGAATTTCGTACAATCCTCCCACAATTTGAAAAGCGAGTTCCGGGTAAAGCCAATCGGAGGACAATTCCAATTTTTGAGTGTTCTTGAGCGGCGGCGCATCCTGTTTGGCGGGGTCAAGGTATAGCCGGTCAAATTCGGGTTTGCTGCTCCCAAAATTAAAAAGCAAGCCCACGGACTTGGCGACCGTTTTCAAATACGACATTCCTTGCGCCTTGTGTAAAGGAACGAGACGCTCCGCGACTTTGTTTTCGACAACGACCTCTTGCACGACGAACAAGTCAAGCCGCTGAATACCCACGAGGCGTTCCTTGTAGAAAATTTGGTACTCGTCTTGACGCACCGTTTCGTAACCGCGCGCCTGCAATTCATTCATCAGCGCGCTTTCATAAATGTATTCGGGATACGTGCGTGAGGTGTGGTTATAGACCTCATAGAACGCGCCGATGATTGCGCCCGTCAATTCCTTGTGCAGCAAATCAGCCATAACAATTTCCCACCCACGTTCTCAAGCCACCCATCCCACTCATTCTACCGCATATCTCTCCACGCGCGCCCAATCCGCCCATTCCGCGCATCCGTCTTTTCCCCCCCCTTTCATTTGACACTCTTGCGCGCTTGGGCAATCACCTGCGCCACCTTTTCCATTTCGCGCTGTGCGGCGCGCGTTTGCGTATCCAACGGTTCCAAGTGATGTTCTTGAAAATCGCGGCTCACCGAATCGGCCCACACTTGGCGCGCGGCTTCCCATTGTTGGAGCAATCGTTTCAACGCTTCTTGCATTTCATTGACGCTGCTATTCAAACTTGCCATTGCAAAGCCCCCTCCAAATCTATTTTGTTATTGATCCTCAAAAAGTCGTACCGTGCCGGACCCGTCCGAGTGCCACTCCACATACCAGACAGTCGCTTCGCCTCGCAAATAATCAATATTCTTTTCCGCCGCCGCTCGACTGCTGAACAAATAGTTGACGGAGGTAATGCGTACTCGATTGCCCTTTGCATCAATTACATATCCTGCTCTTTCCATAAGCTGATAATCGCGCAGCTGGTCGCGGTCAATCACGGAATGTTCATCATACGCTTTGGCATCCCATAGTGAACCATCTTTATCAACATAATTGTCCGAGATACGATCTTGAAGGAGTCCCAATCCTTCTTCGTCAATCTGGCTCAAATGTCGGTTGAGCAGCACAGGCACGCCAATTCTTTGTTTGTCGTGAAAGATGTTCGCAATCGCCCACTGTTCAAATGCCGCGCCGCTATAGTCAACCCGCAAGTCACTTGCTGATGTATACGAGACACTCGGCGCACTCATTGCCGTGTAAGCTTGCAGAATCGAGATCTTGTTTTCCAAAAGTGCGGATGCTTTTGTGACGTCGTTGTTCAAATAGTTCGCAAGCCGCTGCGCCTCACGTTGAAATTCAACAGCAGCTTGTTGAAGCGCGCGCGAAAATTGTTGAACGGTGCGGAGTTCGGCTTGCGCTGCACTGAGGGAGCGTTGGACCTGCGCGAGCGCGGCTTCCTCTGCACTGCAATTCGGCGGGTAATAATGTCCGTCACGATCATACGTGCCCGATGCTTGACAACGTTGCAGCGCGGCGTGCGCCTGCTGTGCAACTTGTTCACGCCGCCGTACCTCGCCTTGCCAATGGCGTTCGCGTTCGCCCAACCATTCCTGCGCGCGTTGGATTTCCTGTTGCGCGGCGTTCAGCGAACTTTGCGTGTCGCTTTTGAAACGGGCGAGTGCCGCTTTTAAATCCGCCAGAACTTGGACGTTGCGAACGTTTGCGGATGCGCTCATTGTAGTCCTATCGCTGACTCAAATACTCGCGAATGCGAGCGGCTTTACGCAAGAGAAAGGGGATCTGTTGATCGGAGGAACGGCGAAATTGATGCAGCACGCGCATCGTTTGCTCGAACTCTTGCGCGAATTTTTGATGCTCCTGATCGCGCCACGTTTCGCCGAGACCTGAAAATTGCCCTTGCAAACGCGACATCGAATCCGCCAAAACGGAATTGAATTGTTTCAACTCGCGCGCAAACCGTTCCATATCGTCTGGATTGGCAACAGCTTGAGACATTCAGACCTCCTTGAACACAGGGCAATCGAGCAGTCTATTTCCAATGTGGGGTTGGTTGTATTTTACACTTGTACTGATGCGATTTCAATCACATTGATTTCACCAGAAACTTTGGCTCGAATTTTATCCGACGTTCCAATGTCTTGCAACCCTGTTATAATATCTGCGCAGCAAGTTTCAAGGCGCAGGTTTCAAGTCGCAGGTTTCAGGTCGCAAGTTTCAAGGCGCAGGTTTCAGGTCGCAGGTTTCAAGGCGCAGGTTTCAGGTCGCAGGTTTCAAGGCGCAGGTTTCAGGTCGCAAGTTTCAGGTCGCACGTTTCTCATCTCACGTTTGACGTTTCCCGTTTGACGCATTACGTTTGATGCTTCCCGTTTGACGTTTCCCGTTTGACGCATTACGTTTGATGCTTCCCGTTTGACGTTTCCCGTTTGACGTATTACGTTTGATGCTTCCCGTTTGACGTTTCCCGTTTGACGCATTACGTTTGACGTTTCCCGTTTCACGCATCCCATTTCCCTATGTTGGCTTTTAGCGCCGCCCTGCTCCTCAGTTTCGTTCCCGCGTGGCTTTACGCGTACATCGTCTATTGGTTCGACCGTTTCGAACGCGAGCCGAAAAAATTACTGTTCGTCGTCTTCTTGTGGGGCGCATTCGTCGCCACCATCGGCGCGGTGATCGCCGAATGGATTTTGGGCGAAAGTGTGTTGGCGTTGACGCAAGACGAATCGCTCGCCGACCTCGCCACCACTTCCTTTTTCGCGCCGCTCGTCGAGGAATCACTCAAAGGCATTGCCATCTTGCTCGTCGCGTGGGTCTTTCGCTCCGAATTCGATACACTGCTCGACGGTATCGTGTACGCGGGCATCGTCGCGCTCGGTTTCGCCGCCACTGAAAATGTGTTTTATTTGTTCGGCGGCTATGACGAAAAAGGGTGGGGCTTTTTCTTTGCCCTGTTCTTTTTGCGCGTGATTTTGACGGGCTGGAACCATGCCGCGTTCACCGCATTCACCGGCATCGGCATCGCGTATGCGCGTTTGAACAAGAACGTTTTGATTCGAGTCGGCGCGCCGTTTGCCGGATGGACGCTGGCGGTGGTTTTGCACGGGA
>JACQWQ010000003.1 GCA_016209205.1 Chloroflexota bacterium
TCCAAACCCTTTACCCTGGATGAATTGCAGCGCACGCTGAGCAATCTGGGGTATTAAGTTCCCTGCTCCCCAATGACGTGGAGAAAAAATGCGCCGCGTACAACATCCAAGCCACGCGTTCCCGCCAACGCGCGGCTCGAATGGAGAAGATGGAAATGAGGAACAGCACACGCGGAACCCGCATGTTGCCGCGTGTCGTTCTACAGATAATTACAAGGGATGCCGAAAATCGGATCCCAACGGCGGGAACAAAAATTGCGCAAGGATGTTGCTCGCGCAATTTTTTGATGACTGTAGTAACGATTTCAATCGTCCGCGCACCATTTTGCGAAACCGCGCGCAGCCCAAGAGCGAATGGAATTCGCCCGCAGAAAAAAGGTGAAATCGCAATGCGATTGATGCGGATACGCGCATTGCCAATGCGCAGCATTTCACTTTTTTTGTGACGTAAAATTTTATTTTACGATGCCGCGCATCCAAACGCGATTGCGCGATAAAATGATTTGCGCGAATGTGCGAGTGATGCTAGAATTTCGCCGTCGGTGGGGCATGGTGCAATCGGCAGCACGACTGACTCTGGATCAGTTGATTGAGGTTCAAATCCTTGTGCCCCAGTAACACAAAAATGCTCCCTGAATTTCTAGGGAGCATTTTTGTGTGATATTCGATTGTGCTTATGGAAGACTCGAGGTCGAACTGACCGGAACCGCAAACCGTAGCTTGAGATTACTGGGGTGATTCTTTCTGCCGGTACGCAAATGCAGGACTCCGTTATACCGAGCACGCTCGCCGGTTGAAGGCGCAGCAAAGCTCACTTCTACACTGTAGGGCAACCCTGCCGTGATACTGGCAAATGCCGTAGGCGAAATGGTCGTCGTGCCGCTCAAGGATGGGGTAGCATCCAATGTGACATTCTTGAGATCGGTTGTGCTCGAAAAGACAACCGTGGCGCTAAACGCACCACCCGGCGCAACCGTTGCGCGTACCGGGTTTTGCGACCACGAGATTTTTCCTTTCCCCCCCTTTTTCGCTGACGCAGCCGGTGTCATGGCGAGCACCACAAACATGCTCAAAGCCAACACTGCCGCGCCAACCGCTAAAAGTAGCAGACGCCTATTCTTCATTCGACTACCTCCCTGAGAATACGTCGCGTTCTGCGATTCTGCCAAGAACTTCGCACGAACACAGACATTATGTCGGGTACAGATACTCTATCTAGCTTGAACGTGGCAATGAGCCAAAAAGATACTGCCCGCCGCTTTCTCAAGGGAGACCTTGTTCCTACTTTTTCTTCCACACCAAGAAATGTGATAATCCGAAACTTTTCAGGGGCGTATTTTCCAGCGCGTATGTCACGTTGCGAAACACACCCGCCAATTCCTTGCGCCGCGCGGCGATCTTGTCATAGCCCGGATACACCTGCGTGTGCGCGATTATTTCCCCGTCCAATCCGTCGAACAACGCGCGCAGGTCACGCGAACGATATGCGCGCACGTGCGGCGCGAACTTGTTGCGCAAACCGTCGGGCAAATAACCGATGAACGGGATGTTGCCGAACACGTAACGCTTGCCGAAATACGCGCCGTGCGTCTCGAACGGATACAAACGATTCGGCGCAAACACAATGACCACGCCGCCGTGTTTCGCCACCCGCTGCGCTTGACGAATCGTTTCGCGGTCGTCGTTCACGTGCTCGATGACTTCGTGCAGTAAAACACCGTCGAAAATACCGCTCGCGAACGGCAGTGCTTCGGATGCGCTCAACGCGAGCGTGTCCAAATCTTTTTCGCGCCGCCCGCGCGTCACACGCTCCGCATCCACATCCACCCCGTACGCGTGGGCATTCAGCGCGCGAAATTTTTCCACGTACGTCCCGATGCCGCAGCCAATGTCCAACACCCGCGCGCCGTCCAGCGGCAAATACGCGCGGATCATATTCAGACGCCGATCCTGCCCGAAACGCCAAACGTAGGAAGGATGACCGAGTTGGATGGACTTGTCCATTTGAGATGGAGAGCGGGAGAGATGGAGAGAGCAAGAGATGGAGAGAGCGAGAGATGGAGAGAGCAAGAGATGGAGAGCGGGAGAGATGGAGAGCGGGAGAGCGGGAGAGAAAATTTCACTCCATCACTCTATCTCTCTATCACTCCATCACTCTATCACTCTATCTCTCTATCACTCTTTCACTCCCTCACTTTATCTCCGGTCCCTTGTTCCAATCATACCCAATCGTTTCGTCGTCATGGGGAATGCGTCCTTCGTCGGCGGGATTGTAGATGCTGGACGTAATATAAAAGAGGTGCGCCGGACCCTGAATCACTTTGTAACCGTGCGCGACGCCGGGGGGAATTTTCAAAATTTGCGCGGGATAATTTTCACCGAGCAGAATTTCTTGGAGCTGCCCGTGTGTGGGCGAATCCGCGCGGGTGTCGTACAACACCGCTTTGATTGCGCCCAACGCGACATACCACCAATCAATCTGCGTTTGATGAATGTGCCACGCTTTCGCCGCGCCCTGATGCGTCAGGGTGTGACTCCACTGCCCGAACCCTTCCGCAAAAATCGGATCGTTCGCGCGAATCAATTCGCGAAAAAAACCGCGTTCGTCGCTGTGTGTGACGAGTGTCTTTAATTCGACGCCGTGAAGCATATTTTGGAGATTGGAGACTGGAGATTGGAGATTGGAGGTTGGAGATTGGAGATTGGAGATTGGAGATTGGAGATTGGAGATTGGAGATTGGAGATTGGAGATTGGAGATTGGATTCCAACTTCCAACTTCCAACTTCTAACTTCCAACTTCTAACTTCCAACTTCCAACTTCTAACTTCCAACTTCTAACTTCCAACTTCTAACTTCCAACTTCTAGCCCGCGATTCTAGCATAACGATACGGAAAGGGGAAATAAATTCAATATGCTATAATTCTTGTATCCTCATAGATGCCCCCTCTCAATTTGCCTATCGAACAAGTAGACCCCGAAATTGCAGAAATCATCGAGTTGGAAAAACGCCGCCAGTCCGAAAATTTGGAATTGATCGCGTCGGAAAATTATACGAGCCGCGCGGTGTTGACCGCCGTCGGCAGTGTCTTGACCAACAAATACGCGGAAGGATACCCCGGCAAGCGTTATTACAACGGCTGCGAATTTGTGGACGATGCCGAAGCGTTAGCCATCGCGCGCGCGAAAAAATTGTTTGGCGCGGATCACGCGAACGTGCAGCCGCATTCCGGTTCGCAAGCCAATTTCGCCGCGTACGTCGCGTTGCTTGAACCCGGCGATACGGTCATGGCATTGTCGCTCGCACAAGGCGGACACCTCACACACGGCGCGCCCGTGAACATTACGGGACAATTGTATAAATTCGTCGGCTATGGCGTGAATCAAGCGACCGAGCAAATTGATTACGACGAATTGGAAAAACTTGCGTTAGAGCACAAACCGAAATTGATCGTTTCGGGCGCAACCGCGTACCCGCGCAAATTTGATTTTGAGCGGATTCGCGCGATTTGCGACAAGGTCGGCGCGAAAATGATGGTGGACATGGCGCACATCGCCGGACTCGTAGCGGGCCAAGTGCATCCCGACCCGGTGCCGCTCGCCGACGTCGTGACGACGACGACGCACAAAACCTTGCGCGGTCCGCGCGGCGGCATGATTCTCTGCAAAGAAGCAAAAGCCAAAGCGATTGACAAGGCGATTTTCCCCGGCACGCAAGGTGGTCCGCTCGAACACGTCATTGCGGGCAAAGCGGTCGCGTTTCACGAAGCGTTACAGCCCGAATTTCAAGAATACGCGCAGCGCATTGTCGTAAACGCGCAATCGCTCGGCGTACGTTTGCAAGAACGCAGTTTGCGCGTCGTCAGCGGCGGCACGGACAATCATCTCTTGCTCGTGGACGTGAGCGTGCGCGGCGCGACGGGCAAAGACGCGGCAGATCGTTTGCATGAGGCAGGCATTACGGCGAACAAAAATTTGATTCCGTTCGACACTGCCAAGGCGACGGTCACCAGCGGCATTCGTCTCGGCACGCCCGCGTTGACTTCACGCGGCATGGGCGTCGAAGAAATGTTTCAGGTCGGCGATTGGATTGCGGACGTGATTGACCACATCGGCGACGACGCGACGATTGAGCGCGTGCGCGCCGAGGTGCGCGAGCTTTCCAAGCAATATCCGGTGCCGGGGATTAAAAACTAAGGCAGAAGGATGAAGGCGGAAGGATGAATTTCGGGTCTACCTATTTCATCCTTCATCCTTCATCCTTCATCCTTCAATATGATTCTGACTCAATCTCAACTCGACCAGCTCCATGCGCAAATGCGCCGCGACGCGCCGTACGAAACCTGCGGCATGATCGGCGGCAAGGACGGGCGCGCCTTGAAAATTTATCCGATAAAAAACACCGCCGAAAATCGTGTCAAGAATTATTTCATGGACGGCGCGGAACAAATTCAGGCGATGCAGGATATGGACGATAACGGGTACGACATTCTTGCGATTTACCATTCGCATCCCGTTACGCCCGCCTACCCGTCGCCCACCGATTTGCGCGACGCGTGGGATTCGGATTTGCAAGAACCGCGTTATCCGGGCACAATTTATATCATCATGACACAAATGAATCCCGACGCGCCAGAAGCGCACGCCTATCGTCTGGAGAACGAGACGATTACCGAAATTCCAATTCAACTTGTTGATTGAAAAAATTTGCGTGCGGCGCACGCAAATTTTTCCAATCACTTTTTCTACATGAACAAACGTGAACGCCTCCACGCCGCTATTGAAAAAAAACCGGTTGACCGCCCGCCCATCGGGTTGTGGCGGCATTTTCCGGGCGACGACCTCGACGCGGAAAAATTCGCGCGCCGCGTCGTCGAGTTTCAGGAAAAATATGATTTTGATTTCGTCAAGGTTACGCCCGCCGCGAGCTATGTCGCGGAATTGTACGGCGGCGAATTACAGGACGCGGGCAATCGCGAAGGCACTCGCACGCACACGCGCCGCGTGATTAACGATTGGCGTGATTGGAATCAAGTCAAACCCATCGAAATGAATCATCCCGTGTTCCGGCGCGAACACGAAGCGATGCAACGCATTCGGCACGCGTTGGGCAAAGACGTGCCCATTCTGCAAACCCTTTTTTCGCCCCTGTCGTGCGCGCGCACGTTAGCTGGCGACCGTCTCGTCCAAGACATGCGCGAACATCCGGGCGAATTGAAACACGCACTGCACGCGCTTGGCACGACGATGGAACGCTTTGGCTTTAATGCGGTGCAAGCGGGCGCGGATGGGCTGTTTCTGGCGACGCAAGTTGCGAGCCGCGATGTCTTGACGCCCGAAGAATCGCGCGCCTTCGGGCAGGCGTACAATCTCGCGCTCATCAACGAATTGCGCGGGCACGTGGATTTCGTCATGCTGCACATTCACGGCGAAAACATTTATTACGAACATCTTTTCAAATATCCCGTGCAAATCGTGAATTGGCACGACCGCAAAACACCGCCGAGTTTGCGCGCAGGCAAAGCATTGTTCGACGGCGCGGTTGCGGGCGGCATTGACGAATGGGACGTTTTACAGACGACGCCCGATGCTATCGCCGCGCAGATTCAAGACGCGATTCGACAGACCGACGGAACGGGCTTGATTGTCGGCGCGGGCTGTGTAATTCCCATTGATACACCGCCGTTGAATATTAAAGCCGCGCGCGAAGCGGTGGAACCCGTCTGAAAGGAATGTGTATGATCGACACAATTGATGTAAAAATCGCGCTCCCGCGCGAGTTGTTAGTCGCCCTAGATATTTCTAGGACGGAGGCAGCCCAGCGCGCGCAAGAATGGGTCATCTTGGAACTGTTTCGCGAAGGCAGCATTTCTTCAGGCAAGGCGGCAGAAATTCTGCGTATGTCCAAACTCGAATTTATCGAGCTCTTGAATGCGCGAGAGATTCCATACCTCGATCTGGACGTCTCTAGCTTAGAGCAAGATATTCTCACCGCATCTGCCGCGATTACGCGCCACTGAACAAATCATATGTCTGTCGTTTCCAATGCCGGTCCGCTCATCGCGTTAGGAACAATCAACCAGCTGCATCTGCTTCATGTGTTGTACGAGAGCGTACTGATCCCGCCAACCGTTTTAATAGAGACTACGCGTCGCGACAACGAAATCGCGCGTCAGATCAAAACCAGCACATGGCTGCAAGTGCGTGCACCCCAAGACAACGCCGAAGTCGAGCGCCTGCGTTTTTGGTTGGACGCCGGAGAGAGTGAAGCGCTTGTGCTGGCGCGTGAGCTTGGCGCGACGCTGCTCATTGATGAACGACGGGGGCGGACGATTGCAGAAACATACAATGTGCCTATTACTGGCACCGTCGGCATCTTGATTGCAGCAAAACAAAATGGCAATTTGGAAACCATCACGCCCCTGCTGGATGAAATGATGCGCACGGGAGTGCGACTCTCGCAGCGTTTATATAATACAGCGCGCAAAATAGTCGGTGAGAGTCAAGAACTAGGTTAAGGACAGCGTCCCAACGCCGCAATGAAAAACCCGACGATTCGAAATCGCTGGCTCAAAAAAGCAAGTCGCTGCACGTCAGATGAATTCCCCTCCCCTAGCCACACCGACCGGACCCAATGCCACATCTGCGGCCAGCGCGATTCCCGCAGGTTTTATTCGCGTCGAATCTAAACTCGAAGGCATCACCGTCTATGCCCCTGCCCCGCGCGTGGACAAGCTCGCCGACGCGCGCAGCTTCAAATGTCCCAACTGCGGCGCGACGACCGCGTTCGATCCGCGCGTGGGCAGCATGACCTGCTCCAATTGCGGTTCGGTGTACGCCATTCAGGCGCAAACGGTCGGCCGCCGCGCGAATGAATTCGAGTTTACGCTCGATACGGTGAATAGTACGCCGCGCGGCTGGGGCTTGACGCGCCGCGATTTGCACTGCGAAAATTGCGGCGCGAACATTTCCGTCGCCCCGACCGAACTTTCCACAACGTGTCCTTTTTGCGGCTCGAATCGCGTCGCGGCGCGCACGGCGGTGCCCGACGCGTTTCGTCCACGCGTGTTGATTCCCTTCAAAACCGCGCGCGATGCGTGTACACAGCTCGCGCGCGCGTGGTTGAAACGCGGCTGGATGTACCCGTCCGATTTGGTACACGCCGCACGCGGCGCGCAATTCACCGGCATCTATTTGCCGTTTTGGACCTTTAGCGCGCGCGTCAACGCCGCGTGGCGCGCAGAAGTGGGTCGCGAAAAGCGCGAACAGTATTTCGACGTCGGCGAAATGAAATTCAAAACCCGCACGCGCCTCGAATGGAATTGGGAACAGGGCCAAGTGGCGCTGCCGTTTGACGACGAGTTACAAACCGGCGCCTCGCACATTAACGGACGCTTGTTGAAACGCCTCGCGCCGTACGACCTCAACGCGCTCGTGACGTACGACCCCGGTTATCTCGCGGGCTGGCGCGCACAGAGTTACGAAATCTCCTTGAATGACGCGTGGGACGCCGCGCGTACGCGGATGCGCGAAATCGCGCGTGACGCGTGCGACGAGCAAATTGATTCGCGTCACGTCCGCAATTTTTCCATGAACGCGGTGTTCGACGACGAAGCATGGCGCTTGATTTTGCTGCCCGCGTTTTTGGCGACGTATCGCTTTGCGGACAAAACCTATCAAATCGTCATCAACGGACAAACGGGCAAGGTCGCGGGCGACAAGCCCGTTGCGTGGACCAAAGTGTGGGCGATTGTCGGCGCGCTCGTGCTGCCCGGCGTGCTGTTGGCGGGACTGGCGCTCGCGTTTGGAATGCTGCGTTACCAATCCGGCGGATTGTTTTTGCTCGGCGGCGTCGTGTTCGTCGTCGGCGCAATCGTCGCGGTCGTTCTGCTTCAACAGGCGCAGCGCGGGGGGGAAGCATAACAATGCACAACGCGCAATGCGGAATGCACAATGGGCGATGGACAATGCACAATGTTCAATGTTCAATGCGCGTAGGACAAGTATGAGCGTCGAAATTGTGCCAACGCGTAATGAACTCGACGCGGCGTGGGGGGCGATGCATCCGGCGCATTGCAAAAATTGTCGCGCGGGATTTCTCGTGCCGTCGCACGCGGGCGCGCCCGTGTGCCCGAATTGTCTCGCCGCGCGGCTCGAACCCCTGCCCGCGCTGCAAGCCGATGCGCCGCCCGAACTCGTCATTCCCTTTGGCGTGTCCGACGCGACGCTCGACGCGAATTTGGAACGCTGGTTGCGCGCTATTCCGTTCAAGCCCGCGTCGTTGAGCGCCAAAGCATTGCGCGCAAATCTCGCGCGGATTTTTCTGCCCCTATATCTCGCGGATGCGCGTGCGTTCGGGACCTGGCAAGCGCAAATGGGTTTCGATTACCTCGTCGCGAGCAGTGAAGAACGTTTCGACGGGAACGGTTGGGTCACGCAGCGGCTCAACGAAACGCGCGTGCGTTGGGAACCGCGCGCCGGAGAACTCGCGCGCAAATATGAAAACACGCCTGCGCCCGCGTTGGAGCAGCACGCGCGGTGGATGCTCGCGCTCGGCGCGTCGAATTGGCGCGAACCGCCGTTCGATACCTCACGCGCGATTTCTTTTGCAAGCGAAGCATTGAACAATGCCATCGTCCGCGTGCCCGATGTCGCGCCGAACGCGGCGTGGCAATTTGCGCGCGAACAAATCGAACGCCGCGCGGCGCGTGAATGTGAAACCGCATCGAACGCGCAGCACCACGAACAATTTGTTTTGCGCGCGGCGTACGGGGAACCACATTGGACGTTGTTGTTACTCCCGACGTACGTTTCAAGTTACATTGGCGACGACGGCAAGTGGATTCCCGTGCGCGTGAATGGGCAAAGCGGTTTTGTGAGCGGCGTCAAACGCGCTTCGCTGAAACGCGCCCAACGTTGGGCAATTGTTATCGGTATCATCGCGTTTGCCGCGTTTATGCTGACCGTGCTGTTGGGCATGGCGGGCGCGTTGAACGACGCGTTTGTTTTCCCCGCATTGTTGGTCTTGGTCGTGACCTTTTTCCTCTGCCTCGCCGCGCCTGCGCCGTTGATTATCACGTGGCAGTTCAATCGGCAGAACGCGGATGACGTGCGGACAACGGATGCGAAACGGATGAGCGGATGAACGCCGCGCGCGGTATGAACATCCGTTTATCCGCTTGCCTCATCCGTTGTCTGTTTCTCCCGCGCCACTCATCATCGCGTGGCAGTTTAACCGGCGGAACAGTGCAACTGAATAGGAAGCAAAAAACAGCAGGAAATTCACCTGCCGCTTTTTTGTTATCGAGCTACTTTGCGCTGCTGTCCAGAAACACGTGAGAGATTCTACTGTACCACAAATTCCTCTTTGGACACATCAAACCGCAAGTCCTCGCCCTTTTCAGAGCCAAGAATCAAGATCATATCCTCCGCACCTTTGACATACAGTTTCCCAACCTGAACGGGCGATTTGACGGTCTTGATCGGGCGAGTGTCACCCTTCCCAAACCGAGACAAATGAAAGATGATCACGACCCCTTGGGCAGGCTCATCAACAGATGCTCCTGCAAAGATGACGATATTCTCATCCCCTACAGTTACTCCCCACGCGTCTCTCGTTACACGATAAGAGCCATGCGCAAAGGGATAAGGATCATCCTCGATGATTACACCCGCGCCCGCCTGGCGTCCTGAAAGAACGATTGGTTCCGCTGTCTTGATGGGTCGCGTCGGTCGGCGCAGATGCGCCGAGACAGCTGCGGTTGCTCTTCGCGCCATATCCGTTTCAAATACCGCGCGTTTATCGGGTCGAAGGTCGCGATACCACCAATCGGTAGGCGTGGCTGTCTCTGTAGGAATACCTGAAAAATTGTCCGTTGCCGACGGGGAAGCCGTAACATCAACAACAGGTGTCTTTTTACCCGTTTGTCCACGCGCCATCGGCGCCAAGATTGTGATGGTCAGTGTCCCCAAGAGGATTGTGATCGCCAATAATCCGATGCGAATGTCTTTTTGACTTGGCTTGTGCATGGTTTTGCCTCCTATTGTAGAGTCCATCGAATGTCGCTTGAAAACGGTATCGCAGAATTTGTCCATTGTCCATGCGCGCCTTTGGAGGAAAGAGCTTGTGCATGAACATTAAAGGTGTCCTTGTCAAAGTTCAATCTTGCGAAACAAATGAAATAGAGGGAACTCCGCCAAGGAGTTCCCTCCATCTTTTATCGTTACTCTGGCGCATCACCCTCTTGCGCTCCATGCCACGCATCAGGAGGAGCAGAAAAGGGGCCTCCGTTTGCAATGAGATACGGTCCCTGATGTACTACCTCACTAGGAGTTGCCCATCCATGATCGCGACTCTTGACTCGCAGATGGAACCAGTATTTGTTAGGATGCTGTGCGTCTGCACCCGGTGTCACCTCATTGCTTGGCAATACGCTCCAATCCCGATTCAGAATTGGGTCTTTGGGAGGCGTATAATCCGGATCCATTCGGCACGAAACCATAAGAATACGCCTCGATTTGCGTGACGCCATTGGCATCCGTGTCATCCACCTCTCCGTCGGGAGCGCTTGGCCATTGAACCGTAATTCGGCGGTTGCTCAAGCAGTATCCAACAGGGTGGGATGTGCTTCCGGCGGTGAAACCGGAATTCATTGACGCTTGTGGGAACCAGGGATACCAACCGATTCCTCTAACGCGTCTCAGTGGGTGAAAATTAGAATCTCCAGTATAGGGATTCTGATTCGACATGAGGTCGCGTGCTTCGAAATGCAGGTGAATGCCGCATGCGTGCGGGAGTTGCATTCCGACAACCCGTGTTCCCCATCCAACCGATGAATGAACCTCTGGTCAGAAATGTCCCATTAACGTGTGGGCTTTGCTGCTCCAAATACGCATAGTAGGTAAAGAAATTGTCTTGGTGTGAAATTATCAGAAGATTACCCCATGTCCTGAAGTACTGAGTCTCTGGGGCATTGAGATAAACTCCCCCCTTCTTGCTTGCGCGAAGTTCATTCCATTGCCCCGGCGGTCTAGCGCCAAAATCAATCGCTTCCTGTGAACCGATGTAGCATTCCGTTCCTTCAGCACAGCCGTAGTTGGTAATATGATCGCCCTCTCCCGGTCCGTTGGTAATGATTGCTTTCTCTCGCCGGTTCCAAGGCAAACTGTAACTTTTGTATTTGGGGGTCGGAGCGCCCGGCACAGGATGGGCAAAAGAAGGCGCGGGATCCTTTTCTCGCTCCGAATTTGCAAAGGCGCCATTCCAGGTCACATATCCAAGAACCATCAGGACGATCAAGCCGAGCGCGAACCATGCTTTGGTTGGATTTTTCATTGTGTTACCTCATTGTCGAATACTTGATGTTGCGGTTCAATATGAAATGCGGGCAACTTTATTTTATGAACTCAAAGGTTGCCAGCATTTGCTCGATGCTTTGTTCCAGTGCGCCGACCGCTTTGTAGGGATAAAAGATCGTGAGGACGATGTTCTCATCTTTGCGAATGTCAATGACCGCCAGCGGGCGAATTTTCGGCGCAGTTATCGCTTGAAAGCATGCGGGAGCGTTTGAAATTGTCATTTCATGCTCTTGAACAACATTATCAGTTTCATCGAATTTTCTAATTCGATGTACCCAATTGCACATGGATTCATTCGGCTCGAACGCCAGGCTGGGAACGGTTGCCCTGAGATCAGCCACCGCAAAATGCACAGCCACATAGTTCGAGGGCCATTTCCCTTCCTTCCCCAGAGCTTCCAAGTTTGGGTCCTTCGGGTCGTAGCTGTAGATACTGGTGCTGCAACAAATTCCACGCTCCCGCATTTCAGGTGATGCAGTTTCCAGATACCAGTCGGAGGGATATTTGATCGAATATCCCACTTTCTCGTCGGAAAACGTTAACCATTGCTCCAATGGTAGAACCCTGTCAAACCGTGCCGTTGGTCCGGCGGCGTGCGTTGGCACAGGACTCACATACACAGGCGTTCCCAAAAAAACTACTTCGGTTGCAGCAGGGATTGGTGTCTCCGATGGAGATTCTGTTGAGGGAGGAGTAACTGCGCCCTGTTTTGTCAAAACAGGAGTCGCCGCTGCCCCACTCACAAATTGAGTGGATTGATCCGGCTGGTTCGAACTCTGGAAAACAAAGCGGAACAACAGAAATGCGAGGGCAGCACACACGATCACCAAAGCCAAAGCAAGGATCGGCGAGAATGAGCGCTGAGGGGATTGTCGGGAATCAGACATTCGGGTCTCCTTTCGCTGAGTATTGTGTCTCCAAACGAACTTGAGGCGCGTCTATTATACCCCCCCCCCTTTTGTCAAGGGGTTTTATTTTAGATTTGGTTTAGAATTGGTAAAGATTTTGTATAGACCGCGAAAACAGCAAGTGGACCCATAAGACCCAAAGGGTTTTCGACGCGCACGCGAATCGAGTCGCAGCGGCTTGAAAAACCCTTTGGGTCTCAACTATGTTCGTGCGCTTGATCCAATTCACAATACAACGCGTCGGGTTCGCAGCCGGAACATTCGAGTTGCAGCGTGGCGTGCGCGATGCCGTACCGTTCGTGCAGCAGGACATTAAGGTCGCGCTGCACCTGCGCGCCGTCGCTGATCGTCACATCGTCCGTTAAAATGTGCGCCGACAGCGCGCGCAAATTCTGCGCGATAGACCACACGTGCAAATCGTGAACGCCGCGCACGCCGCGCACGCTTTGCATCGCGCTGACCATCCCGTCCACGTCCACATCGCGCGGCGTCGCTTCCAATAAAATGTCCAACGCCTCACGCACGATGCCGACGACATTCCACAAAATCAACGCGGCGATCAAAATACTCGCCAGCGGATCGAGCCAGTCCCAATTCGTCAGCGCGATGCCGATGCCTGCCACAAACGCGCCGAGCGTCGCCACCGCGTCGCCCGCGAGGTGCCAGAACGCGCTGCGTTGATTCAAATCCGTTGCACTGCCGCGCAGCACCAACAGCGCCGTGCCCGCGTTCACAAAAAACGCAATGAGCGAAACGCCAATCAAAATCGTGTCTTGCACCGGCAAAGGATTCAAAAAACGCCGCGCGGCTTCGTAAAAAATAAAAATGGAAATCAAGGCCAGCGACGACGCGTTGACGAGCGCGACGACGATACCGACGCGATGATAGCCAAACGTTTTGCTCGCGTTCGCCGGACGCAGCGCGACGCGCAGCGCGTACCAACTCAACGCCAGCGCGAGGACATCCGTGACATTGTGCGCGGCATCGGTCAGCAGCGCGAGCGAATTGGCGTATACACCCGCGAGGATTTCAAACAGTACGAACGCCAGCGTGATAAACAACGCAAACAGCATCCGCCGTGCATTAACATAGTTCGTGTGAGAATGCGCGTGTAAGGACATACACTACTTTCTATTTTTGTTTCAAAAGTCGCGACGAATTCGCCAAAATCCCCAAATCGGGCAGCGACTGCGCGGCGGCGGCGAGCACGGGCGGCAGAACGCCAAGCGCCGCGAGCGTCAAGCCCACCGCGTTATACACTGCCGTAAAACCCAAATTCATTTTCACCACGCGCATGGTGCGCTGCGCGATGCGAAACACTTGCGGCACGCGCGACCAATCGTCGCGCATCAACATGACGTGCGCGGCTTCGAGGGCAATGTCCGTCCCCCCCCCCATTCCGCGCCGCCGCGCGTTCATTGTCCCCCGTCAGCAATTCGATGTGCGCGATGCCCAACGCGCGCAATTCACGCAGCGCGTCCGGCGCTTGTACGCGCACCGTATCGGATGCGGCAAGCACGCCGAGCAATTCATCATTGCCGTACACATACAACAAACTTTTGTCTTGCTGTTCCAAATCAAACCCGATACGCGTCGCGTCGTGCGCCGTTCCAACCTCCAGACGTTCCATCGGAACGTCTCTACCCTCCAATCTCCAACTTCCAATCTCCAATCTCCAATCTCCAACCACCCCGCGCACACCGATCCCCGGTATCGCTTGAAAATCTGCTGGCTTGTGTAACCACAAATTCCGCGCCGTCGCCGCGTCGCAGACCGCGCGCGCCAACGGATGCTCTGACTCACGTTCCACCGACGCGGCAAGCGCCAACAATTCGTTTTCGTCCACGCTGTTCAGCGGAATGACATCCGTGAGCTGCGGTTTGCCCTGTGTCAGCGTGCCTGTTTTATCCACCAACACCACGTCCGCTTGCGCCAACGCCTCAATGATTTTGCCGCCCTTGATGAGAATGCCGCGCCGCGCCGCCGCGCCAATCGAAGCCAGCATCGCAATCGGCGTCGCCAGCGCGATAGAGCACGAACACGCGACGACCAGCACCGCCGCCGTTGCCAACGGATCCCGTCGTACCAAAAATGTCGCCGCCGCAATCGCCAACACCATCGGCAAATAATACCCGCTGAATTTGTCTGCCACGCGCTGCACCTCGGCGCGATTGGCTTCGGCTTGTTCCACCAATTCAATGACGCGCCCGAACGTGGTATCGCGCCCAATACGCGTTGCACGCACGCGCAAACTGCCGAGCTGCGCTATCGTCGCGGCATAGACTTGCGCGCCCGCCTTTACTTCGACCGGCATGGCTTCGCCCGTCAACGCGGCTTGATTGATCGTCGCGTGCCCTTCCAGCACTTCGCCGTCTACCGGAATTTTTTCGCCGGGACGCACGACAACGCAGTCCCCAATCTCCAGCTCGCCAATCTCCACTTGTTGCTCTTGACCATCTCTTTCAACGCGCGCAGTTTGCGGCGCGAGTTGTTGCAGATCACGTAACGCGCCGCGCGCGCGCTGCGTCGTAAAATTTTCGACATAGTTACCGACGTACATGAAAAAAATCACGACGAGCGCCGTAACCCATTGCTCGACCGCGAGCGCGGCAAGCACGCCGATAGACATTAACGTGTGCGAAATAATTTGGCGCCGCCACAACGCGCGCAGCACATTCCAAAAAATCGGCGCGCCCGCGACCAAGACTAACGCCGCGCCGACCACAAACGGCACGCGCGCCGTAATTGCCTCAAACAGTCCCAGCCATTCGCCCGCGACGACGACAAACAAAACCAGACCAAACATGAGCAGCAGAACAATGCCGCTGCGTTGTGATATTTGCAGATTATCTTGAGGCAGCGTGTTGGATGCCGCCTCTAGTTTGTTCTCAGTTGGCACACTGTAACCGGCGCTTGCGACTGCGGCGCGCAGCATCGGCATGTTCACGCGCGTGGGGTCGAGCGTGAGGATGGCCTTTTCGGAAGCGAGCAGAACGTTGACGGTTTCGACGCCGGGCAATGCCGCGAGCGCGTGTTGGACGTGCTGCGTACATTCGGTACAGTCCATGCCCGCGACGGGCAGTTCGATTTTCTGTAAACTCATTTCCCATTTCTCCGCGTCGCCGGACCCTTGCGCTGTACGGAACGAACGCCGTTTCGTTCCTTCCGGCTTGGACTGCGCACGAACGAATCGTTACGACGCGCCACCGGAACGTTACGACGCGCCGACGGAACGTTGCGGCGCGCCGATGGAACGTTGCGGCGAACGTTCCGTACGACAAGCGCGCGCTTGGGCTTTTGATAATGCACACATTCATACACACCGCGCGCCACCTCGCTCAACAATTCATCCGCCATTTGCAGAAACCCTGCGACACGTTTGTCGCTCAGCTCGTAAAACACAAACCGCCCCTCTTGCATGGTGCTGACCAACCCGCAATCGCGCAAACAGCTGAGATGATTGGACACATTCGACTGTGAAAATTCTGTCGCCGCTACGATTTCGCCGACGGTCAGTGCGCCGCCGCGCAGTGTTTCAAGAATGGCAAGGCGGGATGAATCCGCAAAGCCGCGAAACAGTTTCGCCGTCAGTTCTACTTTGGGTGCGTTCGCCGCAAGCAGCATGTTTCCACTCCTATCAATATATCAGCAACTAATGATATGTTATACTCCAAAAAACCGGCGCGTCAAATCCCCGCGCCGGTGAATGGCTCAACGCACCGGTTCGTCGCCGGTCACGCGCAGCAGCAAGATCGGCACCGTCGCGCGCTTGACCACGCGCGGCGCGATGCTACCCGACCAAAACGCGTCCAGTCCCGCGCGCCCATGCGTTGCCATGACCAGCAAGTCCGCATGGACGCTATCCGCTTGTTCGAGAATTTTTGTAACGACGTCGCCGCGCGCCACGTGTCCATCGGCTTTCAGTTGCTGCGTATGCAACTCGTCCAATTTCGCGGCAAGATATTGGCGTGCGCCGTTTTCCGCGAGATCGAGAACCGCCCGCGTCGAAGTAGGCAAAATCATTCCCGTCGCGCTGCGTTCCGGCGAAAGCGCGTCCACCGTCGGAACGACGATGACCAGATGCAGCGTCGCATGGCTCGCCCGCGCGATTTCGCTCGCCGCCGCCAGTGCAGTTTCGTACAACGCACTGGAATCGAGCGGCACGAGAACCGATTGACATTGAAACGCGCGCTGCGCCAACGTTGCCGTGCACACGAGCAGCACTGGAATTTCGCCGCGATGGAGCACCTGCTGCGGAATACTGCCCAGCAAATGACTCTTGAGTCCGCTGGCGCCGTGATCCGCCAACAAAATCAAATCCGCGCGCAATTCCAAACCGTGAGCGAAAATGGCTTGAACTATATCGCCGCCTTCGGCGACATCTACGTGCCAATCGGCGGCGATGCCTTGCTGCGCGAGTTCGTGCGCGCGTTCCTTGAGGTAACGTTCCGCCGCGTCCGCGTTCATCAAATGCGCTTGCCCGTGAATCGTCGCGGGCGCGGCGGGTTCGACCACGTGCAAGAGCGTCACGCGCGCGTGGCAAGCATGCGCCAGCGTGCGCGCCACCGGCAAAATGGCTTCGGCGAGCGCCGAGCCGTCCAACGGAACGAGGAAATGAGTGAACATGGGCTTGGAGATTGGAGATTGGAGATTGGATTCCAACTTCCAATTTCTAACTTCCAACTTCTAACTTCCAATTTCTAACTTCCAACTTCTAACTTCCAATTTCTAACTTCCAAAGAGCGTCTGATAGAGCAGGTACAAGTTGAGCGCAATGATGAGCGACGCGATGATCGAGGCGACGATTGTCGTGACGCGATGATTCGTCAGCACGCCCATCAGGTCGCGGCGGCGTGTAAACATCACCAGCGGAATTATCGCAAAAGGCAGCGCAAAACTCAAGACGACTTGACTGATGACCAGCGTGCGCGTCGGATCAAGACCCATGCCGATGATGACGAGCGTGGGCAAAATCGTGACGAGGCGGCGCAGCCACAACGAAATTTTACGGTGCAGAAAACCTTGCATGATGACCTGCCCCGCCATCGTGCCGACCGTAGAAGAGGACAATCCCGACGCTAACAGCGAAATTGCAAACACAACGCTAGCCGCCGCGCCCAACAGCGGTTCGAGCGTGCGGTACGCTTGTTCAATCGAACCGATGTCGGAAATGCCCGCGCGATAGAACGTGGATGCAGCCATAATCAACATCGCCGCATTCACAAAACCCGCCGTGCCCATCGCGACACCCACATCCACCAATTGAAAACGGAACAGCCGCTTGAGCTGTTTGGGATCGCGCGTGACGATGCGTCCTTGCGTCAATGCCGAATGCAAAAAAATGACGTGCGGCATCACGGTCGCGCCCAAGATGCCGGTGGCTAACAAAACACTTTCGGGTCCCGCGAATTGCGGCACGACGGCATGAAACGCAAGCTGTCCCCAATCCGGCTTGTCCAGAATCGTTTCGATAATGTAACTGACGGCAATGACGCCGACGAATGAGGTAATGACTGCTTCGAGATGGCGAAAGCCGCGCCGCTCCAAACTCAAAATGACGAAAGTGGCGACGGCGGTGATGAGGGCGGCGGGAAACAGTGGAATGCGAAACAGCAGATACAAGCCGAGCGCCGCGCCGAGAAATTCCGCGAGGTCGGTCGCCATCGCCATGATTTCCATCAACACCCACATGCCCCACACGACCGGGCGTGGAAATTCCTGGCGACAGATTTCGGCGAGATTTTGTCCCGTCGCAATGCCCAATTTCGCGGACAGCGATTGAATCAACATTGCCATCAGATTGCTCGCGAAAATAACCCAGAGCAACAGATAGCCATACTGTGCGCCCGCCGAAATGTTAGTCGCATAATTGCCCGGGTCCATGTACGCGATGGAAGCGATGAACGCAGGACCGATAAAAGGCAGGATGCGCGCGAGGCGATTTTTTTGACTTGCTCCTTGCAGCACCTCCGTTGCTGCTGCGACGGTCGCGGCGTCGCCGACGCCCGTGACCGTTGGAGAGTTCAATGATTTCGACATAGATTACCTTGATGCACGAAATAAAATCAGTACAGTCTTTCGAGTGTCTTGGCTGTTCAACGCTTACTTACCAGATTCGCGGCAGCAAGCGATAGCGCGTTTGTTTGGCATATTCTGAATAGCCCGCCAATTCTTGCTGTAACGTTTGGTCTTCCAACGCGGTGCGCACAATGAGCACGCCGATGATGAACAGCGCGGGCAGCATTGCCCCAAACGCGCCCAAACCCAACGGCGCGCCGATATAGTAAAGCAGCGCGCCCGCGTACCCGGGATGCCGCACAAATTTGTACGGTCCCGAATTGACAACCGTGTGTCCGCGTTCGGTTTGAATGCGCACGACGCCCGAAAAAAATTTATTGACGACCAACGCCCACGAACTGATGATGCTGCCAGCAATCATCAACACGACGCCAAACCACTGCACCTCCGGCGCAAGCGCGGGCAGCCAGCCATAGCGCTCATTCAAACCCGCGACGATCAGCAGCATCAAGGGACCGACAATGCCGATGAACAGCACGATTTTTTTATCCCAGGGCTTGGACGACGGTTTCGTTTGGTTCGAAGCTGTCACTGTGTTCATCGTAATCCTCCAATGTTCTATTTGATCAACAATCCTGTCATGTACAGCATTGCCATGCCCGCCAACACGCCCGCGAAAATTGTCACGGGCATCGGACGTTTCATCGCGTCTTTTTGCACGAGTTTCGCAATTTCCCACGCGACCTGAAACACCGCGCCCGCGCCGATGGCGAGAAACAAGACAGACAGCGGCTGGGAGTAACTCAAACCGCCGATCCATGCGCCCACAATCGCGGGCGCGCCGCCGATCACTCCGAGCAGCGCGAGATTCAACCAATTCGGTTTGTCCTTGACAATCGGCGCGACGATGCCGAGACCTTCGGTAATGTTTTGGATAATGAAGCCGATGACGAAAAACGCGCCGAGCGCCGCCGCGCCCACCGCGAACGCTGCGCCAATCGCCAGCCCTTCGCCGAGATTGTGCAAACCGATGCCAATCGCAATCATCAACGCGATGCTGAAACGCTGCTGCGCCTCACTGCGTCCGAGATTGTGTTGTCGCCGCGAAATCGCGTCGAGCAGCAAAAACGTGCCGACGATGCCGATGCCGACAATGCCAACGCCTTGAAACGCGCCGCCCAATGCATTCGCCTGCTCCAATGCTTCACTCGCCGCATCCAGCCCGAGAAAAATCAAAAGCCCGATGGTCAATGCCATCAGAAAAGTAAAGGCGCGCGCGCCGAGACGCCGCAATGCCGGAAACCACAGAATCCCAAGAAAGATGGGAATCACGCCGACGTACAAACCGATGAGGGTGAAACTCGCCAACGTGCTGGCATCCGCGCCGCGCGTTTCGGTTGCGACATCAATCGCAGTATCAAACGGCACGGCGTTCGACGAAAA
>JACQWQ010000004.1 GCA_016209205.1 Chloroflexota bacterium
CGGCTATTATAGCGAGACATGCCCCAAGAGACAATGAGAAACAAGGTTGATGTACAAGCAAAAGAGGCAACCATTTCACGGTTGCCTCTCGTACAGTAGCGCGCTGCGGCGCTCGGGAGGGATAAAACGCTATCTCACCTTAGTCTCAAATTCCGCCCAACCCTGTCGGTTTGCCTTTACCGTCTTGGCCCGACCGTCAAAGTTAAAGACGACTTTGGCTTTTGGCTCGGTTTGCACCGTTACTTCCATTTCATTCCTGCCGCCGCCGACAGAAACGTGGGATGGATCAACCACCGGCAAATTCGGATCGCCGCCACAATTGGTCACCACATAATCAACCGTTAGATTGGACCCAACCTCCACCCATACCTCAATCGGAGCTGTAGTGGGGTCCACGCGCAAGAGTTTGCCGTTCACGCAGAGCTGCGGGTCTTCATAGGCAGGCGATGCCAAGGCAGGACTTGCTGACAAAGCCAATCCCAAAAAGAAAGCGCCGACGGCGAGCATGATCACAAGGTTTCTCATTGATGTTCTCCTGTATAATCTCTCGCGGGTCCGGCGCAAGTAGGGGGTTAGTAGGTTTGCAAGCTAATTGTAATTCGTCTGACATTGTGACTCAATAGGAACGCATTCCCATTTTGGGCAGGCGTCGAAAACCTTTAATAGATCGTAGTAAGCTTTCCATATAGTGCAATCCGAACGATTTCCGGCGCGCAATTTTACACGGAATTTACACCCCTTCATTGACACAGCATGTCAGCACGCCTATAATTTTTTCATGGCTATTCACATTCTGCTCGTTGACGACGAAATCAAGATCACGGAACTCGCGCGTTTGTATCTGGAAAACGAAGGGTATCGCGTTAGCGCGGTCCACGACGGCGAACGCGCGCTGCACGCTTTTCGAACCGAAGCGCCAAACCTGATCGTCCTCGATTTGATGCTGCCGCTGGTGGACGGCTATGAGGTGTGCCGCCGTATTCGCGCCACCAGCGATGTCCCCATCATCATGCTGACGGCGCGCGACGAAACGGTGGACAAGATCGTGGGGTTGGAATTGGGCGCGGACGACTATTTGACCAAACCCTTTAACCCGCGCGAATTGGTGGCGCGCGTCAAAGCGATCTTGCGCCGCGCCCAGCCCAGTCAAAAAACGCAGCGCCTCACCCTCGGCGACATGAATCTCGACCTCGACCGGCGCGAAGTGACAATCCAGCAGCAGCCAATCTCGCTGCGCACCAAAGAATTTGATTTGCTTGCCGTTCTCGCGCAAAACCCACGCATTGTCTTTACACGCGAAAAACTTTTGGAACTCGCGTGGGGCTATGATTTTGCTGGAGAAACACGCACCGTTGATGTGCATGTCGCCCACTTGCGCAAAAAACTCGCGGGCGCGGACGTAGAAATCGAAACCGTCACTGGCGTGGGGTACAAGTTAGTGGCTTGAAACATGTTTCACTCTCTGCGCGCGCGTTTGATCGTCTCGTATGTCGTCGTCATTTTGCTGACGCTGTGCATCGCCGGTCTCGGCTTGCTTTTTTTACTCCAAGATTTCCAGCGCGGCATTATGAATCAACGTCTCACCGACGCGCTGGGCCCAGCGACGGTGCAAGCGCGTGAGGGTTTGCGGCGCGGGCTGAGTATACAAACCATCGCCAATCAAATTCAGGAACAGGTGGACCCCGCATGGCGCGTGTTATTTTTGGACGATCAAGGAACTATCCTTGCCGATTCGCAAGACGAATTCACTTCACGTCGGTTCCCGCGCATGGTCACTTTTCAGAATCTCGGTCCGTTTCGCTTTGCCACAGGACGCCAAGTCGTCGAAGGACGCGAATTGCTGTTTGCCGCGGCGCCCCTCGGTCAGCGCGACAATGCGCGCCTCTTTCTCGTGCTGGCGAGCGTCGTACGTCCCATCATCGGCGGGTTAGAAGATTTGGTGCGTCCACTGCTCATCGCCGGAATCACTGCCCTCGTCGCGGCGATAGTTTTGGCATTGGTGTTGGCGCGCTCTATTTCCCAACCGCTCGGCCAACTAACACGCGCGACCGAAGCGATTGCGCGCGGCAAATACGCCGAACAAATTCCAGTGCGCGGCAACGATGAAGTCGGACGACTCGCCGCGAGTTTCAACGCCATGACACGCGCCGTCAAGCGCTCGCAGCAAGTTCAAAAAGATTTCGTCGCCAACGTTTCGCATGAATTGAAAACCCCGCTGACCTCGATTCAAGGTTTTTCGCAAGCCATTGTGGACGGCGCAACGCGCGATCTCGACAGCGCCAAATACGCTGCACGTTTGATTTATGAAGAGTCGCTGCGCATGGGACGCCTCGTTGCCGATTTACTTACGCTGGCGCGTTTGGACGCCGGGGACGTTCCGTTGGAACGTCAAACGCTCGACCTCGCCGCGATGTTGCCCGCGTGGGTCGAACGGTTTCAAACCCGCGCGCAGGCGGAAAAGATTACGCTTACACTGGTGCTCGACTCTCCGCCCCCCATCGTCGGCGACGCCGGACGTTTGGAACAAGTCGTCACTAACCTGGTTGACAACGCGCTCAAGTACAACAAGTCCGGCGGCAGTGTCCAAGTCTATGCGGGTCACGCGACGCGTCCGCCAACGGCAAGCACGGACAAACGCGCCGCGCCAAAAGCGTACGCCCTGCTGCGCGTGCAAGACACAGGACAGGGCATTTCGCAGGCGAGTCAGGCGCGCTTGTTTGAACGGTTCTATCGCGCCGACCCTGCGCGCGTCGCGGGCGGCAGTGGCTTGGGTTTGTCCATCGTCCAAGAAATCGTGAGCGCCCATCACGGCGAGATAACGGTCGCCAGCCAAGCGAATGTCGGCACGACGTTCGAGGTTTGGCTGCCCGCGCAAATCCGCTGAACACTCCCCTTTTTACAACAAATTTACAACCCGCTTGTACCGCGCTAATGCCCGGAAACTAGAATTGTCCGCAGATGGAGTATTACATGGAGGACAAATCATGCTAAATGGCTCTCGGCGCACTTTTCTGTTACTGGGCGCGTTTTTGATCGCGTGCGGATTCGTCGGCGTTTTGGGAATGTGGTATGTGCAGAGCGGCGACACGACGCAGGTGCTCGCTGCGTTTGTGGAACAAACCCCGACGCCGAGCGCGCCAAGTACCCCGCCGCCGCGCAACCAAGACCAAGCCGCGCAACAAATCAAGCGGCTTGCGCAGCAATTGAAACTCGCCGCCGCGTTCGGTACGATCCAAAGAATTCAGGGGAACGGGCTTACGATTCAGACTGCGCAAGCCCAAACGCGCACGTTTGAAACCGACGCGCAAACACGTTACATCGTCGTCGGCAAAAAGGACGCGACCTTGAGTGATCTGCAAGTGGGAGCTAAGGATTCGTCCAACAATAACTTGAGCAGTTTGCCATTAAAGTGCCCCAAGAATCGCCATTGTAAACGATTTCATGCCGGCTTTTTGTGGAAAAGTGCTCAACTTATTTATGGACGAGTCCTAAGGTCTTGGTTCTGGGAACGCGCAATCGTACACAACCTGTTGACACCTTTACGCCGCGTGTGATCGTTGCCGCGCCTGCCGCGTACGCGCGCGAAAATGTCCTGATCGGACGGATTGCGAGCGCGTCCAACAAGCAGCTCACGCTTACGACCGCCGCCGGCTCAAAGACTGTGACACTGGCAAACGATGTCCAAGCATTTGGCGCGCGCTTGACGCCTAGCGCGGTCAAGGATTTGCCGGCGAACGCGCCCGCGTTGATCTTGGGTGAACCGGTAAGCGCTGATACTTTTAACGCGCGGGTCCTCTTTACTTTGCCAAAACCTCAAACCAATCCACTCCTCAATCTCGCGCGCTTGAACACCGCGTTTGGAACGGTCACGACGACTGACGGGACAAAACTAGAGATCCAACCCGCGCCGCCCCCCGCTCGAACCCTGACCCTGGATGCAAACACAAAGATCATCGTGGTCGGCAAACCCAATGCAACGGCGGGCGATATTCAAGCGGGAGACAAAATTCTTGCACTGGGCGTCAAAGCCCAAAACAGGACAGGAGGCACGCCACGTGCAGTGCTCGTCGCGCCTGCCGCCTATACGCGCGCGAATGTTCGGTTGGGCAGAGTGATTTCTGTCCAGGCGGATCAGCTGACGCTCAAGACACCCAATGAACAGCTCACACTTGCACTCAACGCGGAAACACAAATTTTTGACCAGAATCTAAATCCGCTTGCTTCCGACGCTTTAGAAAATCAGGGCGTGTTGGTTATTGGAAGAGTAGCAAATGGGGTGATGCAAGCTCAAGTTATCTTGGCACGCATAAAACCATAGCACAAAAAAACCGCACTCGAACGAGTGCGGTTTTTTATTTATGGCGTATAGACGTATTTGTAAATAATTCCCGCGCCAAAGTCCACGCGATATACGTTTCCATCCGGTCCTCTGCCAAACGAGACCGGATAGCCAAGTCCATCGTCAAAGTCGTTTTGCGCCGTGACCTGATTGGAATTGTCCAGCGTGAGCGTGTGTACCCATCCGCCTGCGCTGTCCGCATAAAAGTACGCGTCGGCGTACGGCGCGGGATAGTTCGAGTTTTCGGCAAAGACACCGCCTGCAATCACCGCGCCTTGTTCTGTCCCCGTGTTGTGGTTGTACCAGTGAATCGGCGCGGTCGTCGCGCCATAATTCACAGTGGCGGGATTGCAGCTCAGATTACTGCCCGGGCACGGACCTTCATACAGGGGCCACCCGTAATTTTTCCCCGCCTGTAAACTGTCTACTTCTTCCCACGTCCCCGCGCCCACGTCTGCGACGATATACGTTTGATTAGACGAACGCAACGTGAAACGCCACGGATTGCGCAAACCATACGCGTACGTTTCCTTGCGCGCCCCCGCAGTGTTGAAAAATGGATTGTCCGCAGGAATAGTTCCATCGCGATTGATGCGCAGGATTTTCCCCCGCAGCGTATCTAACCCCTGAGCGTCATTGGGACAGCAACCGCTCTCGCCGACCGCAATGTACAATTTGCCGTCAAAACCAAAGTGAATGTCGCCGCCGTTATGATTCCCATTCGTCGAGGGAATGTGGTCGAGCAGGATTTTTTCGCGTACGCCGCTTTTGTCCGCCTTGAGTTTCAAACGCGAGACGCGATTTTCCGGTGTGCCGCTGTATTTTTTCGCGCCGGGGCCGGTCGTGTAATACACGTACACAAAACCGTTGCTCGCAAAATTCGGATCCAAGGCAATGCCTAATAAACCGCGTTCGAATTGGGTCGAAACATGAAGGGTCGCCCAGGGTTTGCTCCTCAGGGCCCCATTTGCACGCACGACACGAATGGCGCCGCCTTTTTCGGTTACAAAAATGCGACTGCCGTTAAAGGCCATGGCTGTCGGACTACTCAACCCCGCGCCCATCGAGACGCGCGTAAAACCGGCGGGCAAAGTCGGACGCGCCGCGCGCGCCGCGTCGGGCACAAAAAGAACTGCGCACAAAAGGGCGGCGCCCAGCGCAATCCAGAACACGCTGACTTTTGAGTTCATTCGTTCCTCCTCTTCATTTCGCAGGTGCGCACCGATCTTGCGAGGAAAAATGCAACACGCCCCGAATAGTTTGCTTGCGCTATTCGGGGCGTGGTAGTGTGCCCTCGAGAGGACTTGAACCTCCACGTCCAATTGGACACAGGCCCTCAACCTGCCGCGTATGCCAATTCCGCCACGAGGGCGTACTCGTGCGTTTCGTATTCTATTCCAATCGCAGCATCTGTCAAAAACAATACAAAAAACGCCGCATCAAAATTGTCGCGGCGGCGTGCAGTTGCCGTTCCAGCGCCGTTGCACTGCGCGCTGGCTTGACGGCAACAAGAGCCGCAATAAAACTAGACCGCCGTAATTCCGTCCGCTTCCATTTGCTGGCTCAACAGCTCTTTGAGAATTATGTTCGGCGAACCTTTTTTGATCCGCGCATAAATCTCTTCGGCAGATTGCGGCTCATTGCCCGCCGCGATAAACGCGCGAAAAATCGCGCGGGTGAGCGGCATCTTTGGATTCAAGAATTCAGGCGCGTGCCCGCATTCGGCGCTCGCACAATCGAGCAGCGCATCCATTCTTTTCACCTGACCTGTTTCAGGGTCAACATGGTCAACCAGTCGCGCCTCTTCAAGCGAGTACATTTTCTTGCACGTCTCGCACAACGCATCATAGACCTCTTCACGAAAATTGCGCCCGTTCTGTTCCCAATAGTCGAGGTCAATGTAAAATTTCGATTTTGTCGTCAACCGTCCAACCGTCATAGTGGCTTACCTTGATGTTCGGTAAAAACTTGCGCGGGGCGCGCTGCCATTTGCAGCACAAAGTATCCGCCGCCCGTGGTCGTAAATGCTTCGCTGTTCGCCAACGCGTTAAACACCGCGCGCGCGCCAACGCGTTTCGCAAAGTTTACGGCGCTGTACAACGTTTTCGCATGAATCGAACTGCTGCCTAGTTTCACCAATTCTGGAAAAATATCGGCGAGCAGCAGTTCTAACGGACGATCCCCGTAATTTGTCGCGCTCAGTTTGTCCAGCCCGTTTTGGTCTTCGGGGAGAATCAACATTTCCTCGTCGTATTTATACGCGACGGGACGCGGCGACGTGCCAAAGGTCAAATGCCCGCTTTCCACCTTGGCGATCTTGACCCATAAGCTTTTGCCTTCGCGACGCGGTTGAAAGCGAATGACTGCCGTGAGCGGGTCTGGGTGCGGCGCCAATTCCAATAACGCGCCCGGATTCAACTTGCTGCGATCGTACCATGCTTTCAACCCAAAGATATAATTTTCTTCGGGCGCCACCCATGCGGGAATGCGCACACCGTACTCGTCCAACAACGCGATCAACATCGGTTTATCTGCCAACGGAAATAACGCGCGCACTCCTTGCGTCAAAGGCAGACTGCCGGCGCGGCGATGCGGATACGTCAGGATCACATTGACCGTCGCAGGAACGTGGGCCTCGGCTTCGTCGTCGTTGTTGTCGTCCTGGATTTCACTCAAGATCGTTTCGAGTTCCGGTGGCAGCGGTTCGCTCCGTTTCGATGGCGCGCCAAACTGCAACACACGCGGCACACTCCAAACATCGGCAGGCACAAGCCGGTTCAAATACCAACGCGTCTGCCCGCTCGGTCCGACATCCACGAAACGGTCATCCCGCTGCAACGCATAATCGAGCGAGAACAAAGTTGTCTCGTGTTTCGCAACATCGGTGTCCAATTCCAAAACACGCGCGAGCTCCGGGGTCGTCATCCCTGCGTTGTTTTGTTCAATCGCGGCTTCGGCGATATTCAAGAAACCGACATTGACATCCGTCAACAAACCGCGCAGCAGCCACTTGCCAGCTTGCTCGACAAATTCTTTATCGCCGCGCAAACGCGCCGTCAAGAGCCGTTCGATTCTTGGGCCAAAGCGCGCTTGGATTTCGTCGGGCGATTCATCCGCCGCGCCCGTCGCAATCGGTTTGACTTCATTGAGCGGATGCGGCAAATCGTACTCACACGCGAATTCACGTATCAAACCATCGCCGAACTTTACGGCGGCAACCCGAAAGGGTTTGAGGCGCGGGTTGTCCGAAGCGCGGATACTTGTGACAGTGCCTTCTACGTCGTTCAACGCGGAAAAAATCAAACGCTGTCCGGTTTCAAAAGCGAGCTTGGGCTGATACAAGACCGCTTGCGCCGAAAGTCGGCGGCGTCGTTCTTCTTCCTCGTGCGCACGCGCTGCGATGACGACGCGCGCCAAATCTGCCGTCCGTACTGCTTCTCCTTTTTCGAGCATGAACGCATAGACGCGCTCTACATCCCGTTCGTTGACACTGTAATTGTTCCAGTAGGTTTCGCTTGCCGATGACATGCTGGTTCTCTTGAGACAAAAAATTGCCGCGCCACGCGACGCGGACATTCCGGCGAACATTATAGCGCGTTTCCAATCTCATTACAAATAAATCCGCGCCCGCCAATTTTAATCGCACCCAGACCTGACGGGTTTTTATTCGATCCGCGCCGCGTACACGAAATGGTGCAACCCATTGCGGACGGTTTGACGAAATCCTTGCCAAGAAATCCTGTCAGGTCTTTGATTATGCGCTGCGCGCAATGTGTGTAGAATAAACAAAAACATGCAACGCCTCTTTGTCCGGCTCTTGAAAATTTTTGGTCCACGCTTTCGCCTTGCGCCACTCGTCGCCGAATATCTCGCGCGTGCCGGTCGCATCGGCAAGACGGATCAAATCCCCACCGAACTCGTCCCGCTCGCCGCGCGCTTGTGGGCACGCGGCTGGTTCAATCACAATTTATTCGATTCGCATCGCGACTGGATTTTGCCGTACTGGGCGACGCGCCAACTCGATCCAGCCGATCCCGGTTTTGTCGCGCGCGCGCTCAATCCGGTTTTCCTCAACACCGCGTACCGCAATTGGACGACTATCGGCAATCCCGAATCAAAACTCGAGGCCGTCGTTGACCCGCGTGGGCTGGTGACGCCACAGCCGAATGGCGACGGTTGGTCGCTCGATGCGTGGCTGCGCGTGGATGCGGAAATCTTTTTCCCCTCCCGCCTCGACGAATCAAGCATCACGCAGAAACCATTCGAAAATTTGCCGCTCGTCCAGACGCAGTACGAACCCGCGCGCTTGCGCCTGAATCAAGAAGCGTTTGCTGTGCAAGACAACGACGGCAACGATTGGCTCATCGCGGCGTACTCGATCGAAAACCCGCGCGGCGATGCGCGCACTGCGACCCTGTTCCTTTCCTTACGCCCATTCAATCCCGAAGGCGCAGCGCTCGTTGACCATCCCGAATGGCGCGCGGCAAAGGATTCCACCGAACTCTGGGTGAATGACGAACTCGCCGCGCTTCTCCCCCCCCCCAACGCGTTCGCGTCGTCCAACGCCGAAGCGGGCGATGTCGCGTTTCAACTCGACGCATTGAACGGCGCGTCAAGCATCGCGGACAGAACTGGATTGGCGACGGCAGCTGCGGCGTACGAACTGGATTTGCGTGCACATACCCAGCGCGTCGTCACGGTTGCGCTGCCCATGTCACGCACACGCGCCTCGAACGCGCAAGCGGCGCAATGGACGAAACCCGACGCGCTGCCGCAGCTCAAACGTGATTTCAGAAACCGATGGCGCACATTGCTCGCGCAAGCAATGACGATTCGCGTGCCCGACGATGCCATACAGAATGCGTTCGACGCCAACAAAGCATTTTTGCTCCTCTTTCACGACGGCGATTCGATCACCGCGGGACCGTTTTTGTACCACGAATTCTGGTTCCGCGATGCCGCGTACATGCTGAATGCGCTTTCGCAGCTCGGCTATCACGCGCAAGTGAAACAAGTCTTGGAAAAATATCCGCGCCGTTTGCGCAAAGACGGTTACATGCTCGCCCAAGACGGCGAATGGGACGCGAACGGTCAAGCGCTGTGGACGCTCGAACAGCACACGCGCCTTTCCGGCGATTTCGAGGTGTTGCACGACCAGTATTGGAATCTTTTGAACGCGGCGCATTGGATTGACGCGGCGCGTCAAAAAACCAAACAAAACGGTGAACGTGTCCCGGAATATGGCTTGTTACCCGCAGGCATGAGCGCGGAACATCTCGGTCCGAACGATTTTTATTTTTGGGACGATTGGTGGGGTCTCGCCGGATTGCGCGCCGCCGTCTTGGCCGCGAAATTGTTCAACAGTCCCGACGATCAAGCAAAATTGCAGAAAGCGTACGACGCGTTTTTGCACGATCTCAATTCTGCCTTGCAACACGCCGCGCACACCAACGACGCCGCGTGGATGCCCGCGTCGCCATATCGCCGCGCCGATAGCGCGATGGTTTCCAATCTCGCCGCGTCGTATCCGCTCCAGCTCGTGCCGCCGAACGATGTGCGCATCACCGCGACGATTGACGAATTGAAACGCCGCGCGTTCGTGGACGGCGCGTTTTTTCATCACGTCGGACACGGCGGCTTTGGCACGTATCTCGCGCTGCACATTGCTGGAAGCGAAATTTTTCAGCGCAAGCCCGAAGCGTGGAATGCGATGCGCTTTCTCTTGAAGCACGCGTCGCCAACGTGGACGTGGGGCGAAGCGATTCATCCGAACACGCGGCGCGGCGGACACGGCGACGGGCATCACGGTTGGATGGCAGCCGACCTCATCAGTTTCATTCGCAACGCGCTCTTGTTCGAGGAAAACGATCATCTCGTTCTCACGCCCGCGCTGCCCGACGAATGGGTTTTTGAAACCGCGAGCATCAAGGTCGAACGCGCGGCGACGTACTTTGGCGATGTAGATTTCACCCTCGCGTTCGGCGACCGCAACGCGACGCTTGTCCTCAAGGGCAAATGGCGCGAACCGCCCATGTACATTGAATGGAACTTGCCGATGGAAATCAAAAACGCGGGCGGGGATAAAGAGGGCGTCGAATTGATGGACGCGCATCGCGTACGCATTCCAAGTAATGTGACGAGGGTGGTAGCAACATTCTAGCTCGCGTAGGTCGTAGTAACGTGCGATGCACTTTATCGCCCCAATCGTTCATTCGCGTGATGGGCAAGGGAAACGATTAAAATCGTTACTACATTTGTGAACGTTGTGCGCCAAATTATTTCTTTGAATGATTCCCACTGGTTCGTCGGCGCGGTGGCTCCACAAGAGTTTCCCGCGTCGAATGATTTTGCGCGCGTCGAAGGTTGGCTTCCCGCAACTGTCCCCGGCGACGTGCGCCTCGATCTGTTGAACCTCAACAAAATCCCCGATCCATTTCTCGGCAAAAACAACGAGGCGAGTCAATGGGTGGACGAATACGATTGGTGGTATCGGCGCGAGATTGAGCTAGAGACGCGCCAAGACACACGCACATTTTTGATTTTTGAAGGGATTGATTATTTGAGCGCGGTGTATTGGGATGATGTTTTGCTCGGCGCGCACGCGGGAATGTTTTCGCGTCAAGTGTATGAGATTCCGAGCGGCTTGGTGCAAACGCGCCAACATCGCCTTGCCGTGCGCGTGTGGGGCGGCAATCAATTACCGCGCGTGAAATTAAACGTGCGCGAACGCGCGTGGAAATCCATCGCGGGTCGCCTGCTGCCGCACCCCGCGCAGTCACCGGAATTCCCGGACCGTTACGCGACGCTGAAATGCCAAATGTCGTACGGCTGGGATTTTGCGCCGCGTCTGTTGACGTGTGGGATTGGGGATGAAGCGTATCTGGTTCAAACGCGCGCTGTGTTCATCCGCGATGCGTGGGTCCAAGGCGTGCCCGATGGACGCGTGCGCGTGACATTGGATTTCGATACAACACGTGCCAGTGACATGCGCATTGAATTTCAAGTCACGCCAAAAATTTTCGACGCACCCGCGCAGCATTTTGAAATCCCGCTGCATCTAAGAAAAAGTGGAACGCACTCATTTTCGCTCCAACTCGAAAATCCGCGCGTGTGGAATCCGTGGGATCGCGGTGCGCCAAATTTGTATACGCTTGCCGTGCGCATTGTGGACGATAATGGAGAATCGGACGCGCACGAAACTATGTTTGGCTTACGAACCATTGAACTCGCGCCCAACTCCGGCGCGCCGAATGACTCTGCGCCGTGGACGTTCGTCGCCAACGGTCAGCCGGAATTTATTCGCGGCGCGAATTGGGTGCCTGCCGACGCGATTCCCGCGCGCGTGGCGCGCGAGGATTACGCCGCGCTGTTGAAACTCGTGCGTGAGGCGAACATCAATTTGCTGCGCGTGTGGGGCGGCGGGTTAAAAGAAAAACGCGCGTTTTACGAATTGTGCGACGAATTGGGGATTTTGCTGTGGCAAGAATTTCCGCTCGCGGGCGCGGGAATTGATTATTTTCCGCGCGACGCGGCATATCTGAATTTATTGCGCCAAGAATCTGCCGCCATCGTCCAAAACTTGCGCAACCACCCGTCTGTTGTGTTGTGGTGCAGCGGCAACGAATTTATTCCGCGTGTGAACCGACACGTCACCGATTTATTGCGCGAGGTCGTCGCCAAACACGACGGGACGCGTCCCTTCAAAATCGCGTCGCCCTCGCAAGACGAATCGCACAACTGGCGCGTGTGGCACGGTTACGCCAACACGCGCGATTATGAATTGGACAACGCGTTATTCTTTGGCGAATTCGGGATGCAAGCCGCGCCGAACGTGGAAACCCTCGCGCGCTTTTTGCCCGACGACGCGTTGTTTCCCCCGAACGCGGCTTGGGCATATCACAACGCAGAAATCGAAAAATTGTCGCGTTATGTCCGCCCCCTCTTGTCATTTCGAGATGGTCAGCCCGCAGGGGCTGTATGGGCTCAGGACTGTCATATCGAACGGAGTGAGATATCTCAGTCCCTTCGATATGACAAGTCCTGTGCAGCGGAGCGAGAAATCTCCGCGCGAGGAATCTCGGACGCGCCCTTTGCGCCAGAAATCACTTTGGACGAATTCGTCCGCGCATCGCAAGAGGCGCAGCTGCGCGGACTGCAAATTGCCATCGAATACGCGCGTCGCAATAAACCGCTTATTTCGGGCTGCGCGTTCTGGCAGTTTAACGAGCCGTGGTATTCGATTTGTTGGAGCGTCGTAGATTTTATACGCACACCCAAGCGCGCGTACTATAAAATCAAAGAGCTGTATAATCCCGTGCTTGTATCGTTCGCGTTCCCGCGCCGCCCGCGGAATCCCGGCGAAATCGTGAGCGGACAAATTTGGCTCATCAACGACACGTTGAACGAAATTCACGGCACGCTGTCTGCATGGCACAATGATGTTCTGGCGCTCGAGCGGGATGTGACACTGAAAGCAAATCAAGCGCGCGAGTTGGCAATGCTCGATGTAGTTCTCGCGCCGGGCGCAAATAGCTTGCGCCTTGAATTGCGTGCAGAAAACTTGCTGACGACGAACGAATACGATTTCAATTACTGTGATGCAGGGGAAATCAATACGCGCCACACATTTCTGACAAATGTGGCAGTGTGGTTACGAACCACTATGTAGCGAACGCTCGCCGTAACGTTCGCCTCACAACGCCGCAGCGTCCGATTCCGTAGCGAACGCTCGCTGCAGCGTTCGTCTCAAGGAGCGACGAATGAGAATTCTAGTCACCGGCGGCGCCGGATTTATCGGCTCGAACATTGCCGATGCGTTTTTGGCGCAAGGACATGAGGTTGCTGCTTTGGATGATCTTTCCACTGGCAAGCAAAGCAATCTCGACCCGCGTGTAAAATTTTTCAAGGTGGACATTTGCGACAACGCGGCGCTCGCGCGCGCGTTTGACGAATTTCAGCCCGAAATCATTTCGCATCAAGCCGCCAAAGCCGACGTGCGCGAATCGCTGGCAAAACCGCAGTTGTATGCGCAAGTGAACATCATTGGCTCGATCAATCTCTTGGAAAACGCGCGCCGCGTGGGGACGAAAAAAATCATTTACGCGGGGACGGGCGGCGCAACGTACGGCGAACCGGAATATCTGCCTGTGCGCGAAGACCATCCGGTGAATCCGCTCGACCCGTACGGCGCGAGCAAACATCACGTCGAGCATTATTTGTTTTTGTACCAATACAATTACGGATTGAATTACACCGTACTGCGTTATCCGAACGTGTACGGTCCGCGTCAGAATCCGTTTGGCGAAGCGGGCGTAATCGCGATCTTTACGTACAAAATGTTGAACGGCGAAACACCCACCATCAACGGCACAGGCGACAAAGAACGCGATTTTTGTTATGTCGGCGATGTGGCATGTGCGAATGTTTTATCGCTGGACAAGGGCGACAATCAAATCTACAACATCGGCTCGGGCATCGGTACGAACATCAACACGGTCTATGAAATTTTGCAGGAAGCGGCGCATTTCCACAAACCGGCCAATTACGGTCCTGACAAACCGGGCGAGGTCTATAAAATTTATCTCGACGCGTCCAAAGCGAAACGCGAACTCGGTTGGGAAGCCACCGTTCCCCTGCCGGAAGGCATTCACCGCACGGTGGATTCGCCGCGCGCGTTGATTTCCAGATAGAGACCTGACAGGTTTTTTGGACGTACGCTTGACGTGATGCGTACGTGTTGTACTGCGCGATAGATATATGTGCCGCGTACGTTTTGGAAACCTGTCAGGTCTTGCCCGTTGAATGCGCATCGCGCTAAACGGACTTTTCCTCGCCCACCCCGCGACCGGCACGGGGCAGTATTTGCGCGAACTGGTCAGCGCGATGCGCGCGCTGGCGCCGGAAGATGAATTCGCGTTCATCGCGCCGCACGCGGATGCATCGGCGCCCGCACCGGTTCTCGTTACACCAACGCGGCTCAAGCGCGAAAATTTTGCCAAACTTGAATTCGAGCACCTGACGTTTCCGCGCGCGGCGAAACAAAATCGCTTTGACCTCGCGCACGTGCCGCATTTTGGTCCGCCGCTTTTTCCTGCGCTGCCAACGGTCGTCACGATCCACGATTTGATCCCACTCGTCCTACCCGCGTATCGCGGCTCGGCGCGCGTGCAGCTCTATACGCGTCTGGCAGCGCAGGGCGCACGACGCGCGCGTGCCATCCTCGCCGATTCGCAAGCGAGCGCACGCGACATTGAAAAATTTTTACACATTCCGCGCGAACGCATTCAGGTTGTCTATCTCGCCGCACACGCGCGTTTTCAACCCAACATCGCGCCGGATGAGATCGCGCGCGTGCGCGCCCAATACAATTTGCCCGAACGTTTTGTACTGTATTTGGGCGGCTTTGATGTCCGAAAGAATGTTGCGCGAATCATCGAAGCGTTTGCGAGCGTACAGACTGGAGACTGGAGACTGGAGACTGGAAACTGGAAACTGGAGACTGGAAACTGGAAACTGGTAATTGCGGGGAATTTGCCGGAAAGGGATTCGGATTTTTTTCCCGATCCACGTAAACTTGCGGAAAAATTTCGCGTGACGCCGCGTGTACACTTTCCGGGATTCATTGCCGAAGCGGACAAGCCCGCGTTGTATGCGGCGGCACGCGTGTTTTTATTCGGCTCGCAGTACGAAGGTTTCGGGCTGCCGCCGCTCGAAGCGTTGGCGTGCGGTACGCCTGTGATTTGCGCGCATACATCGTCATTGCCGGAAGTTGTTGGTGACGCGGGGATTTTGCTCGCGCCCGACGACGCGCGCGCGTGGCGTGACGCGCTGCGCGCAGTTTTGCGCGACGACGCGCAGTGGGCGCAACTGCGCGCATTGGGTTTGGTCCAAGCGCGAAAATTTTCGTGGGAACGCGCGGCGCGCGAAACATTGGACGTGTATCGCAGCGCAAGACCTTCGCGCAGAGTAGAATCGTGAGCGATTCTGAGAAACCTCGAAGGTCTGATAGAATCGCGTCGAGGTGAAAAATGAATTTTCTGGATAAAGTCCGACGTAATCACGGCATCGAGCACGCGACGGTGCATGTTCTGTCCGAAGCCGATGCGAACCTTTCCGTGATCGGACGCGCCGACGGCGGCGGCTTTTCCATCATCGGCGATGTCGAACCGGAAGCGCTCGCGGACGCGGCGCAAGAAGCATTGCGGCGCATGAAGGGTGGGCAGGGCGATTTGGCCGTCCATCCGCGCTGTGGGACACAGTTGGTGACGTTGGGCACGTTCACCGCGCTGGCGGCATTCCTCGCATTAGGTCGCCGCCCGCGCCTCGCGCGCCTACCCGATGCGATCATTGCGACGACGCTCGCTGCGTTCATTGCCCAACCCGCCGGGCTTGCGCTACAGCGTTATATCACCACTTCGCCCAAGGTGGAGGGCGCGCGCTTCGTCGGCGTCACGCGCAAAAATTTCGCGGGCATGGAATTTTGGCACGTGGACATTGCATGGAATGAATGACGCCGAATGCACAATGCACAAAGGCGTGACAGCGCGATTCATTGAGCATTGTGCATTCTTCATTGTGCATTGATTTACATCTACCACGGCGAAGATGATTTTACGCGCGCGGAAGCATTGAAAAATCTGCGCGCGCAAATGGGCGATCCGCAGTTTGCCGAGTTGAACACGACGGTGCTCGACGGCAAGACGTTGTCATTTGGCGAGTTGCGGCATCATGCGGATGCGATTCCGTTCCTGTCCGCCAAGCGCCTGGTGATTGTCGAAGGAATGCTCGCGCGCCTCGACCCGCGCCGCAAAGCGGAAGAAAGCGACGGCGACAGCGAAGCAGGCCAAGAATCGAACCCCGAGCTCAAGCAGCAGTTGCTGGATTATTTGCCGCGCCTGCCGCCGACGACGCTCCTCGTTTTTGTCGAAAACAAGAAATTGCACGCCAACCACGCGGTCTTGAAACTTGCCGACAAGGACAAAAAGAACGCGCAAGTAAAATTGTTTGCCGCGCCGTCCGCCGACGCACTGCCCGATTGGGTGATTGATCACGTCGAGAAAAAAGGCGGCAAGATTGATTTTTCGGCGGCAAATGATCTGGCGTTGTTTATCGGCGCGGACTTGTACGCGTTGGACAGTGAAATTGAAAAACTGATCTTGTATCGCAGCGGCGAAACGATTCGCCGCGACGACGTCCGCGCGATGGTCGCGCCCGCGCAAGAGCAAAGCATTTTTGAATTGGTCGACGCGTTAGGGCAGCGCAAAACGCAGCGCGCATTGGAATTATTGCACGCGCAACTGCGCCACAATGCGAACGAATTTTATTTGTTGACGATGATTGCACGGCAGTATCGCATCATGCTGCAAGTGCGTGACCTGGCGACGCGCGGATTGGGTAACGACGCCATTCAAAAACAATTAGGGCTGCATCCGTTCGTGATGAAAAAAATGTCCGAGCAAGCGCGGAATTATTCAGTGGAACAACTGGATGGCATCATGCACAAGTTGTTGGATACAGATGTGAGTTTGAAAACGAGCAAGTTGGAGCCGACGTTGGCGCTGGACCTTTTGGTCGTGGATTTGACGACGCATTAACGCGCGTCATAACAGAACGATTGAAATCGTTACCACAGCATAGTGACGAATTCAATTCGTCCAGAACGATTGAAATCGTTACTACGGTTCCTTGATTTTGCAACAAAAAACTGTGCAGAGTAATTCTGCACAGTTTTTTGATCGGCGCGCAGCTGTGGGTTCTGCGCACACGTGTAGTTGCCTCAATCATAGTAACCGTTTTGGATGCGCTGGACGCCCGCGTTCCGCTGCTGCGCGATGCCGATCACTTGTGCGCGAAACGCGTCATAGTCGTTCGGCGGCAGGTGCGCCATCTGCACGCGAATTTTGTCGCCATTCGCAATCAACAAGAAATCGCCGCGCCCCGCGAGTTTTTCCGCGCCGCTTTGGGCGACGCCCGACGCGACCAACGCTTCGCTTGCGCCGGTCACTTTACCGACGAGCCGCACGGGAAAATTTGCCTTGACCAAACTGCCGAGAACCGACGCGGTGGGTTTTTGGGTGCAAGCAATAACCGAAATGCCCGCGCTGCGCCCGCGCTGCACAAGCCGCGTCAAATACCCCCCCCCTTCGTCCCCCCCCTGCATCAATAAATCCGTCAGTTCGTCAATCATCAGCATAATCCGCGGGCGCGTAATCATTAGTTCTTGACGCCGCATCATTTCTTCGACCAGCCATTCGAGGTTCGCCACCGCGTCCTCGACATTTTTGATGATGGGACACAAGAGGTGTGGAAAATGTTCAAAAACGCGAAATTCGCTCGCCTTTGGGTCCACGATGATGACCTGGACATCGCGGGCGCGCTGAAACAACATCAGCGAAGCCAGCATCGTGCGCGCGGCTTCGCTCTTGCCGGAACCGGTCGTGCCTGCAATCAAAACGTGCGCGACGTCCGGCGCGGTGACGCGCAGTAAAAGCGGCACGCCGTCCACCGCCACCCCCAGCAGCGTAGTGCCAGCAACTGACATGGCTTGGGCCATCGCGGCGTCGCGTTGAATTTGCGCGCACATGTCGAGCAGGCGCAGCGGTTGGACGTCGTCGCGCGGGATTTCGATATTGATTTGTCCGTTGCTGCGCGAAATGCGCGCGGCGGGCGCGTTGAGCGCGAGCGCGACTTCTTCCGCCAGCCGTTCCACTTGAGAAACTTTGGTCGTCGCCGAAGGGGAAATGTGAAATTGAATGGTGCGCGGGGTGACACGTCCGCCCGTCACTTTGGCTGGGGCTTTGTGCGTCGCCAGAACCCATTCGATTTTGTCCGCCTGATGATGGAGTCGCTGTCTGTTCATCGGTCCGCCTCGCTCGTTCAACAGAACACTTGTTCTGATTATACCGAACACTTGTTCGAGTGTCAAGCGGCGCGACCTTGAAAAATGCCGCTTCCCGCTACATTTGCGCCAGTCTTTGATTTCGTTATAAAATGCACGCCGATGCGCCAAGTGAGACGACGGCTGCGCCGTTTCACGGCGCAGCCGTCGAAATTTTTTGGGTGGGGAGCATATTGGGAGGCTTGCTTTGGACACACTCACCGAACGAGAACAGCAAGTATTGGCTTTGGTCGCTCAGGGTTTGAGCAACGCGCAGATTGCAGAACGATTGGTGATTAGCGAAAAGACAGTGCGAAACCACATCACGCACATTTTGGCAAAACTGGGATTGTGCACGCGCTCCGAGCTCATTGCGCTCGTGTGGCGCAACGGTTGGGTTCCGCAACCGTAAATCTCCATACGACTGACTGTCCGAAACCAAATTCACCAAGCATGTGGGACATACGTCCCATCTTTTGGCGTTTCGGCGAAAAATGGGACATAGGTCTCATGACAGAGAAACTGAAAAAGTTTAAAATGCAATTGTCTCGTTAAGGTCAATGAAAGGATTTTGCAACCAATGAAACGAAATTCACTCGTGGTAATCGGAATCATTCTCTGTGTTGCGAGTTTCTTGGCAATCGGACTACACGGGTTACTGCAGGGATCGGCCAGTGCTTCTCAACCGTGTACTGCTCCTACGATACTCTTCGATGGAACAGAAGCAAAGTTCACACAGGTTGTTGGAGTTAGCGCGAGTCTTGACTCAATCGGACCCCCACTGTGTGGCAACGCCTGGTGGTCCGATTCTTCCTATTGGGTCTTGTTAGGTGGCAATGCCCAACAGGATGCCTGTGCACTCGCCCAAGCAGGACTTGGTAAGTCCCCTAATCTTGCCATCAAGGTTTTTGCTGAATATGGCAAGAGTTGCAATGACAATCCGCCGACGATCCGGGTCGTCTGGGGAAATGCTCAGGCGGGAACACACAAGTACCAAGTGAAGTATAATGCTAACAAGCACAAAGCAATAATGCGGTATGATGGTCTTGTTATCACTAGAACCAACTTTGATCCGGCAGCTGTCTGGGGAGCACAACCTTGGGACGAGGAATGGAACGCGGAAGTGCATGATCCGGGTGATGACGTACCTGGCACCGCAGCTGTTCCAGAGTTCTTCTCGGTGCTGCGACATGCTACATGTCAAGCTTGCGCTTGGGAAGCGCCAGTGGGTCTCAGGCTCAAATCGGATTCAGACCGCTATGACTGGTCGTGGGATACCAATGAGAAGTTTCACATTTGGACAAAATGATCTTCGCAGGCAGTAAGACTGTTGGAGGCAATGATGCGTATCGAACGAATTACCATATTAGTCATTTTAATCATGACCATCCCTGTGGTGTTTAGTCTCTACTGGCTTTCACCCAAATCGGTGGCGCAAACAGGAGGGAACTGTGGCGACGCGCCACCTGACACCCTCGATATGCATTATGCTGTACCCGCCAAAGCCGCTTCACTAAAAATCACAATGGAGCAAGCAATTGACATTGCAACCAAGAACGCTTTCATCAACGTTGATACACCGACCACTGTAATTCGAGCACGATATGTGATGTTCAGTGACAACGTCAGGGGTAAGGCAATCAAGATTGGCGATGATGAGGATGCTTCGGTGCGGCCCGATTATCAGAATGTTCCCGCTTGGGTAGTAACCTTCTGTGGATTGTCCATTCCACCCGCATTTCGACGCGGAGTACCAACGCCTACAGTATTTAACTATGCGCATGAATGGAATGTGGTCATCAATGCTGAAACTGGGGAGTACATGGAAGAGTATAGTTTTCGCTAATAACATTCCCTTCCGCCATCCACAGAATTCCGGCACTATTCGCACGAGAGCCATATTTTCTCAAAATATTTCAAACCCCAGCCCGCGTGGTGACTCGCATCACACGCGGGCTGGGTGTTCCCATTCGTAAGAATTCACGAGGAGGAAAAATCATGCGTAAATTTGCTCTTTTGTTGTCCGCATTGCTTTTCGCAGCACTGGTCGGAACTGCTGTGATCTCTAGAGCGTTCTTGCCGGTGAGTGCGCAAGATGGGTTCAAAGCACATTCACTGCTCACCGCTTCCGTAGCCGACGTTCAGAAAGCGGCGTTGGACTATACAGAGGCAAGGTTCCGTATTCTCGCGCCCCCCAAGATCCTTTTGACTCGCAGCATCACCAAGGAAGAACTACCCAAATTGGGATTGTCTGAAATCGGCTTTGGGGGTAAAGAACCGCCTCTCGCGTTGGTCGCCCTGGAGGGCAAGTTCGAGATCCAGCCTCGAGGACTGACGATGGCTGGCCCTGAGCAAGTGAAATACCTGTTTTATGTCATTGACCTGAACGTTGGCGCCCCCACACTTATCGAGTATTCAAGGAATGGGACAGATTACGAGCAGTTTCTCAGTTACGCAAAAACTTTCAAAGCGATTTCCGGCGATCAACCCATTGACCCGAGCGCCAAAGACTTTCAACCCGGACCCAAAAAATTCGCTGTTCCACCCCCGACGCCTGAGTGGTCGCCACCGGAACAATCAGAATAGCACGGAGACATAAAGAGCGAGAGCTCGTGATGTCAGAATGAGCCAAATACCAAGCCCGCGTTGTGAATCGCATCACACGCGGGCTTGTCGTTATGCGGCGGAACAATTTGCGCCGACTGCCGTCTTGTTATATAAAGCGATTCGATGCGCCAAGTGAACGACGGCTGCGCCGTTTCACGGCGCAGCCGTCGAAATTTTTTGGGGGAGGAAGATTGTTTGATGGGAGGTCCATTTGGATACGCTTACACAACGAGAACAGCAAGTAGCAATTTTGGTCGCACAAGGTTTGAGCAACACTGAGATTGCGGAACGATTGGTGGTTAGCGAAAAGACGGTGCGAAATCACGTCACGCACATTTTGGCAAAATTGGGATTGCGTACGCGTCCCCAGCTCATCGCGGCGGCGTGGGACAATGGGTGGGTTCTGCGACCCTAGAGCGAATTCCGAATTGATTGGTGGGTTGTAGTTGTAGTATAGCGCCTTGTGCGCGTTTTCGGCAGAATTCGACGCCCACAAGGGGCTATACTACCGCAAACGAAACTGGAATTCGCTCTAAATTCCCGCGCCACACATTGTTCGAATCAAATCCGTCAGGCATGTGGGACATACGTCCCATCTTTTGGCGTGTCTATGAAAAATGGGACATGGGTCTCATGACAAAGGAAGACAAGCATGTTAAACTCCTCAGCGAGGTAAGCCCTTTGAAGGAGGAGTAACATGAAAATGAGTAAGCATTGGCTTTTGTCGTTACCATTCATTATGACCACTTTATTCCTGTTCTTTCCGCTTTTGGCTGAGGCGGTAGAACCCGCGAGAGGAATGAAGACCGGGGCTTACA
>JACQWQ010000005.1 GCA_016209205.1 Chloroflexota bacterium
GCTTGACAAGCCCATTGACAACATATATGCGCCGCCAGTTTGCGCGCGCGCCTGACGCCTATCGCCACGAGCGTTTTCATAGCAAACGCCCGCATCGAAAGTATTCGATGCGGGCGTCTAGATTTGGTCGGATGCCGTTACGCCTTGATGCCCAACACAATCAGCGACGTTCCAAACGGTAAATTCATTGCGCCGAGCAATCCATTCTCCACGTGCCCCACGCTGCGCAAAATAGTATTAAACGCGGGCGCAACAGGTTCCATGTCCACTTGATACGCGTCGTCGTCGAAATGATGGGATTTCAATTCTGCCTTTTTGCCCGTCGCGTTCTTGAGCATAATCATCCCAGCCGCCAAGGGAAACACAAGGAAAAAATTGTAGGACAGCCGCGACATTTTGAATCCCGCTTTTTCCATTTTCTCCCCTAGTTCCCTTGCCGTATATCTTCTTTTGTGCGCGTTCAATTCGTCGTTGTGGCTCCACAGCCATTGATACGCGGGCGTCGTAATCAATAGCGCGCCGTGGGGACGCAAAACACGGAATGCTTCGCGCAAAATGTTTTCATCCGCATCCACGTGCTCAATTACACGGAATGCTTCGCGCAAAATGTTTTCATCCGCATCCACGTGCTCAATTACATCCAGAGCGGTGACCAGATCGAACGACGCATCGGGAAACGGAATCATTTGCGTCGCGTCGCCGAGGCGCACGTCGTAACCGCGATCTTGCGCGATTTTTACCGGGCGCGCGTCCACTTCGATGCCGCGCACGCGTCCGTACTGCGCAAGGTGATGAATCATGTTCCCCGCGCCGCAGCCGACATCCAACACGTCGAGATTTTTTTGCTTCGGCAACTTGGCGAGAAATGTTTCAATCGCCCACGTGCGCGTCGCAAACCACCAGTGCGCGTCTTCGGGAATTGTTTTCGGGTACGAAATTGTTTGTGCGTGTTCCATCGCGGATATTGTACGTATCTCGCGCAAAGGCGCAAAGCAAAAGCATAGGTCAACTTTTCAAATTGCCAATAGAAATGGGCGTGAATAGTAAAAATGTTCTATGCAGCTGGACTTCCGCACACTAGGCGTTTTGAGCCATAATTATTGGCAGCCACTTTTTCGAGTAATTTGCTTGCAACAGGGTGCGAATATCCGTTCTGTTTTTTGGATAAGCCACGTCGCTTTTTTACCATGCAACGTGTAGCAATCTCAATCGCTCCATCTACTAGAATCGAGCGTCCAAGTGGCAAAAATCCATTTGACCTCAACCATCGTCTTTACCCAATCTCTCGGAGTTCTTTCTGGAACATCCCAAATTCTTCGCGCACCAACTTTTCAGATTGTTCCTTTTAAATACACAATCACAAAAAAAGTGCCTAAAGACCTGCTTGACCAGGTTTTTGAGCTTTTTGCCGATGACTTGTCGGCTCCGCTGCCCGCAAAGCACCTAAAGGCAGCTGCATCCCCAAGCCCCGATATTGCTCAAGTGGATGCAATGCGTGCCAAGCAGTTTGAAACGCTCAATTTTTAAAGCATGCCCTCTCAGCTAACTGGTTGAGAGGGCTTTTCTTAACCCGTCGAAATTCAATACCAACATCAATTGATTAAAAATCCGGCGCATCACTTGATAGTCAAGATGACCCAAATAAAATTGGTCTGGCAAGTTGTTGTGCACCGTCACGGAATATATTCTATCGGCTTGCACAAAAGAATCGTTCTCCAAGCCCCGACACTCGTGTTTGCCAAGTGGCACATGAAACCTGTATTCTTGTTTCTTATGTTCAATACTGGATATTGGCATGATGAGCACGACCCCTTCCAAGGTCACTGCAGGGTTACTCACCACTAATGCGGGATGTGGTCCCGCCATCGTCCGTTCTTGATTTCCTCGCACTGCTCCAAAGTCAAACCAATAGACATCCCCCCATTGGATCTCGCGCTCATAATAAAAATCGCTAACGCGAATGTGCATTGGAAAAGGCATCGCTAGTTCTCCTCAGTTGTAGCAACCATTTCCGTATAAGCTTCTTCCTCTGTCGTTTCATTCCACGGTGTGCCCAACCATTTCGCGTCTAGCGGTTCACCTTCTGCAATACCCGTCTTTTTGTCCAGTTGCATCTCATACACTTCTTGCAAAATGCGCCGTTCTTGGGCGCTATCAATCCAAACAATCGGTTTCGCAACTCTAACGGGGCGCTGCGAAATGGGACGCCCGACAGGAGCAAAGGCGTTGTAAAAATTAAACAGCTCCCACATTGTCTCCCACAATTCATCCTTCACATAGGTCACATCAAGCCCTGCCTCTTTTGCTTCTTTCCAGCCAATGGGATAGCGATGGGAATAAAACTTGCCCGAAAACGCATCCACCAATTTTTCGATTCGTTCCGCGTCTTTTTCAGAATCGAGGTGGGTTGACAATGCATTCTTGGAAATCAACCGCGCGAGCTCGTAAGAACGCTCAATCGCGCCCAGAGTCAATGGGTGAACTTTATCAAAGAGTGCGCTGTAAATTGTTCCAAGTGATTCAGGGCTATATTTTCCTTCCTGTGTAATGAGCTGAAAAAGATGTCGAACTTCCTGCACGCTGACAAGGATCACTTTTTCACCGTCTTTCGGCCCGAGGGCATGTGCTTGCGAAGGATCCACCGGGCTTAGTTCCGACATATCGCCCATTACAATTTCGTCCGCGCCCATTGCGAGATGGGTCGCCGCGCTATGCGCGGTGTAGGGAATCAATACACCAAAGTGTTCGCAGAAATTGCGAATGAGCGTGATAATTCGCCAAGGCACTTCGGTCAAACCACCTGTGCTATTGAGAAAGAGATCAATTCGTTCTGTGCGACCAATTTGGCGCAGCTGTAAATAAATCTGCATCGGAATATCGTTGCGCATAAAGACATTCGGATAGGCAAAGAGTGTAATGACGCGCGACTTTCGCAAGGTCTCTAATTTTTGGATGAGTGCCAGTCCTTCCGCAGGGGAAGGTAATTCGACTTTGTCGCTTGTATCCAAAATCAATTCTTGCGGTTTCGATTGCTGCGTGGGCGTGCGTGTCACATCGTCATGCTGTGTGCGCGTCTTGTTTTTGTTTTTACTCATTCAGCACTCCTCAATGGTTGACCGAGAGCATTTTCCGTAACCGTTGGTGATTCTATCACACTAGAACGCGCGTTTCAATGTACAGTGATGGACCTAAAAACACGAGCGACCTGTTGCGGTCGCTCGTGTTTTATTTATCATCATCGCTCCACACTTCTCCCCAAATTTTTCCAATTCGCTGTTCTGCTTGGCAGTAGCAAACCCAAACCCCCCGTTTTTTTCAACAACGTTGCTGGAGCGGAGTTTGCTCCACGAGTCCACGCGGCGCGGCGAAAACACTTGGGTCTCTGGTTTTATTCGCTGGTCATGATAAACAACGGCTTCATTTCAAAACTTTTGTAATGTGGGCGCAGGCGTTCGGTGTTGTAAAATTTTTCAATGTCCACTTTTTTCTTGGTGCTCGTGACGACTTCGATGGGGACGTTGTCATAGCGTCCGTTCTTGAGCACGACGAGCCGTCCGTGCATCCCACTTTGAATGAGATCGAGCGCGAGATTACCGTACGCCATCGGCACGATGGAATCAATCGCATCGGGATCGCCGCCGCGCACCAGATAACCGAGACGTTGATTGATGACGTTCACCGTCTTGCCGTTGTTGAACCGCGGCGAGAGACTCTGCAGCTCGGCGGAAACAAAGTCGCCGATGCCGCCCAACTTGGCGTGTCCGAACGCATCCGTCGCGGTATCCTGAAAAATCATTCCACCTTCGCGATACGTCGCGCCTTCCGAGACGAGCACCACCGAATACTTGCTCGGGTTCTTTTGGCGATCCTGACTGAGCAGCTCGGCGAGTGTTTCCATGTTGAATTGATATTCGGGAATCACGCAACGGTTCGCCGCGCCCGCCATCGTCGGCAAAATTGCCGTAAAGCCCGCGTAGCGTCCAAACACTTCGATGACCAGATATCGTTCGTGCGAACCCGCCGAAGTGCGCAAGCGATTGACCAACTCGATGGTGCGGCTCACACAGGTGCTAAAGCCGATGCAGTAATCCGTACCGGGCACGTCATTGTCCATCGTTTTGGGAATCGCCACGGTCTTGACGCCCATCGTGGACAGGCGCACGGCGTAGCTCAACGTATCGTCGCCGCCGATCGGAATCAAATAATCTACGCCGAGGAAGCTCAAATTCTTGAGGACCTCTTCCGTCAGATCATTCTTGTCGGCAGTGTACTTGTCGCGCAAATGCTCCGGCACGCTGCCCTTCGACACCGCGCTCGGATTCGTGCGCGAGCTGTGCAAAAATGTGCCGCCGGTCCGGCCTGCGCGATTGACAATCTCTTCCGTGAGAATTGTATAATTATCGCTGTTGTCGGCGTGCTCATCGCGCAGCAGCCCAACCGCGCCCGCCCAGCCGCGCCGGATGCCAATCACTTGATAGCCCTCGCGCAACGCGCGAATGGTCACGGCGCGAATCGCCGGATTCAAACCGGGCACATCCCCGCCGCCTGTCAAAATCGCAATGACACCTTTCTTTTTTTGAATGTTGCTCATGGTTCGATCACCTTTTGTATTGCATCGTCGAGTCACAGACCTTCGAGGTTTCTCGCGATGTAACCATCGCAAACATCATGCATCAATTTACGCGTTCGCGGTGGAATTGTAGGCAATTGCATAAACCATCGAAGGTCTTGGCCCGCAACTTTGTCTTTATCGAGTACCAGTATACCGCAAACACACGAATGCGCCGCACGCGCACCCTTGCGCCAGGGCAAACGCATTTCTGCCCACCGTAATTTGGAAAACAACGGCAATAGAAGGAAACAATACTGCGGGGGAATTCGTTAGCTTATTTTTCGACTAGCACCTCCACCTTGTCGCCATCCAAAAGGTACGTAATCGTTCCGCGTTCATCCGTGCGCCAGAGGTTCACACCCACCAAAAGTTTCAGCATCTCGGCGCTCGGTTTGTCGCGCGGGCTTTTCCCGACAAACAAAATGACGCTCGTCGGAGTCAGCCGCTCCAGCCAACCTGGTTCGAGTTCGTTCGGCAAGACCGCAACATCCACGTCGAACAAGGCATCCGCCTGCAACATGTTCTCGCGATCCGCTTTGCGCAAGACCGGTGCGAACAGCAACGTTTGCCCATTGGTTTGCAAACGCAGCGCGGCAAACGACGAATCGCCATCGGCAGCGGGATAGATGACACTCAAGGTGGATTCTCCCGCGCGCAGCGCCGCACCCGCGATGGCGGGGATGACTTGAATTTGCTTTTGCCGGACCAAGGCCCGCCATTTTTCGTAACTCACCCCCGGACGCGCGGGCGCGAGCGGTTCCACAACTTGGGCAACATTGTAGCGCTCCAACACCGCGTTGAGCGACGCGAGATTTTCATTGTCGAGATGCGTTGTAATCACAACATCCAGACGACGGTCCCACGGCGGAAATTGCATCCCCAAAAAACTCAAGAGAGTGCCCGGTTCATCCGTCCCGTTGATCAAAATGCGTTGATCGTTCGCCGTGCGAATCAAGGTTGCATCGCCGGAAGACGCGGCAATAAATGTCACACGCGTGCGCGCGTCGTTCGACGCCACCGCCGTCGTCCACACAAACATCGTAATCAACGCGAGCAGCGCGATTGAAACCCACACGCGCGCCAGAAACAACCCCGTAGCGCGTTTCACCCCGAGTCGCGTGCCGATAAACAACGCGGCATAAAACACTATCACCAACGGTGCATCAATGCGGCTGACCTCGAACGAACCAAACGGAATCGCCGCCGTCGCTTGCACGACCAGAATCGTGTATTGCAAACAGACGAACGCGCCCCACGCGAGCACTTGCGCCAAACCGCCAATGACCAGTCCGAGAAACGGGATCGCGTGCCACGCGTTCGCGAGCATTTGCAGCAGCGTTGCCGCGCCGCCGAGAATCATAATGGCGGGCTGCACGGGCAAGATCAAAAAGTTGGTCAGAAAGCCGACGAAGGAAACGCGATGAAAGTAGACGCTGATTAAAGGCGCCGTCACTAAAAACGCAGCGGTAGTGACGATGAACGCGTCTTTCAGAAACTCGACAATCTGTCGCGCCCGCGAATCGCTCACCCGTTTTTTGAGCCACCCCTCGATGCGCTGCTGCATACGCGGCGCGTAAATCAAGAGCCCGAGCGTCGCCAGAAACGAAAGCTGGAATCCTACATCCCACAGAACCCACGGATTCATCAAGGTCATAATGAATGCCGCAACGGCGAGCGCGTTGAGCGCCAAGCTCTGGCGTCCAAATTCGAGAGCGATGAGCACGAGCGAACCCATGATGCACGCGCGCACGACCGAAGCGGATGCCCCGACAAGCAAGGTATAGAGAATCAAAAAGAGCACGATCAGAATCGTTGCGAGATGCCGGGTCAAAAAAACGACGACGCGCGGAAGGATTCCTGTCGCGGACGACGTAACCGCGCGCGTGTGCAAGAGCATTGTCGGACGCCGAAACACGTACGTCAGCACGCCAATCAGGACAGCTATGTTAAATCCCGAGATCGCAATGATGTGCGCGGTGTTCGTATCGGCGAATGCTTGCTTCAAGGTGGGCGGCAGCCCGCGATCATCGCCGAGCAAAATGCCGGTCAATAACGCCGCACTCGGTTCGGGCAGCAGTTGGTTGATCGCTTGCTGCGCCGCGTCTTTGAAACCATAAATTGTTGCCCATAGGGGATCGCCGTGCTGCGAGGAAATGACATACAGCCGCGCGTTGCGAAGCAGCGTGAAAATAGATTCACGCGCCAAATAATCGCGGTACGAAAAATCCGCGCCGTCGGGCGGCGTTTCGGGTGCGCCATCCACTTGGACCTCATCGCCGTATTTCACGGGCGCGTCGCGCGGCACCGAAACCAGGGCGAGTCCATTCACCTCACGCCACTCGCCCTCCGTTTGAATCTTGGTGGTGCTGACTCGGACGAGGGTTTGCGTTTGGCGAATATCGGGATCCGCTGCGACGATTCCGACCAGCGACGCGCGTCCTTGTTCGTTGAACTGGGCGAGTTGTTTATTGAATTCGCTGGGCAGTGCGAGTTGAAAACGCAAAGCGCCGAGGACGAACAAAATGAGAACGAGGTGCCACTTGCGCAGCGGCCAAGTGCGCCAAAAGAGGAAAAGATAACCGAGCGGGAGCAAGAGCAAAAGGAGCCAAACTTCGGTTGGCAATTTCAAGAAAAAAGCGCTGAGGATGCCGACGACCCAACCGGCGATGATGTAAATCAGAATCACGGCGCTACTGCCCTCAAAAATTTCAATCTAGAGCGAATTCCCGTTCCGTTTACGGTAGTATAGCCCCTTGTGGGCGTCGAACTCGGGATAGACGCGCACAAGGCGCTATACTACATCCCATCAACCAACATGGAATTCGCTCTAAATGGATGCGTACACGCAAACGGATTTTACCCTGCCTGACCTTATTTTCCAAGTCACAATTTTGGGCGAATCAATTCGCTCGCTACAAAATCACGAAACCTGCCTTCGCAGGTTGGGGTTTCAGTGTGCGGTCGCGAATCTATTCGATTCGTTGCGAACTGTGTTCGCGAGCACACTTTGTGTAGTTGTTGGCGCGATTTTTCCGATGAAGGCGATGGAATACATCGCACATCGGCGTCGCCCGCCGCGCCGACCCAAAACTTTGACGCACACCCTTCTGGTGAGGGTGTGCGTCGAGGCCCCTTTGCGATCGGACACTCCGTTCGATATGACATCCTGCTGTCAAGCGACTTGGCAAAAGCCCAACCAACCTGAATGCGCCAGCGGTATCAAACTTTGATGCACACCCCTGGCCGCTTTGAATTTGTCGCGTGCGCCCCTGCGAGTAAAATGGGATCCGTTCCGCGCCAAGCGGCGTAATGGTCAACAAAGGAGAAAACAACATGTCACAAAAATCGGAACAACTCGGCGCGTTGCTCGATTATGTCTGGAATGAAACGGAGAATTTTCTCGCGTCCTTGCCCGAAGCAGAGCGCGTCGCCAATGGCACGTGGGAAAAATGGGGAACGAAAGATGTGATCGCGCATCTGGCTTTTTGGCAAAACAATTTGGTGCAGATTCTCAATGGGCTTGACCAACCGCCACTCGAGCAAGAACCTTTTGAAGAACGAAACCGCAAGAATTATTTGAATTACGAAACGAGTCCGTGGGCGGAGGTGTACGCCGCGTATAAAGATTCGTTCGACGAAATCAAGTCGCGCATCCCCTCCTTTAGCGATGCAGACCTGGGCGAGACAGGGCGTTTCCCGCGCATCCCGAACGGGACCCTGCAAGGAAGCATTCTCGGCAATACGTACGGGCACACCATCATTCATCTCGCGGAACTCATCGGCAAATACAGCTCGCAAGCAAAGGGGCTGGCATTACAGGAACAAGCGACGACGATATTGATCGAATTTGACCCATCGCCGCATGCCAAAGGAACCGCATTGTACAATCTCGCTTGTTGGTACGCGTTGACGGGACAGGCGCCGCGTGCGATTCAGCTTTTGGGCGAAGCGTTCCCCTTGCGCCCTGATCTGGTCGAATTCTCCAAACAGGACACGGACCTGGACTCGCTGCGCGAACTCGCGGAGTATAAAGCGTTTTTCAATGACTGATGTTACGAGCTGTCATTTCGAGACCCCAATCACGCGCGAGCGTGGTGTTTAATGACAGAAACTTTTCTAACGCGAATCTACACGAATCCAAGCGAATCTACGCAAAATATTTTGGGTTCTCTTTGGATTCGTCGTCACGAACTGCGTGACAAAGATTGGTTTAGATTCGCGTTGATTCGCGTTTTCCGTCCGAGAAATCGCGCGGAACACCGGAAGTTTATGAGCAGGAGCGGGTTTTGCGGTGTCGAGCCCTTCGTTCCTCAGGGTAAACTCCGCCGAGACAGAAATCTCGGATTGCCAACACGGAGATTACGCACGCGAACTCCGCGTGAGCAAAACCCGCTGCACAGGACTTGTCATATCGAACCACTGCTGCGAGCCACGGCTGCGAGCGCAGCGTGGCAGGCTCCGCGTGGCAGGCTCCATGAGATATCTCACTCCGTTCGATATGACAGTCCTGAGCCCATACAGCCCCTGCGGGCGCTGACCATCTCGAAATGACAAGTACTGCGCAAGGTGAGTCAATGATTAAAAACTGCGAGGTCGTATGACCTCGCAGTTTTTTTACAACGGCTTGTTTTTTGGCAGACCCCCGGCGCGCGGGTACACCGCAGGTGTCGGCGCGATTTTGTCTATCACGACCAAATGGCGCACGTCGTCCATATCCGCGAGTTTGACCGGAATGATTTCGCGCACGCGTCCGCCCAAGGTTGCGATGGCGCGTTGTGCCTCCCCCGTTTCGCGTTCCGCCTCTACCGCTTTGTATGCAATCAACTGCCCGCCGCGCCGCGCGAACGGCAGGGTATATTCCACCAGCGTTCGCATCGGCGCAAGCGCGCGGGCGACGACAAAATCATAATGGGCGCGCTGTTTGGCATCGTGCGCGAATTCTTCTGCGCGCTCGTGTACGGCAGTGACATTTTCCAAAGGCAATTCGCGCGCCACCTCGTCGAGAAACTGCACCTTTTTCCCCGTCGCTTCGAGCAGCGTTACGCGCAGATCGGGATACGCAATCGCCAGCGGTATTCCCGGAAAACCCGCGCCCGCGCCCACATCCAACAACGTCTTGCCGCTCACGCCCGCGCGTTCGAGCACCGGCGCGGCGCTGAGGGAATCGAGAAAATGTTTGGTTTGTACGCCGGTGTATTCGGTAATCGCCGTGAGGTTGAAACGTTCGTTCCACTCGACGAGCAGGTGATAGTATTTCTCAAACTGCTCTTGCTGCGTAGGCAGCAGGTCGAGTCCGAACGCGCGCGCGTGTTGATACAAGAGTGACATGGTGTGCGCTGGTAATTGTTACAAGGCAGTTGCACTGCCGTTCGCGGGTCGCAGTCCAACTGCTCCCCAACACGCGCGTCCGTTCGCGGGTCGCAGTCCAACTGCTCCCGAACATGCGAGTCCGTTCGCAGCTCACTGCCCAATTGCTCCCGAACACGCGCGCCCGTTCGCAGCTCACTGCCCAATTGCTCCCGAACACGCGAGGCACGCGCGTGTTGATACAAGAGTGACATGGTGTGCGCTGGTAATTGTTACAAGGCAGTTGCACTGCCGTTCGCGGGTCGCAGTCCAACTGCTCCCCAACACGCGCGTCCGTTCGCGGGTCGCAG
>JACQWQ010000006.1 GCA_016209205.1 Chloroflexota bacterium
TCCGTTACCCTATCCGTAGGCAGCGCGTGCGCGGGGGAAGGACTGCCAACGGATGTGAAAAACGGATGAACGGATGGGCGCGTCCGTATCCGTTCATCCGTTACAATATCCGTTGGCAGCGCGTGCGCGGGGGAAGGACTGCCAACGGATGTGAAAAACGGATGAACGGATGGGCGCGTTCGTATCCGTTCATCCGTTACCCTATCCGTTGGCAGCGCGTGCGCGGGGGAAGAGCTGCCAACGGATGTGAAAAACGGATGAACGGATGGACGCGTTCGTATCCGTTCATCCGTTACCTTATCCGTTGGCAGCGCGTGGGGTGCAACTATGCCGAGAGACAAGTCAAAACTGAATCCAGAAATCCCTTATCAGGACATTACTTATCGCATTATCGGCTGCGCGATGCGTGTACATAATCGCTTGGGTCCGGGCTTGCGCGAAAAGATGTACCAACGCGCGTTGACGGCGGAAATGCGCACCGATGGACTGGAAGTGGATGAAGAATACCGCGTGGATGTGTACGATGGCGAGGTTTGGATTGGCGTAACATGGCCTGACCATCTCGTTGATAAAAAGGTCGTCGTCGAAATCGAGGCATTCCCCCATTTCTTGACCAAGCAAGAAGTGGCGCAAACGATTGGCTTTTTGGCGGCGCTGGACGCGCCCGTGGGTTTGCTCATCAATTTCGGAAGAAAACGGTTAGATTATCAGCGCATCCTTCCGCCCGAAGATTTACAGGACTGGAAGAAAAACATTCGCCGCTTTTTGTGGCGACCACCGGGGCAAGCGCCGCCGCAGCGCGCGCGGGATGAAACCAAGTCAACAGATGCGTAAACGGATGAAGACGGACAACGGATGGGAAACGGATAAACGGATGCGCGCGCGCTTATCCGTTGTCCGCGCGTGGGGATGACGCACAACGGATGGGTGCGTCCCTATCCGTTCATCCGTTCGGTATCCGTTGTCCGCGTACTGGAGGAACCATGGCAGAAAATATTCGGCGCATCGTTTGTTGGAACTGCAAAAAAGTGTTTCGGGTGGATCTCGGAGAAATCGGCAACGAGGTCGTGGTGGTGTATCGCGGGCGCAAAAAAGAGGAACAGACGCCCGTGAAAAAATTGATTGTCAAATGTCCCCACTGCGACAAAGAGAACGAGATTACGGTGTAACGTATGACAGACGAAATCATTCACGGCAAACCGCCCAGCAGCGAAAGCGTCAAATGGCTGGCGCTGATGGAAAGCGCGCGCGACAAATCGCTGGAAACGATTGACGAAGCCGCCAAGCAGTTGATCGGGCTGGACGGTCTCATCAGCGGCATTTATTTCGGCGCGGTAACGTTTGCCAATCTCAAACCGGCGGTGTTGAATCCGTTGAGCGGCGCGCTGCTGCTCGCGCCCATCGGATTATGGTTCTTGAGTTTGATATTCGCCGTGCTGACCATTGCGCCGGGGAAATATCCGTACAATCCCCATTCGCCCGACGACGCGCGGCGGCAGTATGAAAATATCGTCGAGCGCAAGTATCGCCGGTTGCAAATCGCGTTATGGCTCTTTGTCGCCAGCGTCGCGGCATTGGGCATCGCAATGACTGTTTATTTGGATTGGGTGTCCAAAGGTCAAATTACGAATTGAGGTCGAGCCAATGGCAGAGGAGCGGATTAAAGCGAAAGACATTCCAGTCCACGGTTTCACGATTCCCGATCCGCCGAGCGATGCGGATTTGTTGCGCTGCGTGCACTGCGGCTTGTGTCTCAACCACTGCCCGACGTATCGCTTGACAGGTCTTGAAACCGAGTCGCCGCGCGGCAGAATTTTCTTGATCAAGGAGCTCGCGGAAGGCAAGCAGGTTGTCAACGATACATTTGCCGAACACATTGACCTCTGTTTGATTTGCCGCAATTGCGAAACGGTCTGCCCGAGCGGCGTGCGTTACGGCGTGTTGGTTGAAGCGGCGCGCGGGGAAATTGTGAAACAACGCGCGCAGGTGGGCGAGCCAAGTTTTGTGCGCCGCCTCGTGTTCCAACATCTTTTTCCGTATCCGAACCGTTTGAATTTTGTCGTCGGCGCGATGGGCTTGTATCAATGGCTCTTGCAGCCGCTCGTGCACAAAGCGGGCATTTTGAACTGGTTCGGACGGCTCGGCGAAATGGAAGCGCTGCTGCCGGAGGGGCGCAAGCTGCGCGCGTTCAAGACCTCACCCCACACCTCACCCCCGACCCCTCTCCTAAAAGGAGAGGGGAGAAAGAGCCCACCCCCGACCCCTCTCCTAAAAGGAGAGGGGAGAAAAGAGGACAAGGGCGAGGGGAGAAAAGACGACACGGAGGGAAAAAAGGGCGAGGGGAGAAAGCATGTTGCGTTGTTTACGGGCTGCATCATGCGCGCGGGGTTTGCGAATATCCACGAAGCGACGGTGCGTGTGCTGGAACGCAACGGTTATGATGTGCGCGTGCCGGACGGACAGATTTGCTGCGCGGCGCTGCACGTGCACGCGGGCGAGCGCGACACGGCAAAAGAAATGGCAAAGAAAAACATAGATTTGTTCCTGCAAGAAAAATGGGACGCGATTGTGATTAACGCGGCGGGCTGCGGCGCACAGCTCAAGGATTATCCCGAACTCTTTCGCGACGATCCCGCGTATTTCCACAAAGCGGAAAAATTTTCCAAACGCGTCAAGGATGTGAGCGAATTGTTATATGACTCGCCTCTCCTTTCGGCAGAGGGGTTGGGGGTGAGGGGAAACGCGGTGATGGACAAACCCGCGCTGAAAACCAAAACGCGCGTCACCTATCAAGACGCCTGCCACCTCGCGCACGCGCAAAAAATTCGCGTCCAACCGCGCGCCATCTTGAAACAAATCGGGAATCTCGAACTCGTCGAAATGCGCGCATCAGACCGCTGCTGCGGCAGCGCGGGCATTTACAACGTCGTGCATTCCGAAATGTCGGACCAACTCGTGGACGAAAAAATAGCAAACACACGCGATACCCAAGCCGAAATCGTCGTCACGGGCAACATCGGATGTTTGTTACAGCTCGAGTACGGAAAAAAACGCGCCGGGTGGAACGGACGCGTGATGCATTTGGTGGAATTGTTAGATGAAGCATACGAACAAGTGCAATAGTGCGGTAGTGCAATAGTGCGATAGTTTCTCACTATCGCACTATCTCACGATTGCACTATCGCACTATACATAATTCTTGGTAAACGGATTCAACAATTTTTCTTCGCCAATCGTCGTCATGGGCCCGTGTCCCGAATAGACCTGTGTCGCATCGGGCAGCGTATACAGTTTCGTGCGAATCGAACGGAGCAATACTTCGGGCGAACCTCCGGGAAAATCCGTGCGCCCAATCGTGCCGCGCATCAACACATCGCCGACAAACACGATGGCATTGTCCGCGTTGTAAAGCGCAATCGAACCGGGGGAATGCCCTGGCACCTCGTACACTTGCAATTTGAAATTCCCTGCCTCTACCACATCGCCCTCGCTCAACCATCGTTCAGGGTCGGGCACGGGCGGCACCGCAATCCCAAACATTTCGCCCTGGCGCTCCACCGATTCCAACACGGGCTTTTCTTGCGCGCCTACCAGCAGCGGCGCGCCCGTCGCGCGTTTTAACGCCTCCACGCCCATCAAATGATCAAAATGCGCGTGCGTCAAAACAATGCCGCACACGCGCGCGCGTAGATTTTCGACGGTCGTGTTGATTTGTCGCGCATGCCCGCCCGGATCAATCACCACGACTTGACGCGTAGCATCATCGCCGACAATATAGCAATTTACACCCAACGGCCCCACCTGCATTATTTGTAAAAGCATAATGTCCTCCCTGTCGAGATTATACAACACGCGGCGCGACATAGAGTTGTGCCAACGCCGCGGAGGGAACTATAATCTGTTTACAAATCTGCGCGAGAGTAGGAAAGAGTCAAATCGTAATGTACTGTGACAATATTCGCGGCTCACTACATCTATCTCAGAGTACACGGCGTAATACAATAGTGTAATGTTTCCAGTTCAAACTGCTTTATCCCTTCCCTCGCTATAGTGTAATGTTTCCAGTTCAAACTGCTTTATCCCTTCCCTCGCTCGACGGCGCACCCGTGCGCGACCGCGCCATCGTCGCGACATTGCTGTATTATGATCTTTTTGCGTTTCCCCTGCGCGCGGACGAGGTGGTACGTTTTGCGCATGGGCCCGCTGCCGACGCGCCATGGACCGCGCGCGAGTTGCCGCGCGGCGGGTTGTGGTGGGAATCGCGCGATGGCTTTTGGTTTCTCAAGGGACGCGAACAATGGATTGCGCGCCGCGTCGAACTACAGACCGCGTCGGCGCGCAAACTGCCGCGTGCCAGAAAATACGCGCGGCTGCTGCAATTGATTCCCGGCGTGCGATTTATCGGCGTCACCGGCTCGCTGGCCATGGAATCTGCCGTGCCCGAAGATGACATTGATTTGCTCATCGTCGCCGCGCCAGACCGCTTGTGGCTCACCCGCGCGCTCGTGTTGTCCGCGTTACTCGCCTGGGGCGTGAAACGTCCCGACGACGCGCGCACGGCATATCCGGACCTGATTTGCGCCAACATTTTCTTGAGCGAATGCGATTTGCAGCTCCCGGACGAAAATCTATTTATCGCGCACGAGCTTTGTCAAATGCTGCCGCTGCTAGGTAAAGCAACCTATCGGTCATTCCTCCACGCGAATGCGTGGATAAAGAATTATTTGCCGCAATGGCAGCCCACGCATGCGCCATTTCAAGATCGCCCGCCTTGGCGGCGCATCCAGCGCGCCTTTGAACTCGGCTTTGCCGACCCGCTCGGCGCGCGCCTCGAACGAGAGCTGGCGCGGCGGCAACTCGAACGCATTCACGGCAAACACGCGCGCGGGCACAATCCCAACGTAAAAATTTCGCCGACGCAGCTGCGCTTTCACCCACGCGATTTGTCCGATTATGTAGTAAATACATTTAATGCGCGCTGGAACGCGCTTGCCTGTGAACAGTCATCAGTGGTCAGTGATCAGTGACCAGTAAGTCCCATCCACTGATGACTGATGACTGATGACTGATGACCGATAACTGATGACTGATGACTGATGACAGATGACTGACGACCATGTATGTCTAAATTTCTCTTTGGTCAGTCTTATTATTTGCGTTTCGATGCGAAATTGTACGCCGAAATGAAACCGTATCCGCCGCTCGGCTCGCTGTACGCGGCGAGTTACGCGCGTGCGCTTGGCTACGACGTCGCGTTGTTCGACGCCATGCTCGCGCCATCCGAAGACGAATGGGCGCACGCGCTCGAGACGCACCAGCCCAAGTACGCCATTTTGTTTGAAGACAATTTCAATTACCTGTCGAAAATGTGTTTGCTCAATATGCGCGCCGCCGCGTTCAAGATGATGGAAATGGCAAAGGCGCGCGGTTGTGTCGTCATCGTCAACGGCTCGGACGCGACCGATCATCTCGACGACTATTTCGCGCACGGCGCGGATTATATTTTGTTGGGTGAAGGGGAAGTGACGTTGGGGGAATTGTTGGGGGCACTGGAGAAAAACGAGAAACGAGAATACGAGAGCATTCGCGGTCTGGGGTGGCGCGATGACAATGGAAATATTCAGCGCGCACCCAAGCGCGAATTCATCCGCGACCTGGATCGCCTGCCGTTTCCCGCGTGGGATTTGGTGGACATTGCGCGCTATCAAAAAATCTGGCGCGAGCGACACGGTTATTATTCCATGAACATGGTGACGACGCGCGGCTGTCCGTATTCGTGCAATTGGTGTGCGAAACCGATTTACGGTCAGCGGTATAATGTGCGCTCGCCGGAAAACGTCGCGCAAGAATTGCGCTGGCTGCGCGAACATTTTCAACCCGACCATATTTGGTTCGCCGACGATATTTTCGGCTTGAAACCGGGTTGGCTCGGACGGTTCGCGGATTTGGTCAACGCTTATGATTGCGCGACCCCGTTCAAATGTTTGCTGCGCGCGGATTTGGTGACGCCGCAAATTGCCAACGCGTTGCAGCGCGCGAAATGTCACACCGTCTGGATCGGCGCGGAAAGCGGCTCGCAAAAAATTCTCGACGCGATGGACAAAGGCGCCACCGTCGAACAAATTTACACCGCGCGCAAGTTACTGGGCGACGCGGGCATTCGCGTCGGCTATTTCATCCAATACGGTTATCGCGGCGAAACGCGCGCGGACATCGAACTCACACTGAAAATGATTCGCGAAACGGTGCCCGACGAAATCGGCATTTCAGTTTCCTATCCGCTGCCCGGCACAAAATTTTACGAAAACGTGCGCGCTGAATTGGGCGCAAAACAAAATTGGACTGACAGCGACGATTTGGCAATGATGTATCAGGGCACGTATTCGACCGATTTTTATCGCATTCTCTATCGCGTCACGCACCACGAATTGCGCCGCCTACACGCGGAACGAAAATTGAAACGCGCGCTGCGTGCGCCGCAAACGATTCGCGGTGACACCATACGCGCGTTGGGCGCGATCCCGCTGCAAACGCTGCGATTGGCGCGGGCAAGGAATGAGTTGAATGCGCGCGAAAGGCAAGCGCGCGAGCCGATTCGCCTGTCACCGGAAGCGCTCTAGTCAAAACGGAAAGGAGCACCCACAATGAGCTCATCTATTGAACGCGAAAGAGTTATTGAGGAGATAAGACGCCTCCCGGAAAATCGTCTCGACGAGATTTATTCCTTGTTGCATTTTTTTCGGATCGGTCTGGAGACTTCACGTGACAAAATCAAGCCGATTATGCAATTCGCCGGTGCGTGGAGTGAAATGTCTGAAGATACATTTGCCGATTTTATGCGCAGCATAACCACACGCCGCCAAGAAGCATCTGCAGGGAGACGTATCCGTGAAACAAACATTGATTGATACGGACATTCTATCCTTGTTTTTTCGCGGACATGCACGCGTCGTCGAAAAATTTCGGGAATAGGTCCAAGAATATGCGCAAGTCAATTTCAGTATTATCACGTACTATGAAATCACAAGCGGATTGAAACATCGAGACGCGCACAAACAGTTGTCGGTGTTTTTGGAATTTGCCACACAAAACAATATCCTTCCCTTGACAGAAAAGTCCGTTTTGTCCTCCGCCGAAATGTATGCCACCACACGCGCCAAGGGGACGCCTGTGGACAACATTGATTTATTGATCGCGGGGACGGCGCGTGTGAAGGATTGGGTGTTGGTTACACACAATCGCAAACATTATGAAAAAATTGAGGATCTGGAAATTCAAGATTGGAGTGAGTAGCGAGAACAACCTTTGACGAATTGATGAACACCGCCCAAGCTGCCACCCTCGGCAAAGAAATCGCCGCGCACATCGCGCAAGGTGACATGCAACGCGCGTTGAAACACCTCGCGCCCACGCTCGCCGCCAAAACCCCGTTCGCCATGCTCGACCGCATCGGCGCGCAGATTGGCACAGGCGAAATTGAAAGCACAAACGCGTTTTTGGACGAGTTGGCGCAGGACGGCGCACTCGGCGTGTGGGCGATTCTCGGTTCGGCATTGACGCAGCAACTCGAACGCGATTTTCGCGGCGCGTTGAAACGCGGTCGCGCCTTTACGATCCATGGCGATGTGTGGTACGCCTGCGATGCGTTGGGCGAACGCGTGTTGGGGCGCGCATGGGTTGCGAAATTTGAAAAAACGAGGCAGGCGACCAGAGACTGGAGATTTGACGAAAACCGCTGGGTGCGGCGCAGCATTGGCGTCGGCATTCACGTGTGGGCAAAACGTTCGCGCGGGGAGGCAAAACACAACGCGCAGGCAAACGATTTGTTTGAATTTCTCGCACCCATGTTTTGTGAACGCGAAATGGATGCAGTCAAAGGGATCGGCTGGGCACTGAAAACGTTGGGCAAATTTTACCCTGCGCGCGCGACAGAATGGTTGGGCGAAATGGTCGCGCGCGAATCGGATTATCGTGCGTTGATGCTGCGCAAAGCGACGACCTATTTGAACCAGACACAGCGCGCCGAGATATACAGAGCTGCATCATGATTGTCATTTCGAGATGCCCATCACGCGCGGGCTGCATGAGCCAAGGACTGTCATATCGAACGTAGTGAGATATCTCGCTCCGCTCGATATGACAAGTTCTGAGCAGCCGTTCCTTTATTCTTCATGCGATGAACGGCATCGCCACACGTTTTGCGAGAAATCTTTTGTGCGGGCAAACCCGAGATTTCGGCGATGATTACATCGCACTCCGCCTGCTCAGAAACTTCCAGCGCACCGATTGAGTTATCGGGCGGAAAACGCGAATGCAAATCGCAAGCGATTTGAGCGCGAATCTTGACGAATCCCAAAAGATGTTCGCGTAGAACCTGCCGCCCCGAAGCACTGCGGGATTGGTTTAGATTCGCGTAGAACCTGTCCCGAAGAATTGAGGGAGTCGCGTTGGAAAAGTTTCTGTGGTTACACATACCAAAAGGTATGACCATCTCGAAATGATATGCCCTTTCTTGAATGAACCTTGCCTTTCACGAATACCGCGTCAAAAAAATCGTCAATGTCTATAAACACGTTGACGGGTGGTTTTGGAACAAGTACAGCGCGCATCCGTACATCGGCTGTCGCAGCGGCTGTGAGTTTTGTTATTTGCGCGGCACGCGCAATTTGGGCAAGCGCGATCCCGAAACGTTCGACACCTTGATTCAGGTCAAAACGAACGCGGTCGAATTATTACGCAAAGAGCTTGGACGTTTACAGCCCGATGTCATCAACGCCGGAGATTGGCAGCAGCCCGCCGAAGAAAAATACCGTCTCTCGCGCGCCATGCTGGAGGTCGTGCATGAATTCAAATTTCCGCTGCTCGTCATCGAACGCTCGCCGTTTCTGTTGCGCGATTTGGATTTGCTCGACGCGATCAACAAGCAAACGTGGGTCGGCGTGCTTTTGAGTTTTAGCAACGTGGATGAAAAACTCAAGCGCGCCTTCGAGCCGCATAGTCCCGGAATCCAACGCCGTTTACAAATAATGGCGCAGCTCGCACAAAAAAATATCCGCGTCGGCGCGTCGCTCATGCCTATTCTGCCCATCGTCGGCGACGACGAACCATGCATTGACGAAACCATTCGCGCGGTCAAGGATCACGGCGGCACATTCGTCGCGGCTTCAGGTTTGACGCTGGACGGCGTGCAGGCACAGCACACGCTCGCGGCTGTAGAAACATACGATGCGTCTGCGATCGGTCTCATGGTGCGCGAATTGTGCGCGAAACATGCCATCTCGGATCGGATGCCGCGTTATTGCGGCGCAGGCGCGTTGGCACTCAACAAATGCATCGCGGAACAGCTGCATCGCCAAGTGTACGAGCTGGAACTCGCACGCGCGTCAACGCCGCGCCTTTGGGCATATCGGCAAGCCGCGTGGTATGTAGATGAGACGAACGAAAATATCGCGGCGATTTTTGAAACGCAAGGCGAAGCGGGATTGCGCGCGCTGCCGGGCATCGGACCGCGCATTGCCGCAGAAATTGCCGGTTGGCTCTCCACATCAACTCGAAAGTAGGCGTCTATGGAAAACATTGTTGCACTTGTTGCCGTCACCGGCGGGCTACTCGGCGTGTTGGCATTCGTTTGGCAGGCGCTCACGACTTGGCGCAGCGAACTCCAGCTTCATGTCGCGGTGGAACGGAGCGGCGGAAAATCATTCCCAATCACCGTGCGCACCTCACTCGAAAATGCGGGGCTTGGGCGCAAACGTCTCGATTACGCGATGTTGTTGATTGCGCCGGAACACGAATTGACCAATCAATCGCTGCTCCATTTTGCCCAGGACCCGGAACTCGGCGCGTGGGCGAATCTGAATTTATCAGAGATGCGGCGCGCGTTCGACAAGCCGCGCTATGCGCAGGACGAATCGCACGCGATCATTCCGCTGCCCTTTTATCATCGCGAACAACAGACCGTCGGGCGCCAGCACATTGCGTACCGGTGTGTTTTGGACGCGGCGCGGCTCAAGCCGGGACACGCGTATGCCGTCAAATTTTTTGTCTTGGAACAAGCGCCGCCTCTGCGGCGCCTGCGCGTGCACGTCACGCAAGATTTATTGGCGCTCGAACGCGAATGACTCGGACCGACATTTCAGCACCGGGTAAAATCGTGTTGCGCCCTAGTACTAAATCCATTGATCATGGCGAGTGAGACCACACCCCAAGAATTACTGCAAATCGCAGAGACCGCGCGCGCGTTCGATTCCGTCGCGGCAGAATATGACGGTCCGAGCGGTAACAACGCGCTCGTCCAAATCATGCGCGCGGAATTGCAGCGCGCGGTTTTGGAGCGCGTGCCGCGCGGCGCGCGCCTGCTTGACTTGGGCTGCGGCACGGGCATTGACGCGGCTTGGTTCGCGCAGCACGGTTACACGGTCACGGCGGTGGATGCGTCACGCGAAATGGTGCATCAAACGCGGCAGCGCGCCACACGCGCAAATTTGGAGGAACGCGTCCGGGTTCAATACATCGGCGCGCACGAACTCGAACGCCTTGGTACGGAGAGGTTCGACGCGATCTATTCCGATTTAGGTCCGCTGAATTGCGTCGCGGATTTACGCGCCGTTTCGGAACAATGTGCGGCGCACTTGAATCCCGGCGGCATTTTGGTTTTTTCGGTCATGGCGCGCTATTGTCCGTGGGAAATGTTGTACCATACGTTGCGCGGCGATTTCAACGCGGCGCGGCGGCGTTTTCCGCGCGGCGCGCTTCCGGTCAAGTTAAACGATGGAATTGTATGGACGCGTTATTATTCGCCGCGCGAATTTTTTCAATTGTTTGAAAATGAATTTCAACTCGTCACGTACCGCGCGCTCAATCTCTTTTTGCCCCCGCCCTATCTCATCCGCTGGTACGAACGCTTCCGCACACCGATGCGTTTGTTGTCACGGCTCGATTCCACTCTCGACGGCGTTCCGCTCTTGCGCGAGGCGGGCGATCATTTTTTAATAACCCTGCGTAGAAAAGCATGACTGCGAATTCCGGCGTTTCGTGCAGCTTCATGCTCGCCTGTCCGACGGACCGCGCGCGTTTAGAAATCGAAGGCGACGCGGCGCGCTGTCCAATCTGCGGGTGCGTTTACGCGCGCACAAATCAGATCTGGCGTTTTGTGGATCACCGCCTGGCGCCGTACGAAAATTTTCTGGCAACCTATCGCGTCGTGCGCCGCGCCGAGGGTTGGGGTTCGCACGACGCCGCGTACTATTGCAATTTGCCGCAGACCTCGCGCGATGATCCACAAGCGGCAATCTGGCGCGTGCGCGCGGCTTCTTTCAAGAAACTTGTTGCGCTCGTCGAACCCGGCGCACGCCTCCTCGATGTCGGGGCGGGCAACGGTTGGTTGTCTTATCAATTCGCGCGGCGCGGGCACGCGGTCGCGGCGCTTGATTTGAACGACGACGCACGCGAGGGTCTGGGCGCGCAGAACTTTTATCCGCTGCCCTTGGATTGCTATCAAGCCGATTTCGATCATTTGCCTTTTGACGCGGCGCAATTTGACGTGGTAATCTTTAACGCGTCGCTGCACTATTCAAGAAACTTGACGCAGACGCTGAATGAAGCGTGGCGTGTGCTCAAACCAAACGACAAATTAATAGTGATGGATTCGCCGCTGTATCGGCAGCGCGCGAGCGGCAAAGCGATGCTGCGCGAAAAAGCGAACGAATTCCAATCGCGGTATGGACTCGAAATGGACCGGACGATGCGCGGCTTTTTGACGTTTGATGATTTTCAACAATCGGTGTGCGCGTGGCAATGGTATCCCACGCGTGTAGATTGGCGTTGGGCGCTGCGCCCGTTACGCGCACGCGCGCTGGGACAGCGCGAACCGGCGCAATTCGGCGTGACGGTGGGCAAGCCGCCCGCTGCGCGTTGGACTTGATTTATGCTTGGCACATTGACCGGCAACCTCGCCGTCAAATACAACGAGGCGACGAATCGAACTCTGGCGCTGCCGCTGTTGATTTTTTATCCGACGGCGCGCTGCAACTCGCGCTGCCTTTCGTGCGATTGGTGGAAAGCAGACGGTCGAGATGATTTGACATGCGAGGAAATCCGCGCGCTCGCGGCGCAACTGCCCGCGCTGGGTGTACGCGTGATTGTGTTTTCCGGCGGCGAACCGTTATTGCGGCGCGAAGTATTTGAAATCGCGGCTTTGTTTCGCGCGCACAATCTCAAGTTGCAATTGCTCACCGCCGGTCTGTTTTTGGAGCGCGACGCGGAAAAAATCGCGCAGCATTTTGAACAAGTGACGATTTCGCTCGATGGACCGACCAACGCGTTGTATCAAGCCATCCGCGGGGTGGACGCCTTGGCGTTGGTCGAACGCGGCGCGAAAAAATTCCGGTGCGTCGCGCCGCACCTTCCGCTGCGCGCGCGGAGCACGTTGCATCGTCACAATTTTCGCGCGCTGCCGCAATTGATTGACAAGGCGCGGACGATGGGTTTGGAGCAAATCTCATTTCTTGCGACGGATGTGACGAGCGAAGCGTTTGGACGGGCGCGGGGAGAACATCCGATACGCGAATTGTTGTTGGAGGAAAAGGAAATAAGGGAATTCGAGCAAGTCGTCGAGCAAACGATTATGTCACACGCGCGCGATTTTGAAACGCGCTTCGTCGCGGAATCTCCAGACAAATTGCGCCGCTTGCCGCGTTATTATGCCGCACAGTTGGGATTGGGCGCGTTCCCGCCGATTGCGTGCAATGCGCCGTGGGTCAGCGCGGTGATTGAAGCGGACGGCGCAGTGCGCCCGTGTTATTTTCACAACGCGGTGGGAGATGTGCGGGAAAAAAGTTTGCGCGACATTTTGCAGGACGCGATGCCCGCGTTTCGCGCGACGCTCGACGTGCAAGCCAACGCCGTGTGTAAAAAATGTGTCTGCACGCTCAAAGTGGGGATGCGGACAAGACTATGGTAGTGACGATTTCAATCGTTTCCCCTATGCAAACAAACCATGAACGATTAAAATCGTTACTGCCTTTACCACACGTCCGTCGTAGTGACGATTTCAATCGTCAGTAAACAAACAAAGAACGATTAAAATCGTAACTACTCCAAGCTGCGCCTATGTTCTACCAATATCGCCAAATGACGCCCGAAGAACGCGCCCAAGTTGTGCAGCAGCGCCGCGAACGTGGCTTTCCGTTACACGCGCCGCCACACCCATTTCGTCATGCCGGTAATTATTTCATTACCGTTGTCAATTATGAGCACAAGCCCATCATGGCAGAACCCGCGCGCCGCAGCGAAATCGAAGCGCGACTCCTCGACGAGCTGCGCCCTTTCGAGGTAGATGTAAACGCGTGGGTCGTTTTGCCGAATCATTATCATACGCTCGTCAGCGTCAAGCACCTCGATTTGTTATCGGCGGCATTGAAACAAATACATGGCGCTACGGCGCGGGCGTGGAATTTGCAGGATGGATTGACGAATCAACGACGTGTCTGGTACAAGTTTCGAGATCGAATGATTCGCGACGAAGCGCATTTCTATCACGCGCTGAATTACATTCATATAAATCCCGTCAAGCACGGCTATGTCCAAGACCCGTACGAATGGCCATGGACAAGTTTGGAAAATTATCGCATGACATGGGGACGAGATTGGCTAAACGAAAAGTGGACAGCGTACCCGCCCGGCGATTTCGGCAAGGGGTGGGATGATTAGCCGTAGCGACGGCGTAGTGACGATTTCAATCGTTTCCCCAGCGCAAATACACAGCGAACGATTAAAATCGTTACTACGTCTCGTGCGCGCTTGGGTCTGGCGTAGTGACGATTTCAATCGTCGAATCTGCGCAAGTCAACCATGAACGATTGAAATCGTTACTACGTCTAGCGCGCGCTTGGGTCTGGCGTAGTGACGATTTCAATCGTCGAATCTGCGCAAGTCAACCATGAACGATTGAAATCGTTACTACGTCTAGCGCGCGCTTGGGAACGAATGAATTCGTTACTACTCCGCTCGCTGCACCGCAAGTTTTTGATGCTGCAACGCCAATGGTGGCGCGTAGATTTGAAGCGCGCGCGCTTGCATCATGTTCACGGCACACCGCTGATCATTTTGCCGGATGTGTTCGATGGGGTGTTGACGCGCACGGGCGTATTTTTAGTCGAGACGCTGCACGATTTGGATTTACACAACGCGCGCGTGCTCGATCTCGGCTGTGGTTCGGGCATCGGCGCGGTGTTTGCCGCGCAACGCGGAGCGCGCGTAATGGCTGTGGATGTGAATCCCGACGCGACGCGTAATGCGCAGTTGAACGCGCTGTTATCCCATCTCGAAAACCAAATTGACACGCGGACCGGCGATTTGTTTGAAACCGTGCGCGACGAGCGCTTTGATTTGATTCTGTTCAATCCGCCGTACTATCACGGCGCGCCGCGTGACGCTGCCGATGCCGCCTGGCGCAGCCGCGACACGTTCGAACGCTTTCTGGATCAATTTCCAAAACAGCTCGCGCCGCACGGGCGCGCCCGCATCGTCCTTTCGAGCGACGGCGATATTGAAGCGTCACTGGCCGCCGCCGCCGCGCATTTGAAAACAAACCTTGTACGCCGTCATGATTTTCACAACGAAATCCTCACGGTGTACGATTTATATCCACTATGTCGGAAACAAAGTTTCCGACAGGATTAACAGGATTGACAGGATTGGTCTCGGATTCAAGTTCAAAAATCCTGTCTATTCCAAATAAAATCCGCTATGAAACCATGGAAAACACTGGCACGCGAAACGATCCTCGATCAAGGCAAATATCTGGTCGTGGAAAATCACACGATTGAACTGCCCGACGGGCGCATTCTGCCGAATTGGGCGTGGCTCATTACGCCCGCGTATATCAACGCGATGGTGCTGACAGACGACGATCATTTTTTGTGTTTTCGGCAAACCAAATACGGCATCGCCGGTACATCGCTCGCGCCGCTCGGCGGTTACCTCGAGCCCGGCGAAGAACCGCTGGCGTGCGCGCAGCGTGAATTATTGGAAGAGATGGGCTGCGTCGCCGACGAATGGATCAAGCTCGGAACGTATTGTGTGGACGGGAATCGCGGCGCGGGGACGGCGCATTTGTTTTTCGCGCGCGGCGCGCGCAGGGTGCAAGCGCCCGACGCGGACGATTTGGAAGAACAAGAACTCGTGCGCTTGACGCGCGTACAAGTGTCTAACGCGCTGGCGCGCGGCGATTTCCGGGTGCTCGCCTGGGCGGCCGTCGCGGCGCTCACGCTTGCGTGTGTGAATCCATGAAACCAAAAATTGTGTTTTACAATCCCGCGAGCAACGCGTCCGGCAAAAAAATTTTGCCCATGTCGCTGCTTGCGCTCGGCGCGGTGCTCGAAGGGAAATATACCTACAGCATCGTAGACGGCAATGTGGAACGCGATGTCTCGAGCGCGCTGCGCCGCGAAATTCAAAACGGCGCGAATGTGTTGGCAATCACGGTGATGCCCGGTCCACAGTTGAAACGCGCGGCGCCGCACTCGCGCGCGTTGAAACAAGAATTTCCGAATTTGAAAATCGTGTGGGGCGGATATTTTCCAACGCAGCACGCGGAAACAGTGTTGAAAGACGCCGCGATTGATTTTGTCGTGCGCGGTCACGGCGAAATGGTGTTTTTGAATTTACTCGACGCCTTGGCGGATGAAACCGCGTTCAACCCCATTGAGGGACTGGCGTTTCGCGACGCGGACGGGCGCATCGTGCAAAACAAACTCGCGCCGCTGCCGCACCCCGAACAATTGCCCGCGTGGCGTTACGAACGCGTGGACGTGCCGCAATACCTTCGCCCGACCTTTCTCGGCTCGCGCACGCTGCCCCATCATTCGTCGTACGGCTGCCCGTTCTTTTGCAATTTTTGCGCGGTGGTGAACATGGTGAACGGGCGCTGGCTGCCGCAAAGCGCGGCGCGTGTCGCGGAAATCGCGCGGCGATACGTTGAGGATTGGGGCGTGAATGCAATCGAGTTTTACGACAATAATTTCTTTACGCACGAAGCGCGCACCGCCGAATTTGCCGAACGCGTGCTGGATTTGAATATTCACTGGTGGGGCGAAGCGCGCATTGATGCGCTGCTCAAGTACTCGGAGCGCAGCTGGCAGTTGATGCGCGATGCGGGATTGAAAATGGTTTTCATGGGCGCGGAATCGGGTTCGCTCGAAACACTGAAACGAATGGACAAAGGTGGTACCATGTCGCCGGCCAAGACGCTCGAAATCGCGCACAAGATGGAGCGGTACGGCATCGTTCCCGAATTTTCATTCGTGCTCGGCAGTCCACCCGACCCCGAAAGCGACGTGCGCGACACGATTGAATTCATTCGCCGCGTCAAGACGGTCAACCCGCGCAGTGAAATCATCATGTACAATTACACGCCCGTACCCCTCGCCGGCGATTTGTACGACGCCGCGCAAGCGCAAGGATTTCGCTTTCCCGAAACGCTGGATGAATGGCTCAGCGACGCGTGGATGAATTTTTCGCAGCGCTACAGCGATGTGATGCCGTGGCTGAAACCGGCATTGAAACAACGCGTCCGCAATTTTGAACGCGTGTTGAATGCGTACTATCCCACTTCAACCGACCGTCGCCTGTCGGGCGGAATGCGTACGCTGCTGCGCGGCGCGAGCGCGTGGCGCTACCATACACGCCTGTACAGTTTCCCTATCGAACTCCGCGCCCTGCAAAAGGTGGTGCACTATCAACGTCCCGAAACCAGCGGCTTTTGAATCGAGTCGCCATTCAAGCTGGCGATTGTGGGGCGTATGGGTGATGGCGGGTATCGCCGCCGCGCTGTTTCTGGTTCGCGTTCTCGTCCCCGCGTTTTCCAACGAAACCTACGGCTTCCCCGCCTACTATACGGCGGCGCGTTTGGTGCTGGACGGCAAATGGAGCACGCAAATTTTTCAGGGCGAATGGTTTACCGAGCAAGTCCGCGCGCAAACGAACGGTCACATCACCGAATATTTTTCGGGACATCCGCCCGTCACGTCACTGCTCGTTTTGCCGCTGGCAGCGTTGCCGCTCGACACGGCGCGGATGGTGTGGGCGCTGGCGAATTTATTTTTTCTCATTACGGCGCTGTGGTTCATCCAGGACAGTTTGCGTGCCAATCCGTTTTTTTTCGCGCTGCTCACGCTCACCGCGTTCCTGTTCGCGCCGGTTGCCGACAACATTCGCATCGGACAATCGTACGTATGGCAGCTGTGGTTGTTTTCAATCGCCTTATGGGGGCTGCAACGCGAACGCGTCGCCGCCACGGCGTTCGGTTTGGGCGCCGCCGCGATTTTCAAATTGAGCGGCGCGCCAGTCTGGTTACTGCTGCTTGCCAAGAAACGTTGGCGCGAGTTAAGCGCGAGTCTTGGAGTTATCGCCGTGTGGGTGCTGCTGGGCGCCATGGTCTTGGGCTGGGACAGTTGGTATCACTTTTTCATCATGTTCCCTTCACGGCTTGTCTTTGAGGGGTGGCAGACGGTTGTGGCGTACCAAACCACCCCGAGTTTTTTTCTACACCTGTTCGTTTTTGACGCGCAATGGAACCCGCAGCCCTTGTTGCACGCCCCCCCCCTCGCCGCGGTTTTCACAATCATTGTGGGCGCTGCAACACTTTTTATAACCTTGCGTACGAGTCAACATGCGCCCATGGACTTGGGTTTCGCAGCGGCGATCACGCTGAGCGTGATTTTGTTTCCGCAAGCCGAAGAATATCACTACAGTTTGCTTTTGCTGCCGTTTGCGGTCGCGGGTGCGCATTTGCTGCAAATGCAGTCCGACACCTTGTTGGGCATTTTGTTTTTCAGCGCGCTGCTGCTGATTGCCCTGCCGATTCCTTACAAACAATTGGGCTGGGACGACGGGATGCGCGCGCTGCTGACATATCCGCGCTTGTACGGTGGGTGGTTGTTGTGGCTGGTCCTCTTGCGACAAATGCAAACAACGCCTCAAGAAATCTTGAGCGCGCGCGTGGTGACGACACCATGAATCGGCTCGCGTTCAATTCGCTCGTGCTCGTCATTGCCAATTTCAGCAATGCGGCATTGGGCTTTGTGCTCGCGGTCATGATCGGGCGCGTGCTCGGCGTCGAGGACCTGGGGCGTTACACGCTCGCGCTGTCGTGGGCGCTGGGTTTGAGCATGCTCGCCGATCTGGGCTTGAGCACACTGCTCACGCGCGAGGTCGCGCGACAGGCAGAAGAAACATCGCGCTATCTCACCGCCGCCGTCCTGATCAAAACTGTAATTTCATTCGCGCTCATGTTTTTTCTTTATGTTGCCGCGCCAATTTTGAGCGCGGACGCCGCGAGCGCGACGGCAATGCGCATCGCCGCACCCTTTTTATATTTGAACGCGCTGTATACCTCGTTCACCGCGATTTTTCGCGCGTTTCAACGCATGACGCCCATTCTCGTCCTCAACACCGGCGGACTGGTCATTCAAATCGGCGCGGCGTGGTGGCTCCTTGCGAACGGCAGACGCGCGTTGGAATTGACTGCGCTCGCCGTCGCTATTCAACTGATTCAAGTGATCGCGGCGTACGTGATTTATCGCGCGCATTATCGGCCGCACCTGCCGCGCCGCGCGCTCGATGCAAGCTTTTTCAAAACGATCGGACGCGCCGCCTTTCCCTTTGCCGTCGCGGGATTGCTGGGCGCGGCTCAATTGCGCGCCAACGTATTGTTATTGGGTTCGTTGTTGGACGCGCGCGCGGTGGGTCTGTTTGGCGCGGCTTCGCGCTGGACGGAAGCGACGAAAATGATTCCGTCGGGATTTTTCGGCGCGTTGTTTCCCGCGTTGTCGGCGCAGACAAATCAGCCCGAAGCACTGGAGCGCACGTTTCAGCGCGCCGAGCGCGTCGTACTGCTTTTTGGCGTCGCTGCCGCGCTGCTGCTCACGCTTGCCGCGTCCCCGCTGCTTGGTTTCACCTTTGGCGAAGCATTCGCGCCCGCCGCGCCCGTTCTCCAAACTCTCGGTTGGGCGCTGCTGCCTTGGTTGTGGAACGGCGTAATGGGTTTGTATCTGTATGCGTTGGGCGACGAGCATTTTGTAAATTGGATCAGCGCGGCGGGTCTCGTGGTTTTGCTGGGCGCAGGAACCGTGTGCATGGCGCAGTGGGGCGCGACGGGCGCCGCGATCGCCGCGCTGGCAAGTGAATGCTGTATGACCATACTGTACCATCGGCGCTGTGAAATCCTGCGCCGTCGCCGGATGACATGGAACACACTCGGCTCGATGCAATAGCGCGCGCACACGACACACTCGCCCCGACCTACGATGCGACACTGGCGCGAAATCCGGTCGCGTCGTGGATGCGCGAACGGTTGTGGGAACATTACGCGCGCGTGATCCCGCCTCACGCGCGGGTGTTGGATTTTACAGCGGGCACCGGCGCCGACGCGTTGTTTTTGGCAAAACGCGGGGCGCAGGTTGTGGCGCTGGATGTGTCACCGGGCATGTTGGAGGAATTGAACCGCCGCGCCCAAGAAGCACGCGTCCCGATCGAAACGCACGTCCTCGCCGCAGAATATCTGGACCGGCTCGACGCCTCTGATTTCGACGCTGCCATTTCCAGTTTTGCCGGACTGGGCACAATTGAGAATGTGCCCCGGCTCGCGCACACTCTGGCGCGCCTGCTCGAACCGCGCGGACGACTCATCGTGCATACGCTCAATTCATTTTGTCTGTGGGAAACGTCGAATCAAATCGCGCATCTGCGCGCGCCGCACGCGCGTTCTACGCATCCACAAATCGGCGGCGAATTCATCGGCACACGATTTTACAAGCCGCGTGATTTGTATCGAGACGCGTTCGCGTCCCATTTTGCGTTGCGCGAACTCTATGCGCTTTCGGTCATTGCCGCGCCGACGTGGGTGACGCGTTGGAAACCCATTGCGCCGGTGATTTTTAGAATGGACCGCGCCTTGGGGCGTCTCTTTCCGGCGGCGGGCGATTTTTTTGTCATGGGTTTAGAAAAGCGGTCCGCATGATGAAACCTGATAAACTGAATCCCGCCGCACCGACGTATCTCTATGTGGACACGAACAAGGTCACTACTCACCTTGCGCAGTAAATGTCATTTCGAGACCCCCATCACGCGCGGGCGTGATGTTTAGGGCGATGACGTTGTCATTTCGAACGGAGTGAGAAATCTCGGTTTTGGCAACAACGTCATGAGCAGCGGTTTTTGCTCACGCGGAGTTCGCGTGCGAAATCTCGTTCGGCTAAAACCGAGATTTCGGCGATGAACTACATCGCATCGCAAGAAACCGCTCCTCGAAAACTTGTCCCGAAGGATTGAGGGATGACAGTGCGTAACATGAGTTACTACATAAATGAACCTAGCATTCGTCGTACCCGGCTTTGCGGCAGCGGAAAAGGACTGGTGCATTCCCGCGCACACGGAGATTGTGCGCGCGCTCGCGGCAGAACATGACGTGCACGTGTTTACCTTGCGTTATCCGCATCGCGCCGACACATATCGCATCGGCAACGCAACGGTGCACAGTTTTGGCGGCGCGGACGTGCGCGGCATTGCAACCGCGCAGTTGTGGCAGCGCGTGGCGCGCGAAATCGCACGCGAGCACGCGCGTAACGCATTCGACGTCATTCACGCGATTTTTGGCGGCGAAGCGGGATGTCTCGCGGTGTTGAGCGGTAAATTTTTGCGTGCGCCGTCGGTGGTGTGGTTGGTGAACGGCGAGTTGGTTGGGCTGCGCGAGATTGGGTACGGCGCGGCATTGAATGCGCCTTTGCGATGGATGAACGAAATCGTTTTGCGGTATGCCGATTCTATTTTGTGCGGATGTGAGGCGATGGTGGCAAGTGCAGAGGCGCGGGTTGACGAGACGCGGCGCGCGCGGGTGGAGCTGTTGCCGTTGGGTGTAGACACGACGCGCTTTAACCCCTCACCCCCTGCGCCTCTCCGAAAAGGAAATGGGGCAAGTCAGTTTGTAAACGTTGGTTCGCTGCTGCCGGTCAAGGATCAGGCGACGCTGCTGCGCGCGTTTGCTTTGGTGCGACGAGAAATGCCGGACGCGCACCTCACGATTGCAGGAACGGGTCCATTGGAAAATGCTTTGCGCGCGCTCGCCGCAGATTTACAGATTGATTCGTGCGTCACGTTTGCGGGAAATGTGCCATACGAAAAATTGCCCGCGCTGTGCCGGTCCGCCGATGTATTCGTGCAAGCATCGCGGCACGAAGGACAGGGCATGGCATTGCTCGAAGCGGCGGCGTGCGGCTGCGCGGTGTGCGGAACGAAGGTAGGCGCACTGCGCGATTTGGCGCGACGTGACGCGGCAATCGCGGCGGCGGTGGGCGATACGGCTGCGCTGGCGGATGCGATGCAGTACGCGTTTGCCGAGCGCGCGCGGCTCAGCGCGCAAAGCCAGCAAATCACCGACCGTGAGTATAATTTGAAACACATTGCCAAACGCCTGGTCGCGCTGTATGCACACTTGATCTGAACTGACAGAGTACATCACGATTTTGGACACAGATTGCTGCGACAGAGTTCGTCGCCGATGACGCAGATTGGCGCGTATTCTACCGAAATAAATCCTTGCGCCGCTTACGTTCTCGGCAAACTGATCACTGATCACTGATGACGGATGACCGATCACTGATGACTTATGCCGACTTGACTGAGGTTAGTTTGAACCACACCCTCACACCCCGCGCCCGCGCCGCCGCGCTCATGACGCGGGCAACGCAATTGGCTTTTGCCGCCTTGTTGTTTACATCACCGTGGATGCTGCAATGGCTCGACGTACAACGCCGCGTCGAGCCGGTGTTTGCGGGCTATACCGATTTTTTTGTCTATCCGAGTGATTTGTTTTTGGGACTGACCGTCGGGTTGGGTTTACTCCGACCGTTCGTTGAAGGCCCCCGGTTCAAGCGTGGTCCGTGGTATTTCTTTTTTCCGTTGGTCGCGCTCGTCGCTTTGGGCTTGGCCAGCACACTGGTGAGCGTGGATCCCGCGTTGACACTCTATCATTCGGTGCGTTTGCTGTTTTTTTTCGGATTGTATCTGGCGCTGGTCAATACGCCGCTGCGCGCGGAATGGGTTGCAGTGCCGTTGGCGCTCGCAGTCCTGATTCAAAGCAGTGTCGCCATTTTACAATTCGCCAAACAAGCCTCTATCGGCTTGCAGGCGTTGGGCGAATTGAGTTTGAATCCTGCCGAAACGGGGCTCGGCATTCTGCGTTATGACGACGTACGAATCCTGCGCGCGTACGGTTTGACGGATCATCCGAACTTGTTGGGCGGTTTCATCGCTTTTGCATTGGTCTATATTCTGGGTTATTATTTGCATCCCGCACATGGTCGTGCGCGTTATCTCTTCCTCGCCCCGCTGGCACTCGGCATCGTCGCCCTTTTTTTCACATTTTCGCGTTCGGCAGAGCTGGCGTTTGGCATTGCCGCCGCGCTCATGGTCCTCGCGCTGCTGCGCGACCAAGCCACGCGCCGTCTCCGCACGCGCGATGTGGGCATTGCCGTCGCGTTGTGCGCGCTGCTTTTGATTCTGCCGGTCGTCGGCAATCAACGGCTGTTGGCGCAGCGCGTCGGGTTAGCGAATGCCTTTGTCGAAAATTTCAACGAAGCGCGGTCGCTCGGGGAACGCGATGAATTGATGGAATCTGCCAATCGCATTTTTTACCAGCGGCAGCTGTTGGGGGTCGGGAACGGCGCGTTGGCGTTGGGCATGTTTTATCTCGACAATGAATTTCCGCGCGACCAATACTTTATCCAACCCGCGCACTTGGTGGTGCTCGACGTCGCGGCGGAATTTGGCATCTTGGGCGGATTCGTTTGGTTTTGGCTGATGCTTGCCCCGCTCGCGGTAATGTGGCAAAAACGCGCGGGCTTGATGTCCAATGCGTGGTGCGCGGCAATTGCGGCAGCCGTCGTCGTTACGCTCGTCGTCGGCTTGTTTGATTATTACACATGGTTCTGGCAGTCCGGACGCATTTGGCAGTGGAGCGCGTGGGGACTGTTTGCGGCAGTGTTCGCAAATCCCGCAGTGTCAACGAATAATGCGATTGAACTGCATCGCGACGAATAAACGAATCGCCTCAATCGCGCTATTCGTTGACTCTGCGGATCAGGATTATTCCGTCAAGAGGTGTAAATGAGTAGTTTGCTCTTTATCTTTGCCATCCTCATCTATGGCATTGTGCTCGTCATCTTGTTTGCTTTTGGCATGAATTTTTTATATCTCGCGTTTCTGGCGCTGCGCCAAGGTCAACGCGAGCCGGTCGCGCCGCCCCTGCGCGAAATGCCTTTGGTCAGTGTTCAGCTGCCCATCTTTAATGAATTGTATGTGGCGGAGCGCTTGATCGATGCCGTGGCGCGTTTTGACTGGGCGCCCGAGCGGCTGGAAATCCTCGTGCTCGACGATTCGACCGACGAGACCCGCGCGATTGTGCAACAGGCGGTCGAACGTTGGCGCGCGCACGGCGTGAACATTCAGCACATCCATCGCGCCGACCGCACAGGTTTCAAAGCGGGCGCGCTCGCGTTGGGCATGACGGAAACGCAAGCCGAATACATTGCGTACTTTGACGCGGATTTTGTGCCGCCCCGCGATTTTCTGCGCCAGACGATGCCGCACATGGCAGACGACAAGGTTGCGTTCATCCAAACGCGTTGGGGGCACGTCAACCGCAATTATTCGCTGCTCACTTTTTTACAGTCACTCGCCATAGATGCGCATTTCATGGTCGAACAATTCGCGCGGGCGCGGGCAGGGTATTGGTTCAATTTCAACGGCACCGCGGGCGTCTGGCGGCGCGCGGCGATAGAGCACGCGGGCGGGTGGAAACAAGATACGCTCACCGAAGATTTGGACTTGTCGTATCGCGCGTTCTTGAACGGCTGGAAGGCATTGTACCTGCGCGATGTAGTGACGCCGGCGGAGTTGCCCGTGACCTTTGGCGCGTATCAACGGCAACAGCATCGCTGGGCGAAAGGTTCGCTCGAATGCGCCCTCGAACTTTTGCCGCAAGTATGGCGCGCGCCGATTTCGTTGAGCCACAAACTCGAAGGCACGTTTCACCTCACGGGTTATTCGATCCACCTGTTCATGTTCGCGCTGATGCTCGTGTATCCCGCCGTCATTTTTTACGCGCCCCAATTTCCGGAACTGCTCGCATTGTACGGTGTGGGCGCGTTGTTCAATTTGTCCGCCCTCGCGCCGACCATGTATTTCACGCTCGCGCAAAAAGAGTTGGGCAAAGATTGGTGGCAGAAGATTCCGGCGATCCTGTTCATCATGGCGCTCGGCGCGGGCATGATGCCCAATACGGTTCGTGCGGCGTGGCAAATCCTCATCGGGCGCAACAAAGATTTTGAACGTACGCCCAAATTTGGCGTGGCGCGCCGCGACGACGCGTGGGTCACGAAACGTTACCAACTGCGGATTGATTTGTGGATTCTGTTCGAACTTGCGATGGCGGGGTGGAACTTGGGGACGTTGATCTATGCGTGGGAAATGCGCAATTGGATCATTGCCTTTTATGCGGGCATTTTTTTCGTCGGCGCAGTTTTTGTGACCGGGCTTTCACTTGCGCAAACCTTCGCCGTGTGGCAATATCGTAAAAAGCAAGTCGAAACGCGGAGGGTGACGGATGTGGCATAGGATAGCGCCGGAGGTTTTTTGTTGGTGTTGAAATTCATCGCCGTGATGACGCTGCTCTTGGGGGTTGTTTGCACGCCCAGCGCATTCGCCGCGCCCGCACGCGCGCAAGCATCGCGCACAGCCAAATTGCCCATCGCGCCGGATGTCGCCGCGCTCTCGGCAGAACGCTGCGAAGTGCCCGTAATCTGGTGGATGCGCGCAGGCAATCAGCTGCTGCCCAAAAAGTGCAGCCCGCAACGACACGAGCAAGGCACGCTGCGCGTGCGCGCGGCGATTGACCGCGACCGACCGATGGGCTTGATCGTCGAATGGCAAATTCTGGTGCGAGGTAAAATCAAATTCCGCTGCACGGGTCCCATCGCGCTTTATTACGACTCGGATAACAACACCGACCGCTTTTTCAAGTGGAATGTTAAACCGAATCAAGACCTTCAGGCGGCGAACCTGTATGTCACGGTGGACGGTTGGTCGGCGTTGGAGTGGGATGCCGCCAGCCGCTGTGTCAAATAAAGCATGAACCAAGATTTTCCGACGCGCGTGCGCGCCATCACAAGCTGTCTATTCATCGCCGTTGCCGGTTTGCTGGCAGCGTGCGGCGGCGCGACGATGCCCGCTTTGCCGACGCCGAATGCCGAACAAGCACGCGCGCAAACCATGATTGCGCAAGGCACCTCTGCAAGTTATCTGGGCACCAAAGTCGCGCGGCCCGAAGTTACGGCTACGCCAGAAGAGAGTGGCGATGGTAACAGCACGCAAGAGACGCCAAACGCGACGCGCAGCGCGCGGCAAACGCGTCTCGCACAAAACAAACCGACCGCCAAAGCAACCAAGCCGCCGTCGAAAAAAGCGACGCCGCTGCCGGATGATTTTGAACCGACCGCGACGCCCCCTCCCCTTCCGCCCCAGAAAAGCGCGACGCTGAAATCGCCCGAGTATTCGATTCAAGTATTCGCCTGGTATCGTCCCGAAATCGCCGACCGTGACATGGATCAAATCAAGGCAATGGGCTTTACGTGGGTCAAGCAGCAGTTTGCGTGGCGCGACATCGAAGGCGCGAAAAAAGGCGCGTTCGATTGGAGTCGTCCCGACGAAATCATTTATCGCGCGAATGTAAAAGGGTTGGACGTGCTGGCGCGCATGGACAACGCGCCCGATTGGGCAGCGCCCGGTTGTTTCGATCCCGCGACCGCGTCAATGGGTCCCGCGCGCAACGTCAAGGATTGGACGGATTTCCTCATTGCATTCGCGACACGGTACAAGGGCCGCGTGCGCGCGTATCAGATTTGGAATGAGCCGAATCTCGCGCGCGAATGGTGCAAGCGCCCGCCAAATCCCGAACAGTACGCGCAATTGTTGAAGGCGTCGTATCAAGCCATCAAAAGCGTTGACCCGGACGCGTTGATCGTCAGCGGCGGTTTGACGCCGACGACGGCGGATTACGATCAGGCGATGCCCGACCTGAAATTTTTCGCGCGGCTGTATGACGCGATGGGCAACCAGAGCGCCGGGTATTTTGATTTGCTCGGCGTGCACGCGGCCGGATTCAAAGCCGACCCCGAAGCCGACCCCGGCGTTGTCGCCCAAGACGCGGCGTTGACGAACGGCGATCCGAGTCCCACTGAAGCGAAACGCATTTATTCGTTCCGGCACGTCGAAGATGTGCGCCAATTGATGGTGCAGCGCGGGGACGGCGGCAAGCAGATCGCGATTTTGGAATTTGGCTGGACGAGCGATCAAGTGAACCCCGCGTATTCGTGGTTCCGCGTGAGCGAAGAAGAAAAAGCGAATCGCATCACGCGCGCGTTTCAATATGCCAAACAAAATTGGGCGCCGTGGATTGGCGTGATGAGTTTGATTTATATGGCGAACGCGGATTGGCAAGGCAACGAAGAACAGTACTGGTGGGCAATCACGAATCCCGACGGCACGCCAAGACCCGCGTATAACGCGCTCAAGCAGATGCCGAAATAAAAAAATGTAGAGACGTTACGGCGTAACGTCTCTACATTTTTTTATTGCTGTACAAAGTCCACGCGCGTCGGACAATTCCCCGTGCCTGACCACGGTTGCCCCACTGAAACTTGAAAGGGCGCGCTTCGCAGGGTGTCTTTTCTGCCCATAATTTCAACCGTCCAGACACCGCTGCCGACAGGGATATCATAAATCCCCGGACGGTCGGGCGGTCCTTTGGAATCTTTTTCACCCGCATTTCCGCCTGCATCACGGAAATGAATTTTGATGCCGGGCATGCCCTGCCCGTTTCGGTCAAGCACAAAGCCCCAAATTAAATTGGACGGACAGGGGTTGCCGCCCGGCGCGCCGGGGTCGGCGGGTCCGAGGCGCGGGCAAAACTCGGCGCCGCAGCCGACAGGCGTCGCCGATGCTTCGGGCGTCGCCGTAAATTCGGGTGTGGCAACCGTGGGAATAAAGTCAAGCGTGGGACCGCGCGTCGCTTGGGGCGGGAGTGTCGGTTGATAGCCAATCGGGGTTTCGGTCGGCGGGAGAGGTGTGTTCGTTGGCGGCGCGGGTGTTTCCGTCGGAATTTCGATGGTGACGCCCACGGTCGGCGTCGCGGTCACGTTGCCGAAACTGAGCGTCAGTCCTTCAGGATTTGCGTTCGTAAATCCGCTGACGGCGACATACGCGCCAATACAACAGATACCGAGAATAATAAAAATTGCCGCCGCATAGGCGCGGTCTTGCATCGTCATAGGTGATCGGTTCTCCGTCGCAGGATTATACCCGCGACGCAAGTTGGCGCAATCTTCGCCCCTACACCAGGCCCCCAAGTGTTTTGCGACGACGCTGCCCATCGCGTCGCGCTGCGCGTGGAAAACACTTGGGGTCTTACATCTTCGCCATCCAGACCCCAAGTGTTTTGCGACGACGCTGCCCATCGCGTCGCGCCGCGTGGCAGAAACACTTGGAGTCTTGCTCGTCAGCGCAGAATTTGAGTTGACAACTGTGCTATAATAGACCTGTCAGAGAAGAAACTCGGCTCCATGCCGTGTGAGAATTGGGGATTTTTCCCCGAGAATCCTATATCTCTGGCGGTTCTGGTAGTGCCGCTATTTTTAGCGGCTTTTTTTGCGTATAGTACACACCGTATTTTGCCTTTCGGGTATCGTCCAAATCACGCACCAGAGAAAACGACTCCCACAACAATTCCACATAGCGGTCTTCGCGTCGTTCATAAAACCGCTGTAATGCCCACAAAAAATAATCGGTCACCTGAAGCCCCGGCGATTCCGGCGGCGAACTCGCCTGAATATGAATCGTTGCCGCGCTGGTGATTCTCCACTTGCGATAGAATGTATCCTGTGCTTCTGCCAACGCCGTGCGTAATGCTGCTGTGCGATCGGAATTGCCGCGTCGCGCAAAACAAATCTTGTATTCGTCATCCTTGTGCAGACGTTCCACAAAAAGGCAGCGCACCATAAAATCATACAATTCATTCGGGTTGTACCGATATGCGGGGTCTTGGCGATTGCGCTGCAAAACGTAATCCAGCAAGGCCTGTTTAGTACGCACGGCGGCGAAAAATCGAATCGTGTATCTTGCCAAGAGCCGAAACACTTCCCGCCGCACTTCTGGCAAATCATCTTTGGCGTGAAACGCAAGCGCGGTCTTTTTTTGCGCGGGCTGCATCGAAGGCACGTTCTTGAAATAAGGGTCTGCCAACAAATCTTGGCGCAGCTGTTGTAATTCTTGCGCGATGCTCTCTGGCTGTGGCAAATCTACCAAGCCCAGAATGAAAAAGCGTGACGTTCCTTGTTTGCCTATCAGGGCACGTCCCTTTTCGTCGAACAGCGTGCCGTCCCCCGCTTCATCCACGAAATAATGTCGGATGGATGGCTTTCGCTTTGCCGTTTTCATTGCGTTGTCCTCAACGCGGCTTGAATCCGGTGATTATCCACAAATGTTCAAAGGCAGCGGCAATGCAAGCGCATTGCATACTGCCGTAGGGCGACGCGCAGTCCAACTGTGCTTGAACAAGATGTGGGTAATCACCAGATTGAATCTCTTGCCGGATTTCTGCAATGTGCTGATCTTTTTCAAGAATGTCAGTGGCGCTGCGGTTTGAGAAATTGGTGCGCCTCGACAAGCCGCGCGTGCCGCACGCGGGTGATCCACGTTACGTAAAGGGTTTCGTTATGACTGCAAATGGAATCGTTTGAACAACCAAACCCCAACGGCAAAGTACAGCACCGATAAAAGGATTAATGCGCTCAGTTCAAAGACTACTTGGTCCAGCTGAGTACCGAGGGTGAGTATCTTGTTGAGCGCCGCTACCGCATGGGTGGGCGGCAGGAAATCGTACAGCCCGATCTCATGCCCGAAAAGATGGAACAGCGTCACTTTCGGGAGAGGATAGATGACGCCGGAAAAGAACATCATCAACCCGAGGGGAAAGTTGGCGACGACAAAGGCGTGCGAGACCGTGCGCGTAAAACTGGCAACCACCATGCCGAGTCCGATCACCGACAGGCAGGTGACTGCGCCCACGAGAATCGCCGCCCATAACGGACCTTGGCTCCGAAAACCGACGATGAGCGCGACGACAAACGCGAGACCAAACGCGGCAGTTCCAATTAAAACGAGCGCAGCCGTAATCCCGCCCAGCAGCTCCATTGAAGTCATCGGCGTCAGTTGCAAGCGGCGCAAGGTGCCCGTCTCGATCTCGCGTGCCACGGTCATGGATGCCAGAAAGATGAGCAGGATCACGGCAAAGACGAGCGTCCCCGGCACATAGGTCTTGAATTCGGTGCGCGCCGCCGACGCACCCAATGGCTCCTCGGTGTATTGAATGAGTGGTTGTTGACCTGTGGCTTGCAACACGTAACCGTCTATGGCAGTTAGACTCAGGTTTACGCCGACCATGTAATACGGGTTGGAGACATCGCCCCCGAAAATGATTTGGGTCGTCGCCGAGCGATTGCCGCTTTGCAGGTTCTGGATCATCTGCGAAAAATTTTCGGGAATGAGGATGAAAGCGGCTGCCCCGCGATTCCGCAGGATCGGTTCCGCCTCAGCGCGGTTGGCGGCGGGAAGGGGTTTCAAGATGGGCTGTCCGTCGCCATAGGTAACGCGCTTGAGAGCTGCAACCGCCTTCTGTCCCGCGTTGAACCTTGTTCCGTCGGCGAGTTGAATTCCCTTGTCGTTATTGATCGTCAAAATGGTATAGGTGGTCGAACCGCCCGCGGTGATTAGCCAATACAGCAAAACAAAGAACGGTGCAAAAGCCACCGTGAGTCCGAGCATCCACTTGTCGCGGGACATTTCGCGCAGAGTTTTTCGAAAGACAGCAAAGAATTTCATTCGCGCAGTCTCCTTCCCGTCAGCGAAATGAACACATCTTCCAGTGTATTGGCACGAAGGCGCACTTCGCCCGGATGCACATCCACCACAGAAAGCGCATCCAAAATGGCTGGCAGGAGTTCCACCACTCCGCGGGCGCGAATGACCAGCGTGTGATTCGAGGTCGAAACTTGGGGCACGAGTTGGGAGAGGGCCGACAGCGCGCGTCCCGCCGCCCCGTCAGGGGTTTCGATTTCGAGAACGTCGCCCTCGCCGACCGTTCGTTTCAACGCTTCGGGCGTATCGAGTGTGAGCAATTTGCCGTGATCCACAATGGCAACGCGGTCTGCCATGCGCTCGGCTTCGTCCATGTTATGGGTGGTCAGGATGATGGTCTTGAACCGCGCCAGGGATTTGACGTACTCGCGCACCAGCACGCGGCTTTGAGGATCCAGCCCCGCTTCGGGTTCGTCCAACACTAAAATTTCAGGGTCGTGGACGAGCGCCATCGCCAGGTTTAACCGCCGCTGCATTCCTCCTGACAGAGTACGGGCGGGTTTGTCCCGTTTCTCGCTGAGGTCAAGTTCTTGAAGAAGTTGCGTGCCGCGTTGGCGGGCAGTCGTCCCTTTCAAGCCATACATTTCGCCAATGAATTGCAATTGCTCGAGGCAGGTCAATTGGCTCCACAAGACGATGTTCTGCGGGCAAACGCCCACCCGGGCGCGGACATCCGCATCTCCATTAGCGATGGGTCTCCCACGAACAAGGACTTGGCCGGAACCCGGTTTCAGCAAACCAACCATCATGTTGATCGAGGTGGTTTTCCCTGCCCCGTTCGGTCCGAGCAAGCCAAAGACCTCACCCTCGAAAATTTCCAACGAGAGATTGTCAACGGCGGTCAATGACCCATAGCGTTTGGTCAATGATTGGGTTTGAAGGACAGTGGTGGACATAGTGTTTCCTGTTCACGGTGTTGTCAACTCTTTGCACACAACGTATGGGCGCGATTATATGCGGACGTTTCGCGTTATGCAAGGGGTTTTGTACTGGTGATTACCCAGATCTTGTTAAAGCGCAGTTGCACTGCGCGTCGTCCTGCGGCAGTGCAACTGCCTCCTAACATTTGTGGGTCATCACCAGGTTTTGTAGGATTGCTCCCAAAGCGCCGCTACCCAAATTTCCTCTTGACCCCCGCGCGCGGGGTGCTATAATTTGGGTAACTCATTCGGGCAAGCATTTGCCACTAGGGCGTTTGCAAAGTCGCTTGACAGGTAAATGTCATTTCGAACGGAGCGGATGCGGAGTGAGAAATCTTGCTTGTGCCCACGCGGTGAGATTTCTCACTCCGTTCGAAATGACAGCTGCCCCGACTTTGCAAAAGCCGTGCATTCGCCACAAATGTCCCAGAAAAAGCGACTCATCGCCCTGAAAATCTGCGATTGCTTTGCCCCAATTGTCACGCGCTCACGGATACGTATGGCGCATTAAATCGCGGGAACGGCAAACGCCCGCATCACAAGGGTGGGTATTTGACACCAAAAGACTAAGAGATAAAATAGCGACCATCAAGGGCGGTTAGTTCAGTTGGTGGAACGCACGCTTCACATGCGTGAAGTCATAGGTTCGAGCCCTATACCGCCCACTCTTTACGGTTTCTGCTAGAACCGTGGTCGCAGCAACTATCGCGCCACGGTTTTTTTTGAATATGTCCATTTTGGTAGACGAATCCTCTTTTCCCCTCACCTCACGCGCTTCGCGTCCCGTGGATGGTGCGCTGGTCAATTTGCGCTGGGCGGTCATTGTACTGGCGTGGCTGGTCGTATTCCTCGTCACCGGAAATCCCATTCCGGAAAATTATCCCTTGCTGTGGATCGTAACCTATGCCACGTTCAACGCCTTGCTGCTCATCGGCGTACACTATCAACGTCTGCCGGAACGCTTGCCGATTCTCGGACTCGTCGGCGACATACTCTTTACGAGCATTCTCCCACTCTTGCCCGGCGTCAACAGCTCGTTTCTAAGTCTCTTTACCATCTTTCCCACGTTGGTCGCCGCCATGCGCTTTGGCATTACCAAGGGTGCACTCGTCGCCGTCCTCGTCTTGCTGCCGTACGAAGCCGCCGCCGTCGTGCAATTCTTGCCTGAGAATGTCCGCGTGTTGGTGCCCCTGCACTTTGAAACCGACATTAATTTTTTCGCCGCGCTGCTGCCGATTCTTGCCGTGATGAGCGCGGTGGTCGTGGTCGGCTATTTGACCGAACGCGAACGCGAAGCCGCGATTGGCGCGGCGCACGTCGAACTGGCAGAGCTGCGGCAAGCCATTTCGAGCGCACGCCTGTTTTACGAATCGGCGGACTCGCTCAACGGCACGTCCAACTATGTCCAAATTTTGGACGTGATGCTGCAAGCAGGCGTGAATGGGATGCCGCGCGGTCACTTTGATCAAGGCGCGCCGGTGGGGATTGCGTTTGTGTTCGGCGATGTCACCGAAAGCGGCGACAAGCCCCTGCTCATTGCCGCCTCGCGCGGGCTGGACCGCAACGACGCGCAGCGCAGCTTGCCCGGCGAACAGGGAGTGATTGCCCAAGCGATCAAGACCGGCGATCCGATTCCCTTTAGCAAGGTAACGCAGGACCCGGAACTCGCCCATTTCGCGTCGCTGCGCCGCGCGCACAACGGCGTGTGCTATCCACTCCAGTCGGGTCTGGAAGTGTATGGCGCGGTCATCCTCGCGTCGCCGAGCGCGCAAAAACCCTCCGAGCAGCATCTCCGTCTCATGCGGGCGTTTATCAATCAAGCCGCGATTGCGTTTCAAAACGCGCAGCTCTATCAAAACCTGCGCGCCGAACGCGATCACATTATCGAAGCCGAAGCCGCCGCACGCGCGAAACTCGCGCGCGATTTACACGACGGTCCGACGCAATCCATGGCCGCGCTGGCAATGCGGCTCGACTTTATCCGCTTGCTGCTCGACCGCGACGCCGCACAGGCAAAACAAGAATTGGAACAAGCACGCGAGGCGGTCATGCGCGTCGGCAAAGATTTGCGCGGCTTGCTCTTTACGCTGCGCCCGCTCACGTTGGAAACACAGGGGCTTTCGGCGGCATTGAAGCAATACGAGCAGCGCCTGCGCGACAATGACAATGTGCCGATTGACATTCAACCCGGCAACCTGGGCAATGAATTGGACACGAATATCGCGGCGACCGTTTTTGCGGTCATCGAAGAAGCCGTCAACAATGCGCGCAAACATGCGCGCGGCGCGCCCATCCACGTGAACGTGCAGCAGCAAAGCACGGCAATCATTGCAACGGTCGCCGACGAGGGTCCCGGATTCGACATGAGCGCGGTGGATACGAATTACAATGCCCGTGGCTCACTCGGCATGGTCAACATGCGCGACCGGGCGCGGCTGGTGGAAGGTCATCTCACCGTCGAGTCGGCGCCGGGGCGCGGCACGCGCATCACGCTGCGTGTGCCCCTTCATGCTCAATCCACCACGGCGCGCACCGCTGCGTCCAAGCACACCTAGCCACTTTACGGGATTCTCCAATTTTGATGGAACTTTTCTTTGCGCTTCTCGAAAATAGTCGCGGCTGGAATGCCGTGGCGCTCGCGCTCGTCTCGTTCGCGCTCTATGTCCTGGCGGCAAATTTTGCATGGGGCATCGCCAATGCGCCCGCTTCCGCGACGGCAAAACTATTGCGTACGCTCGCCGCACCGCGCGGGATGCTCGCGCTGTATGAAAGCTTGCGTCTCGGGTTCTACATCGGCATCCCGTTCACGGCGTTGTATTTCGGTTGGATTGATTTGCGCGCCGTTGGCTTGGGCTGGCAAGACCTGGATTGGGCGGACGGCACGCGGTGGGCAATTGTGATTTTGCTCGCGGCATGGCTTGTACTGATGCTCATCTGGCTACCATATTTGCGCGCGACGCTGGACGTTCTCGCGTCGCCCGAAACACAACATCCTCTTCCGCGCCGCCTCGTCGAATTGATCTATATGCAGGCGCATTGGGCATTTTATCGCGCCGCCGCTGTTGGCATCCTCACGGGCGTGCTCCCCGATGCGTTGTATTGGGGCGCCGCAGCCGGTTTGGGCTTGACCTTGCTCGAAGCGTTTTTGAACCCACGCGTGCGCGCCCGGCTCGGACACATTGGCGAGGCGGACGCGCTGGTGTGGAGCATGGGACAGGCGTTTATCAACGCATTGGCATTTCTCGTCACGCGCAATTTGTATTTGCTGGCGCTGATCCAACTTGTGCTCGAAATCACCGTTCCGCATTTGCGTCCGATGCGCGAACCCCAACGCGCCGCTGCCCCCCCCCTCCCAACGTACGCCGCGCGTCATCTGTACGCGAATAAAAAAACTCTGCGGTCCAAAACCGCAGAGTTCTTTGGTTCTTTGGGAAAAAAATGTTGGTAAATGAGTTGCACTCACTTACCCGCAAGCGAGCGGAGTTGAACTCCGAAACCTTGCGGCACAGCAGTCCAACCATGTGGTGAGCCCTTCGACTGCGCTCAGGGTAAACTCCGTCGAACCATGCTGCACCAACAAGAAATGCGAGGGGTTATAGGTCATTGATTCAATACGAACGCGAGCGCGACCATGATTCCAAGACATAACACCGCCAGCAACGCGATGCGCCGCAAGTCCGCATACACATAGCCGTAATCAAAATCCGATTCGGCGCTCGCCGGAATCGCGTGCTGCGCCCGACCTCGCCGCGCGGCGGCGCTCGGCATGCTCGTCGTCAATCCAAACTCTGCATCCGGCGCAGGCGTTTCCATCGGCGGAGGTGCAACGGGCGCGCGGTATTGTCCCATCGCGCGACGCTGAGCCGCGCGTTCTTTTTCTCGACGCGTTTTCTGTGGCATGAATAAAACTCCTCTAGGTAAAGGATGAAGGCAGAAGGCGCAAGTGCCTGTCCTTCACTCTGTTCAGGACAGGCACTTCCGCCTTTGATTATGGTATCAATTGCGCGATCACCACCAACCGGTGCGTGTCCACGCGGTACGGATGGCAGGTAATCAAAGTTACCACTGGTTCGCGGGTCGGCAGCAAGACCGATAATTCATTCGGCGAGACAATGCGTTTGGCGCGCACTTGATACTTGAAGCTGCGCCCTCCGGCATACACTTGAATTTCGTCGCCGTCTTTCAGCACTTCCAAGTCCTTGAATACTTCGCCAAAGACATCATTGTGGCCCGACAAAATCATATTGCCCCGTTCGCCGGGATTTGCCGACCCGCTATGATGCCCGACGCCGCGTTTCAATTCTTCCCAACCGTCACCCGGCACAATGGGCCAGTCCACCCCAATCGCGGGAATCACAATGCGCGTCGGCGATTGCAGTCCGGGTGTCGGCGGCGGCAGCGCGGGCGCGGGCTGAACATTCACGCCAATCGAAGCTGGCAGCGCGTCGGGCGGCGCAGAAGCGCCCGGTAGTTCAGCCGACGCGGCGGGCGGAAACGACGAGCCCGGCAGTTCGCCCACTGGTTGGACTGGCGCAGCGGCAACGTTCGTCACCGGCTGCGCATCCTGTGTCTGCGGCGACGTGCGCAGTGATTGCGCAAATTCCAGATTCAACGCTTGCAGATTGCCGAATGCGACGGCGATAATGCCGAGCAAGCCAAGCACCGCCGCGACTTCGACGAGCAGCAAGATTTTGTCGCGCCACCCGCGGCGGCGGCGCGGTTTGCGCGGCGCGGCGCCGGGTTCGATCGTGATGGGATTGAAACGTCGCGTCTCGTCCGCTTCCACAAACGCACGCGCCCGTTCGATCCGCTTGCGCTCCGCGACGATACTTTCCAATTCTTCGAGCGACAAATCACTCACGCGTCGCTCGTCGTCCGCATGATTTGATCTTGCCATGAGCGCAGAGCATTATAACGCGCCCGCGCTCAAGGACAAAACGTTCGTTGGGACACCAAGACCCCAAGTGTTTTTCGACATCACGGCTCTCGTGTCGCGCACGGTGGCGAAAACACTTGGGGTCTTGGTCTCAACCGCGCCCGCGCCGCGCGCGCCTCTGCAATACACCGACCAGTTGATCCAATTCACGGACGCGCAGCACTTTTAAAACAATCACGTAAACAATCCCGCCCAGCAACGCCGGAACAAGGACGCGTCCGATTTCCAGAACAACTCCACTCGCAAAATCGAGCGGCGGCACAAAAAACATTGCCGCGCCCATCGCCGCGCTCGCAAGCAATAATTTTAGCGTCGTCGTACCCACACCCTCGCCGCCGATGCCGCCCAGACGCGTGCGCGTGAACCAAAGCATCACCACCGCGTGTCCTGCCAACTGCGCGGAATTCGCCAGCACCAGGCCGAGATAACCGAGCGGTTGAATCAGGGCAAATGCGACGACGAGATAAATGCCCAACGCGACGACCGCGACGAGGTTGGGCAGCAGCGTATTTTTGCGCGCGTAAAACGCAAAGACCAACGGTTGGTCAATTGCCGCGAACGCGGTACCGAAAAGATAAAATTGTAACGCACGCGCCGTCGCCGCCGTATCGCTTGCCGTAAACGCGCCGTGTTGAAACACCAATTCCACGACTGGCGTCGCCAAAACGAACAGTCCGACGACGGCAGGCAAAATCAACAGCAGCACCAGTTTCAAACCAAAGGCGAGCAGTTTGCGGAACTCTGCTGCGTTTCCCGCGCGCGAGAGCGTCGGCAGAATCGCGAACGAAATCGCGGTCGTCACTAAACCGAGCGGCAATTGCACGAGATACGTCGCCGCTTGCATCCACGCGAGCGATTGGTCGCCCGTGCGCGAAGTGAGATTGCGATCAATCGCGACGCCGATGAGCGCGATGGTCAGCCCACCCAACACGGGCACGTACAAACGCCCAATCTGTTTTAACGCGGGATGGCGCAAATCGAACCTGACGCGCAGCGACGCATTTCGCAAACCAATCGCTTGCAAAACAACCTGCGACGCCGCGCCGACGACCACGCCCAGCACCGCGCTCGTGATGCCCAAGACAGGCGTCAGCGCCAGCGCGCAGACGATGATGCTCAAATTGAACGCGGCAGTAATAAACGCGGGCAGCGTAAAATTTTTCAGCGCAAAGAGGACGCCCGACAGCACACCCGCCATGCCGATAAAAAATACGGCGGGCAAAATCAGACGAATCATTTGCACGCCCACCGCGCGCAACTGTTCATCGTACCCCGCGCCGAGAATTACAAACAACGGCTCTGCAAGCAATTCCAATCCGAGCACCGCCAGGGCGAGCAGCAGCGCAATGACGCTCAAAACGGTGCTGACCAAATTCCAAAACTCGCGGCGGCGACTTGGATCGGCGGCGTATTCGCTCAAGACCGGCACGAGCGCCGCCGTGATCAGTCCGCCGACGAGAAAATCGTACAGCGTAATGACGAGTGTGGATGCGACTTTTAGAACACTGACATAGCCCGTCGCGCCGAACAAGTCATAAATCACGATTTCGCGCCCCAAACCCAACACGCGCGACGCGATATTGCCCGCCGCCAAAATCGTCGCCGCGCCGACAATGCCGCGCGTGGAGGATTCCGGGGCGGGTTGTGCGATGGAATCGGTTTCAACAGACATGCGGGGAATTATTTATCAAAGCGCAAAGAGCTGCTTCAACTTGGCTGCCACTTCGTTCTGCAAAGCGGGCGACAATTCACCCAGTTCGCGTTGAATGAGCGTCGTCGTTACGGTCAACAAACGGTGCAGCCGCAGCGCCGAAGCCACGCGCAAACCTGTCTTGGCGAAATCAGGATGGCTCGCTTGCAGAATGAGGTCCGATTCAAGGGGATTCGTCGGCAATTGGCTTGTGATGAACGCAATGACAATATGCCGATGCGCGCCAATCGGATCGGTCAATACGACAGCAGGGCGCACTTTGGACGAGGATAAATCATCAAACGGAAAAGGAACGAGAACGACTTTACCCTCGATCATGGAATGGTTTCCCGTCACTCACAGTGTAAATATCTTCGCGCGCGTCGTTGAGAAAAGCGAGCGACGGACTCGATGCCGCCGCGCGCAACCATTCGCCTTCTTCGATTTCAGAGTCGTCGGCGAGCAAAATAATGACGCGTACGTGTCGCACCATATTGGCAGGCAGCGGCTGATCCAACACAAGATGCCGTTCATCATCAACGGTTGCGGTCGTTTCGATGGCGCGTAAAGTGTCCATAACACATTTCCTTTCCTATTGTCCCGGTGTATCCGCCTCTTGGTTGAATTCCAACGCTTCACGCAGAGTGACGCGCAGTGTTTCGAGTAACTCCTCTCGCGAGGGTTCTTGGCAATTCACTCCGGGAATTTCTTCGATCCAACCAATCCACCACTTGCCGTCTTGGCGAATTACTGCCGTATAGGTGTTGTTCATTTCCCCTCCTACAATCCCGACACATCTACTGATTCCGCCACGCGCGCTTCCACATCGTCAAATTCATCTTGGCCGCGCACAGGAATCGCGTCGGCGGAAATCACCGCGCTCTGTGCTGAGGTAATGTTCCACATGCGACAGAATGCGCAGCGCCCCGGCGCGGTGGTCGGCTGACCGCACACTTCGCACGCGTGCAATTCGGTTTTGTCCGCGGGCGCTTGGAAAAAACCTTCGGCGCGCGCTTTCAAGAATTGAATATAGAACTGCAATTTCGCGCCGGGCGATTCGTTCTCGAGTTGATTCAACAGCGTCTTGTAGAAATTGGTGAGATTGCCGACGGCATGCGGACATTCGTCATAGACGTAATCAATCCCGCGCACCAGCGCGTAGGTCGCCGTCTCGCGTTCGTAAAAACGGCAAAACGGTTTCACTTTGCGCGCCAAGCCGTCGCTGGCTTCGAGCACCGGCGCTTGACGCGCGAGATAGCCGGTTTGCCAGTGCAGTGTGTTTTGCATCAACACTGCCGCTTCGTCGTCAAGATTGTGCCCGGTAGCCAGAACCGTGTATCCGCGTTCCGCCGCGAGCCGGTTCATCACGTACCGCTTGGTGAGTCCGCACGCGGCGCACGGCTTGCCGTGCCCGCGCGTATTTTCGCGCGCGATTTGGGGAATCGTTTTGCCATAAGTTTCTTGAATATCCACAACGTGCAGCGTCGCAGCAGGCACAACTTTTTCTTGGAATTCGCGAATGCGCGCGAGCGACTGGTCGGAATACGCAATGTCGCCTTGAATGCCCAAGCCGATGTACAAACCATCGCTGGTGTAGCCGAGCCGCGTCAATACATCCCACAGCGCGAGCGAATCCTTTCCGCCGCTGACCGCGACGAGAATCCGCGCGTCGCGGTCAAACATCTTGTATTTTTCAATCGCCCGCTGCGTCGAATCCACAAACCACTCGCCATAATGCTCGCCGCACAACGCGAGCTTGTGATGACGCATGTTGATCACGGCGGACGAGTTACACTTTCGACAGCGCATTGCCAGTGAACAGTAATCAGTAATCAGTAATCAGTTATCAGTTATCATTCACACATCTGATGACTGGTCACTGATGACTGATTACTGGTTACTTCCTCCCGACACCACTGCCACCAATTTCACTTCATCACCTTGCCGCAGTACCACATCGTCAGTCACGAGTTTGCGGTTGACGGTAATCAAAACGCTTTCGGGGTCAATGCCGATTTTTTTCAACGCATCGCGCGCGGTGATATTGTCCTTGACCTCGAATTTTTTGTTGCGAAACGTGATTTGAATCATGGCGCGTCATTCTAACGCATTCGGCAGATTGGTCAAGACAACCACGTGATTCGCGCGTTTGATGCTAGAATTGAGTCCACACCAGACTCGATCAAGGAGGCAAAGGATGTCGAACCAAATCCACATTCACATTCAAGTGAAACACTTGGTAATTCTTGTACTCGTGCTATTTCTCATCGCGGTGGGCGCAGTGAGCGTGTTCGCGTCCGATGTGGACAATCGAGTCGCAAACACGGTGTTAGACGCCTTTCGCCCGTCAGGACAAATCCGCCTCGCGCGCGCCTTTGAAAATAGTGTTGTCAGCTGTGGCTATTTCGCGAGCTGCCCTCCAGCCGCCAATATCACCTTTTCCGTACCAAAGGGACTCAGAGCCGACATCGTCGTGACGTTCACGGGCACGGCGGATACGACCGGCGCGTGCAACGTTCACCCGTTGTTGGACGGCAGCGGGACGGCTTTTTCAAGCGACCCCTATGTTTTTGTTTTGCCCGACACGGTGGGCGGACACACCAACACGGTCCATTGGACGCTGAACAATGTTCCGGCGGGAACCCACACGGTGGGAGTAGGATATTTTGAATCGGTCAGTCCCAGCGGTTCTTGCAGTTTTATGAGCCGTTATCTCACCGTTCTCGCAAATCTTCATTGAGCGCGCGCCCGTACAAGAAAAAACCCCTGTCCGCGCGGACAGGGGTTGAGATACATCGTTCACGGATACAGCCGCTCGACCGTTCCAAAGTACGAGAACCGCTGCCATTTCGTGACGTGCGATTTCCAGCCGTACGCGGCGACCACGTAGCCGCCGTATTGCCAGCTCGGCAGGATGTTGACGCGATAATACACGTTGCCGCCGCCGGTCGCGTTCACGATCGCCGCCGCTTGCGTCGCGCCGTTCGGCAGACCCACCCAGATCGAAACTTGTTCGCCGGATGAAAAACCGCCTTGCCAAAAATCAAAGTACGGCGCGGGCTTGGTAATCGGATTGTTGGCGCGCACGTCGCTCACAGTGCGAAAGAAACTGAACGTGATGTAATCGGTCGTGCCGGAACGCGTACCGCGTCCAACCAGTTGATAGCCGCCGTACATCCAGTTCGACGGGACGGTAAAGTTGAACGCGAGATTGCCCCACGCATCGGCATAAAAATCGCGATAACCGGTTACAACACCATTCGGCGCGCGATACCACGTATTGACCAGCTCACCGGCTTGATAGCTCCTGCCGCTGAACTGCACGGTGCGTTCCGACACCGGCGCAATCGTCACCACTTGAGTCGTTTTCGCGGGATTCGACGGTTTATCTTGCGGCGGTGCAACGACATTGAATTTTGCCGAAACGCGTCCCGAGACGCGCCCATTTGCCACCGCAATATATTCGCCGCCGCCCTGGCTCGTCTTGGGTTTGAACGACCAGCTCACCCTGCCTGCATCGTCGGCGCGCAGCGCGCCGGTGTTCACAGCCGAAAGATTGGGCAAGCCCACCCACGTGTCAACGATTTCATTGCGTTGAAAGCCGTTGGCTTGAAACGTATAGGTCGTGTCAAAATTGCCGTAGGTCGGATTTGCCGAGATCCCTGCGGCAACGACCGGCGCTGCCGAGAGCAACATCGCAAAAAACGCAACGGCGGCAAAGCCGAACGCAACCCAACGTGCACCAGTGAAACGAATATGGTTCCGCTTCATTTTGCCACCTCCACTAAAAGCAAGGCAATTTGCCAAATCGCCCTGCATCGCAAGGCGCATGGCAAACTCCTGTAAAAATTAGAACTCCCCCTTGGAATTCATCCTCGTCAAAAACCCGTTATCTCACAAGCGTCGCCAAGAAAACGGGATTTTTAACAAAGGTATGGGGATGTCAAAAGTAATGACGCCTCACTCGCACGAAAGGTTCCGCGCAAAAAAAAACCTTCGCGGTCAGCGAGACCGCGAAGGTTTTTTTGAATTCTATTTGCCCTGCAATTTTGCAATCACCGCATCCGCCATCTGGCTCGTTCCTACGGCGGTCGGATCGTTGCGGTCGGCTTTCATGTCATACGTGACCGACTTGCCTTCGGCGATGACTGCCGCAATCGCTTTTTCGAGGCGATTTGCCGCGTCTTGTTCGTCGAGATAGCGCAGCATCAGCATCCCCGACAAAATCACGGCGGTCGGATTCACCTTATTCTGCCCTTTGTATTTTGGCGCAGAACCATGGACCGCTTCAAACATCGCGCCGTGGTCGCCGATGTTGGCGCCGGGCGCGACGCCGAGACCGCCGACCAAGCCCGCGCACAGATCGCTCAAAATGTCGCCGTACAAATTCGGCATCACCAACACGTCATACAATTCGGGCTTTTGGACAAGCTGCATGCACATGTTGTCCACCAACATTTCTTCGTACACGATGCCCGGATAATTTGTCGCGACTTTACGCGCCACCGCATAAAAAAGCCCATCGGTAAATTTCATAATGTTGGCTTTGGAAACCGCCGTCACTTTTTTGCGATTGTTTTTGACCGCGTATTCGAATGCGAACTTGACGATACGTTCCGTGCCGGGAATCGAAATCGGTTTGATAGAAATACCGACCGGTTCGCGGATCGTCGCTTTGGGCTGCTTGCTGCGAATCCAGTTGACGAGTTCGATCGTTTCCGGTGTGCCTTGTTCGAACTCGATGCCCGCGTAGAGGTCTTCGGTGTTTTCGCGCACCATCACGAGGTCAATGTTTTCGTACTTGCTGCGCACGCCCTTGTAGGTCTTCGCGGGCCGCACGTTCGCGTACAGATCAAATTCCTTGCGAAACGCGACGTTCACGCTGCGAAAGCCGGTGCCAATCGGCGTCGTAATCGGCGCTTTCCACGCCACGTGCGTGCGGCGCATGGATTCGAGAACGTTTTCCGGCAGCGGCGTGCCGTATTGTTCCATTGCATCCACGCCTGCCTCGACCACGTCCCAATCGAACTGCACGCCCGTGGCTTCGACCACGCGTCGCGCGTTCTCGATCAATTCGGGTCCGGTCCCGTCCCCGCGAATCAGTGTTACTTGATGTGCCATAAAGACTCCGTTGAAATTGGTTTTTGTGTCTTGTCATTTCGAGATATCCAGCCCACGCGGGCTGCGTGACTTGCAGAAACTGTCATGCTGAGGGACGAAGCATCTCTGGTTTAGCGCAGAGATTCTTCAGTCCCTTCAGAATGACAGCTGGAAGTTTCTGTGCAGCGGAGCGAGAAATGACAATTTACTCACTCTGCGCGGCGGCGCATCGTCAGCACCAGTCCGCCGACAATCCCTGCCGCAATGCCAAACACCAGCGCCGCGCGCGTGTCAAACAACGCGCGCACATTGCCGCTCACTTGCCGCGCCAAAATCAAACCGACAAAAGAATTGTTTACTTCGATTTTCGACGCGATCATCGCGCCCGCGCCGCCTTGATCCACTTGAATCGAATTACGCGCAATCATCCACTGCGCGCCGCCCGCTTCTACTTGAATGTTGGTCGCCAGTATGCCCATCGCGCCCCCGGCGGTGATGTTGACCTGATCGCCGCGCGCCAGCAGGATGCCGCCTTGCACCACTTCGACCGAGCCGCCTTCGGCTTGCAAGATGCCGCCTTGTTTGACCGTCACCGATTCGGCGCTCACGTTTTGCGCGCCGCCCTGTTTGATGGTCACGCTTTGCGCGTCGATATTTTGCGCGCCGCCCTGCGTAATGTTCACCACCTCGCCGTGAAGCGTATCGCCTAATTCATTCATCGTTTCGTCATCAGATTCTTTTGCGGTATCAATCATCGGTTCGTCCATAATGCCCCCTTAGCTATGCCGCTTTGCGTCGCGCCAATAACCACTTTTTAATAGAGGTCGAACTTTCCGTACTCCTGCGTCCCGCCAAAAGTCCTTCCACACTAACGTGTTCGTCAAGCTCGGGCCATTCAATGGCATACCCATTTCCTAGCAATCGCCAATTCTTGCGCTCGCGCGCGGTACCGTGCATCAAACGGGGGTACCAAGTAACAGGCACAACAAGGGCGCGCCCGTCTGCGAGCACCACGGCAAATGAATCGCGGCGCAGAATCACATCCGCTATGCGGGGCTCACGCTCAAGTTCCAAAGTGATCATGCCATGCCTCCACTAATTCATCGTGATGCTTGATAACTAGCTGAATTTCCTTGTCACGAATGTGCAGGTCCCGCCGTCACAATCACTGCGTCTTCCAAACGCGCATATTTGCCCACCGCTTCCAAAATTTGTTCGCGCGTGACGCTGCGGAACAATTCCTCATAGCGCACGATGTAATCCATGCCCAAACCGTACAATTCCATATCCGCGAGCGTCGTCGCCACACCGTCGTTCGTTTCCAAACGCAGCGCGAGCGAACCGGTCAGGAAATCTTGCGCGTGCGCCAACTCGTCCGCCGTCACCCCTTCCGCGCGCAAGCGACGAATTTCATCTCCAATCGCTTCGATTGCCAAATCTACGTTGCGCGGGTTCACGCCCGTGCCGATCATCCACGCGCCCGCGCCGATGCCCGCATTGAGCGTGCTATAGACGTCATAACACAGCCCCATTTTATCACGCACGGTCTCGCCCAAACGCCCGGACAAACCCAGCTGTCCAAATATCAAATCGGCAGTGCGCAGCGCATAGAAATCGCGGTCATTGCGCTTGATGCCGGGATAGCCCATCACGACATCCGCCTGGATTTTACCTTCCATGGGAGCGTCATGGCGGACGGCACGCGTCGCGAACGGGGCATCGGGAATGACGAACGGCACATTCTTTTTGCCTTTCCAACCGCCGAAATGTTTGGCGATCAAATCAATCGCCTTTTGCGCCTCGATGTCCCCGACAATCACAAAGATCGCGCCTTCGGGACGAAAGTATTTCGCGTGGAAATCCGCGAGTTTGGCGCGCGTCAATTTTTTGACCGTGGCTTCTGTGCCATCCGAAGAACGATGATACGGATGTCCCGGCGGAAACGCAAGCTCCTCGAATTTCGTCCACGCTACATAGCGCGTGTCATCCTGCGCCTCGCGCAAGCCCGTGACGATTTGCCCGCGCAGTTTTTCAATTTCGGCGGCGGGAAACGTCGGGTGCAGCAGCACTTGTTCGGCAATGCCCAACAGCGCCTCAAAATCTTCGGTCAATGCTTTGCCGCCGAACGTCGCGGTTTCGGTGCCCGCCGACGCGCCGAACGACATGCCCGCGCTGTCGTACAAATCATTCAACTTTTGAAACGTGTATTTTTTCGTCCCGCGCTGGAGCGCCGAGCCGGTAAACGAAGCCAGCCCCGCCGTCGCATCCGTTTCATACATCCCGCCCGCGCGCAAACGTCCGCGCAGGGAGATCGAAGCGTTCGTATGATTCTCTTTGACGAGCACCGTGATGCCGTTCGAGAGTTCCGCGCGCGTTACGTTTTCGGGGGTGATGGGATGAGTCATGGGATTTTGGATAGTGCGATAGTGCGGTAGTGCGATTTGCGATACGCGATTCGCGATACGCGACACGCGATTCGCGATACGCGAGTCTTTAACTCAAAGCGTAAAGTGACAGCACGTGTTCGATTTCTATCCCGTCGTCGAGTTCGTCCCAATAAATTGCAAAGCCATTCGGCTCGAGCGACCAGTGTGCGCGCTGTTCGGGCGTAGCGTGTGCCAGCCATTGCAACCAATCATATTTCCCCAGCGGCACAACGAGTTCACGCCCATCACTAAGGATAATGACGAGGTTATTGTTCTCGAAACGGACATTGGTCGCCACAACCTGTTGTTGCAGCTTATCGTCGAAAGTAATCATTCCAGACCTCCAGCAAAAGATCATGGTTCTCACGTGTCAATCGCACGATCTTGTTTAGTTCTGCATCTCGATAGCCGATATTGCGCTCAACGATAAATGATGCCAGCCAGATTTTGGCGACTTTGTTATCGCGCAGGACGTGATAATGCGGCGGCTCGCGAATGTCGGTCGAATAGAAACGAAACTTGTAGCCCTCAATGATGACAGTCGGCATTGTCTCACACCCTCGACGGCTAACGTTTGCTTCTTGCTGCTTTCGCGCCAACCGTTTTTTTCTTGCGGCTCTTGTGCGCCGTGGCGCCTTTGCCGTTGCTTGCCGTTGGGTGCCCGCTGCCGTTCGTGGTCCCACCATTCGTGGTCCCACTATTCGTGGTCCCACTATTCGTGGTCCCACTACTCGTGGGAATAAACCAACCGATGGTGCGATTCGTTTCGGCGAGGTATTTTTTCGCCACGCGCTGCACATCGTCTTTGGTCACATTTTCCAAATTTTCCAAAAACGTTTCATACATCCGCCACGACGCGACCACGTCCAACATGCCGAGACGATAGCCGTGATTGCCCACGCCGTCTTCGGCATACACGTACTGCGCGCGCGTTTGTTTCAGCACCTTTTCAAATTCCTGATCGGTGATGGGCTGGTTGCTGATGATTTCCAACTCGTCCAAAATCGCGCGTTCGATTTTTTCCAACGCGACGCCGGGGCGCGCCGTCGCGCTCACTTGAAACAAGTACGGGTCGAGCATCGGGCGATAATAGCAGCCAATGTCGGCGGTTAATGCTTTTTCGACCAACGCGCGATAGAGGCGCGAGGAACGCCCCGGGCTCGTGCGGCCCATCGCCAAGCCGCTCCCGCCGCCGAGCACTCCCGCCAACATCATCACCGGATAAAAATCTGGCTCGGAGGCACGCGGCGTTTTGTACGCCGTGACGAAATACGGCGCAGCGCCCGGACGCCGCACCGTGACGCGCCGCTCCCCCGCCTGTTCTGGTTCTTCGATCGTCAACGCGGGAATATCTGCCCCGCGCGGGATTTTGCCGAACGTCGCGTTCAATTTCTCCAAAAGTTGGTCGCTCTCGAAATCGCCCACGGCGACCACCGTCGCGTTGTTGGGCACATAATACTTGATGTAAAAATTGTACAGGTCGTCGCGCGTCATCCGCTGCAAGTCCACTTTCCAACCAATCGTCTCGTGATGGTACGGATGCACTTTGAACGCGGTCGCTTGCACTTCTTCGGCGAGCCAAAAGCCCGGATCGTTTTCGTGCCCTTCGCGTTCCGAAATAATCACCGTGCGCTCGGACGCCACTTCGTCCGGGTCGAAACGCGCGTTCACCATACGGTCGGCTTCGATTTGAATGGCAATGTCGAGCCGGTCGCTCGGCAACGTTTCATAGTACGCGGTAAAATCGAGCCACGTAAACGCGTTGTTGCTGCCGCCGTTGCGCGTGACCAATTTGAACACGTCGCCTTTGCCGAGCCGCGCGGTGCCCTTGAACATCATGTGCTCGACCCAGTGCGCCGCGCCGGTAATGCCGAGCGCCTCATTGCGCGAGCCGACGCGATACCACACCCAAAACGTCGCCACGGGCGCGTTGTGCAATTCACGCGTCAAGATTTTCAGACCGTTCTCAAAATGTGTTTCGCGTACGCCGCTGTCCATGATTTGGAGGTTGGAAGTTGGAAGTTAGAAATTGGAAATTGGAAATTGGAAATTGGAAATTGGAAGCCGACTTCCAACCACCAACCTCTGATCTCCAATCACCAACCTCTAACCTCTAACCTCAAATTTCTAATTTCTAAATCCCCATCACCTTTAACACTTCGCGCACCGCCGTCGCCGACTTGTGCAGCTCCGCCAATACACTCTCGCTCAATTTCCATTCGACGATTTTCTCAACTGCCTTCCGGCGCATTTTGAAATTGATGCCAAGACGATTCCGAAAGTATCGTGCTACATGTATTCCACATGATTCACCATTTCTTGCGGTTCCATCACCTGATAAATCAAATCGAGTGCGGCGACCATTTCCCCGATGCTGCGCGAACCCTGCTTACAATAGGCAATCCCAAAGTGGTGGTCACCTCGATCGTGCTTTGCCAAAAAGTCAGCATCCTGTGTCACTATGACGCGCTTTTCACGCAAAGCGATTGCGAAATGATCCTCATCTTGCGCTTCCCTCAGACCCGCTTCTTGCGCTCGCAGCACATCAAGCCACGACGCCGGAGACCCAACGCGACGCGACGCGAAATGTGTTCATCCAGATAAAAACGGATCGGCTCAGCCACGTTGCTTTTTCAGTTTTGCTTGCAACCGTGAAGGATTACGCCGCCTTAGGACTCGTCCATAAATAAGTTGAGCACTTTTCCACAAAAAGCCGGCATGAAATCGTTTACAATGGCGATTCTTGGGGCACTTTAATGGCAAACTGCTCAAGTTATTGTTGGACGAATCCTTAGACTTTCCGCAAGCTTGTGATCGCGCTCGATGTCGCGCTGGATCTCTTGCCGGTGATCGAAATAATATGCGAGCGCAGCATGTACCTCCCCCAAAGTCAACCCAAATTGGTCCGCCATCTCATCAGGCGTCATCCCCATGCTTTCGTACCACACGGCAACGTCTTGTACGCGAATTCGATGCCCCGCGATTCGCGGTCGTCCATGCGCGACACCGGGCGTCGCAACAATATGTGCCTGTACACTGTCCAGCAATTTAATATTTCGCGCTGCCATAACACATCTATAGAGATAGAGACTAGAGATTTCCCCAATCTCTAATCTCCAATCTCCAATTTCTAAATCCCCATCACCTTTAACACTTCGCGCACCGCCGCCGCCGATTTGTGCAAGTCCGCCAACTCGCTCGCGCTCAATTTCCACTCGACGATTTTTTCGACGCCTTGCGCGCCGAGTTGGACGGGCACGCCTGCGAAAACGCCGTCCATGCCGTACTCGCCTTGAAGCAGAACGGTGCAAGGAATAATCTTTTTCTTGTCGTAAACGATCGCGTCGGTCATTTCCGCGAGCGCGGCGCTGGGCGCATAAAACGCGGAACCGGTTTTCAAGAATTTCACAATTTCCGCGCCGCCATCGCGTGTGCGCTGCACGATTTCCGCGAGGCGTTCAGGCGCAATCAATTCGGTGACGGGAATACCCGCGACGGTGGTGGCAAGATGGATTTGGGAGCGTACGTCTTGATGGCTTCCGCCCAACCGTGCATGATTTTCTGATTCGTCGTCACCAAATCATCGCGGCTCATGTTCGGTTTGCGCGCAATGCCCGCCGTCATAATGACAATGTCCGACCCCGCGAGCGCTTCGTACCCCGCGCCCTCTTTCACCGTGACGCCGGTGACATTGGAATCGAAACCGAGAATCGGACCCGATTGTAACAGGTCGAGCGCCTCACCTTCGGCGAGTCCTTCGATCACGTCAAACAAAACAATATCGGCATAATTGCGTTCGGCAAGCCGCTGCGCGGTCGTCGCGCCCGTCTTGCCCGCGCCGATCACAGAAATTTTGCGTCGCATTGTATGCTCCGTAATGGATTCAGGTTGTGCGGGAATCACTACCCGCCAAAAGGTTTGCTACGGACAAGTCTTCGTCCAGCTCCTCCCAGTGCAAGCTGCTACCGCCGCCGCCAATTTCATATCGCGCGCGCTGCGCCGGCGTCGCCTCGTGCAGCAAGGGAAACCACAAAATCGGCACACTA
>JACQWQ010000030.1 GCA_016209205.1 Chloroflexota bacterium
CGCGCAAAACAATCCAGACGCCATCGCGTTGGTGGCCGCGACGCTATACTCGCGAGCAAGTTGATTTGGGAACAATTCAGTAATGAGCAATGAGGACTGAGGGCTGAGCACGGATTCTTTTCGCAACACTCAGTCCTCAGTCCTCAGCACTCACATCCTATGATGCCCGATTATTTTGAGAAACATCAGGAACGTTTGCGGCAAGCTGTCGAAACCATTCAATCGCGCGCGGCGTGGAGTCCGTTCAGCGATTCACCCTCGCGCAAAATTCACGGCGACGCGGTGGACAAAGGGTTGGCAGCATTTCAAGCGCGCTTGCATCAACCATTTGAAATAGACCAACCCGGAACCATCGGGCGCACCGGTTTTGAAGTTTCGCCGTACACCCAAGAGCCGCTCGGCATCACGTACCCAAAAACCGATTTGGATGTGCTGTATGAAGCGGCGCATGGGGCGATCCCCACTTGGCGCGATGCCGGGGCCCGGGCGCGCGTGGGCGTGTGCATGGAAATCGTCGAGCGTTGGAACAAGAACAGTTTTGAAAGCGCGAACGCCGTCATGCACACGACGGGACAAAGTTTTCCGATGGCGTTCGCGGGCGGCGGGCCCAACGCGCAAGAACGCGGGCTGGAAGCGATTGCATACGCGTGGCAAAAAATGTCACGCATCGCCGAAAGCGCGGCGTGGGAACGCGCGTTCGGTCCCGCGCAAGTGAAATTACAAAAACGCTATGTGCTCAAGCCGCGCGGCATCGCGGTGGTCATCGCGTGCGCGACGTTCCCGACGTGGAACGCGTATCCGGCAATCATGGCGAATTTGGCGACGGGCAATGCAGTCGTCGTGAAACCGCACCCCGCGACCATTTTGCCGATGGCGTTGGCGGTGGAAAGCGCGCGCACGGTTTTGAGCGAAGCGGGCTTTGACCCGAATCTCATCACGCTGGTCGTGGACACAGTCGCGGAACCGATTGCGAAAGATTTGGTCGCGCGCCCTGACACGGCGATTGTAGATTTCACCGGCAGCGCGCAGTTTGGCGCGTGGATCGAGCAAAACGCGCACGGCAAATTGGTCTATACCGAAACGTCGGGCGTCAATTCCGTCGTGCTCGAATCCACCGACGACCTGAAAGGATTGGCGCAAACGCTCGGCAGCGCGCTGTGCCTGTTCTCGAAACAAATGTGCACGAGTCCGCAGAACGTTTACATTCCGCGCAAAGGTTTTCGGCACGGCGACACGACCATGTCGTTTGACGAAACGGCAAACGCGTTGGTGGAAACCATCAACGGTTTGTTGTCCGAACCCGCGCGTGCAGCAGGCATTCTCGGCGCAATCCAGAGCGAAAACATTTTGCATCTGATTGACCGCGCGCGCGAGGTCGGACAAGCACGCGGCAAAATTTTGCGTGATGCCGCGCCCTACGCGCATCCCGAATTTCCCAACGCGCGCACGCGCACGCCGCTCATCCTCGGTCTGGATATTTCCGACACGGATATTTACAGCCGCGAATGGTTCGGTCCGGTCATTCATTTCATTGCCGCCGACGACGCGGAACAGGCATTGGCGCAAGCCGCGCGCGATGCCAAGCAATTTGGCGCGATCAATTCCTACGCGTATTCGACGGACCCAAAATTTATCGAGCGCGCGCAAGACGCGTTCGGCGACGCGGGCGCAAATCTTTCCATCAATCTAATCGGTCCCATGCCGCTGACCTACGCCGCCGCGTTCAGCGATTACCACGTCAGCGGTCTCAATCCGGCGGGCAATGCGACGCTTACGGATGCCTCGTTCGTGAGTGGACGGTTTCGGATTGTGCAGACGCGGACGCTAGTTTGATGTTATACTCGGCAGTGGGAGGGTCTGCGGGATGAATAGTTTTTACAACATTGCAGTGGAAAGCCGCGAAATCGTGGTTCGGTTCAGCAAGGATTTGATTGACCGCGAGACTGTCATCAAATTCCTTGACTATCTCGAACTCGAATCCATTCGGCGGCGCAGCCGGATGACACAAGGCGAAGCGGATTCCCTCGCGGACGAAATTGATCGTTCGGGCTGGCAGAATCTCAAGCTGGGCTTTTTGCAACCATAATGGCAGAAGCACAGACAGTCGTCATCGCCACAAGCGTTCTCTTTTCCGCGCTCGTTCGCGACGAATCCACGTTCACCGAACTTTTGCTCCATTCGAATTATCGGCTGTTCATTTGCGAATATGTCTTTGTCGAATTGTTCAAACCCAAGGCCAAGTTGATGCAGTCCAGCCAGTTATCCGAAGAAGAGATTCTGCGCCTGCTTTACATTATCTTGCGGCGCATCAATGTGTATAAAGAGAGTCTGATTCGTTTCGAGAATCGGCAAAAAGCATTTGAACTATGCAAGGACATTGACGAAAAAGATACACCGCATGTCGCGCTGGCACTTGAGTTGGATGCATTGCTTTGGACGGGCGATAAGAAACTCAAGAATGCTCTGAAGAAGAAGGGATTCACCCAGTTCTTTGTTCCGCCCAAGACCTAACCTACGCCGCCGCGTTCAGCGAGTATCACGTCAGCGGTCTCAATCCGGCGGGCAATGACTCCGGCGGGTAAATTAGTAGCTCCATATATTGTTCAGTGAACATATCGTTCCCCAAGCGGCGGGCGGCGCAACGACGCGGAACGACCATTTTGAATGGAATTCCAACGGCGCAAAAGTCATCGGTAAAACCGCACGTGGGCGCGCGACGGTGATTGCGCTCAAATTGAACAATCCCGGAATTGTCGTGGCGCGACGATTCTGGGTCGCGGCGGGTTGGTGGCCTCCGCAGGATTGATTCTCCGTCGCACCATTGTGAGCGGGCGGTTTCGCATCGTGCAGAGCCGAATGCCCACAGCATGATTGATTTTCGCTTGTTATGTTCCGAAAATGTAGACGCGGTCAATATAACAAAACCTAACAAAGCGTGCAGCAAAAAAACTCAAGGCGTAATGCTGCCTTGAGTTTTTCATTTACCGTTCTTGGTGCGGCGCGTTTTATTTTGCGCGATTGCGCGTCATCACGTCAAAGATGACGGCGAGGGCGAGGACGGCGCCGCGAATGACGTACTGGTACGCAATGTCCATGCCCATCAAGTTCATGCCGCTCGTCAGCGAAGTGTACACCAACGCGCCGATGAGCGAACCGACGATTGTGCCGACGCCGCCCGCTGCCGAGACGCCGCCGATGTACGCCGCCGCAATCGCGTCCAACTCGAACAGCGTTCCGGCGGTCGGCGTGGCAGAGCGCAAACGCGACGCGAACAAAATGCCGGAGAGCGCCGAGAGCATGCCCATCGAACCAAAAACAATAAAGGTGATGCGTCGAACGCTCACGCCGCTCAATTCCGCGGCTTCGGGGTTGCCGCCGACGGCGTAAATGTGGCGACCAAGCACAGTCTGGGTGGTGATGAAATGATATACGGCGACGACGATCAACACGATGACGACCGTCCACGAAAGCCCGTTGTAACCCGCCAAAATCCACGTGATGCCGGCGAGAATCACCGTCACAAACACCAACTTGAGGATAAACAAATTCATCGGCAGCACTTCAAAGTTGTACGCTTGTTTCTTGCGGCGGTTGCTGAATTCGCTCCAGACGTAGAGGGCAATCGCCACGGCGCCCAACAACAGGGTGACGGTGTGAACGCCCGGCACGAGATTGACCGGATCAGGCAGATAGCTGTTGCCAACGGCGTTAAAAACTTCGTCCGCAATGATGACCGTGCCGGTGCCCGCCAACACCACGAGCAGCAAGCCGCGATAAATCAGCCAGCCCGCCAGTGAGGCGACAAAGGAAGGAATGCCCAGACGCGCCACCGGATAAGCGGTGATCAAACCGGCGACAACACCCAACACGAGCACGGCAGGGATAACCACCCAGACCGATACCTGAAATTTCGCCATGGCAATCGCGGCGAGCGCGCCGAGAAAACCGGATAGGAAACCGACAGAGAGGTCAATTTGACGAATGACGATGACCAACGTCATCCCGACGGCAAGCACCGCAATATAACCGGTTTGGTTGAGCAGGTTGGCGATATTGCGCGAGGAAATGAACAGTCCGTTCGTCGTAAAGGTAAAGAATGCCATGATGAGGAACAACGCGATGAACATGGCGTAATCGCGAATGTTTTGCTGCAAGACACGGCGCAAGCTCTCGACAAACGGGGGCGCGGCTTCGACTCTGCTTTCGCTGCCGGGACTGATCAGGTTAGCGTTTGGGTTGTTGATTGCCGACATTTCGAAACTCCTCGAAAATGTAAGGCGCTTTGTCGCAAACTCGGTTGGCAACAAACGCTGTTTGCAGAAATTGCCTTACGTCGAACGTCCATCGTGAATGGACAAGGGGATAGAATGTTCCATGCACCCGTGCAAACGGGAAACGCGTGGTGGGTTTCAGTTTGTCGCTAACTGCATGATTTTTTCTTGCGTTGCCTCTCCAATCGGCAATTCGCCGGTGATGCGACCGGCCGAAACAATATACACGCGGTCACTCATGCCCAACACTTCGGGCAGTTCGGACGAAATCATGAGGATGCTCATGCCTTGTTCTACGAGCTTGTTCATGATGGAATAGATTTCATACTTTGCGCCGACGTCGATCCCGCGCGTGGGTTCATCCAAAATCAAAATATTGGGATTGACAAACAGCCATTTGCCCAGGCAGACTTTTTGTTGATTGCCGCCGCTCAGGTTTCCCACTTCTTGTTCGATGCTCGGCGTCTTGATGTTGAGCGAAGCGCGATATTGCTCCGCCACTTTGATTTCTTCATTCTCGTTCACGACGCCGCGCTCGGCGAGCGCCCTTAAATTCGCGAGCGTGATATTTTGTTTCACATCTTGAATCAAAATCAAACCCGCGGCTTTGCGGTCTTCGGTAGAATACGCCAGCCCGCTGCCAATGGCGTTTTGCGGGTGGGTGAAATGGACCGGCTTGCCTTTGACGAGCATCTCGCCGTTGACGCGATAGCGTTTCGCATTGCCGAACAGACTCAATGCCAATTCGGTGCGCCCCGAACCCATCAATCCGGCAAAGCCAACAATCTCGCCTTTCTTGACATTAAAGTTCATATCCCTGAGAATTTGCCGGCCGAGCGCCGGGTCGTAGGCATTCCACTGTTTGACCTCGAGCATGACTTCGCCTTCTCCACCGCCTTGCGGGCAGATGATTAGAACTTTGATGCCCTTGGTCAGCAGTGATTCGACGTTCGCTTTCTCTTTGGCGGAATCACCCTGGCTGAAGAGAATTTCAACGTCGTAGCCAGCCGCTTTGAACGCCTTCTGGAAACGAATCCGATCCTGGATCCAGCGCGGTTCATCTTGAGTTGGGAGAACGATTCCGACGGCTAACTTGCCCGACGCCGCCGCCGCTGGCGTCGGTTGTGCGGCAGCCCCCAAGCCGGTAGACTCACTGGGATTGTAATAGCCAGAGTCAATCAGAGCAGCTTGTACATTCGCCTTGTCAACCGTGATGACCGGAGACTGCAGCGCCGGGACATCCGCCGCAACATTATTGTAGGTACCGTTGACTGCGGGTGTCTGGTTCTTGAGCAGCGCTACCGCGACGTCAATTGCAGTCTGTACCAGGGTGCGGACATCCTTAAAGACGGTCATGGACTGCCTGCCATCTAGGATGTACTGGATGGAAGCTTCCTCAGCGTCCTGTCCCGTAATCATGTAGCTTTTGATGTCCTTGTCGTCAGCGAAAACATCGGCAATCGCGCGCGCGGTGTTGTCGTTGGGAGCAAGGACAAAGACATTTCCCTTGTCTGCTGCGGTTGCGGCGCTCAAATTGAGCTGCGCCAGATTCTTGGCTGTATTAAAATCCCAGTTGGTGCCGATCTGGCTAAAGATCGCTTTTTGCTGATCACGCGTCAGCGTGGCATTCGCCTGGAGACCAACGGCGTGGCTTGAATTCTTGATGACGAAAGTGCCATCAGCGATCTTGGGCTGCAAAACACCCCAGGCGCCTTGGAAAAAGAGAAAGGCGTTGTTGTCCGTGGCGGCGCCGGCATACCAATATAGCGGGTTGCCTTTGCCCGTTGCATGATCAACCAGATATTGCGCCTGCTGTGCGCCAACGGCGATGCTGTCAAAGGTCACATAATAATCCACTGCTTTGGTGTTGGTGATCAGCCGGTCATACGAAATGATCTTGACGCCAGCTGCTTTCGCTTTTTCTACGGCGGCAGCCGCCGCTTTGAAGGGATGGCGTTGTCTTTCCGGATAGATATTGTTAATCTCACGCCCGACCATGTGCTTGATCAATACGCCTTCGGATACTTCGCCCTTGTGCGCATCCAGCGTGACGACGGTTTGTCCGTCGCGCAGCACCGTGACGCGGTCGGCAATCGCGATCACTTCTTTTAATTTGTGCGAAATCATGATGCAGGTCACACCGTGATGCTTGAGATCGCGAATGAGGTTCAATAAATTCTCGCTGTCGTTTTCGTTCAACGCCGAGGTCGGCTCGTCCAAAATCAGCAGCTTGACATTGCGGCTCAGCGCTTTGGCGATTTCCACCAGCTGCTGTTTGCCCACACCCAGGTCGCGGACTTTGGCTTCGGGGTTGACATTCAATTTAACTTTGTCGAGCACCTCGCGCGCCTGCTTGATGGTTTCGTTCCAATTGATCGTAAAGCCGCTTTTGATTTCATTTCCCAAAAAGATATTTTCGTACACTTTCATCTCGGGGACGAGGGCGAGCTCTTGATAAATGATCGCGATGCCGGCGTGCTCACTGTCGCGAATGCCGGAAAATTTTTGCACTTGGCCCGCAAACAGAATATCCCCGGTATATTCGCCGTACGGATACACCCCGCTCAGCACCTTCATCAACGTGGATTTACCCGCGCCGTTTTCGCCGACCAGACAATGAATCTCGCCTTCGACGACGCGAAAGCTGACGTTGTTTAATGCTTTCACACCGGGGAAAACCTTGGTAATGTTCTTCATCTCCAAGATGGGCGTGTTCATGGCAGCTCCGCTCCCGCATTGCGGAATCGTGATGGCTCACGCCATCACGATTCCTATATTCACTTTACTTGTGCCAACGTAGGGCAAATTTATTGCGCTGGAATTCAGCGCCCTTTGCCCTACGGCTCATGCACATTTCCTTCGCTTGGCAAAGATATTGTCGCCTATCTTACACTTTTATTGTAGCCCCGTAAAGTCGCTTGCTTGATAGTAGCCGGAATCAATCAATGCGGCTTTGACGTTGGCTTTGTCCACCGTCACCACCGGCGATTGAATCGCCGGCACGTCCACCTTGCCGTTGTTGTACGCACCCTTCGCCGCAGGCGCTTGATTCTGCAACAACGCAATCGCCGCCTTGATCGCATCGTCCACCAACGTCCGCACATCCTTGAACACCGTCATGGACTGCTTGCCGTCAATGATGTATTGCACCGATGCCTTTTCCGCATCTTGTCCCGTCACCACGTAACTCTTGACATCCTTATCCGCCGCAAACGCATCCGCAATCGCACGCGCCGTCCCGTCGTTCGGCGCAAGGATGAACACGTCGCCCTTGTCGGCGGCTTGCGTCGCCGTCAGGTTGGCTTCGGCGAGATTCTTGGCGGTGTTGAAATCCCAGTTGGTCGTCACTTGCCCGATGATTTTCGCCATCTCTTCGCGCGTCAGTTTCGGCTTGTCCTTCAGCGCAATCGCTTCGC
>JACQWQ010000031.1 GCA_016209205.1 Chloroflexota bacterium
AGCCAAGCAACAAAACCAGTCCCACTTGGCGGCGGAGATGCTCCAAGCGTTTGAGCGCCGCTACGATGCACTCGTGGCGCAAGGTCTGGAAGCGAACCCCGCACCCGTGGCGGTCGAACCGCCGCCCAAGCGGCGGGGGCGGATCAAGCAAAGCCCGCCCAAGAACCTGCTGGATCGGCTCCAGTCCCACAAGTCGGAGGTCCTAGCGTTTATGTATGATTTCCAGGTGCCGTTTGACAACAACCTGGCGGAACGCGACATCCGCATGGTGAAAAGCCTGCCCTGAGTCTGCCGAAGGGTCACACAGAAAGTCTCGGGAGCATTTCGGACGGATGCTGGCGCCAAGATGTTCTGTCAGATTCGCGGCTATATTTCGACCGCGCGCAAGAATGGACAGTGCGCGATTGATGCACTGCAATCGGCTTTGGTTGGCGCGCCCTTTATCCCGGAGGCGCGCTCACCTCAACCTGCTACGGCTGGCTGAGTAGATACTGTCACGCATGATTGCGAATGTGATAGCGGCTTATACGCGATAGTCCAAGCAATTTGCGCAAAAATAAAAGATGGGTATCTGAGTCGCTCAGTGTTCGATCATTGGTTGGATGTCTGCTGTGCGTTTGAATCTTTCCGGAGGATTTTATGAATGCGCCACACCTTGATGATTGTCTCGTTGGAAAGCGATCTACCCTGCGCGCCATTTTAATGCTGTTTGTCGTGGTTGGATTGAGCGCGTGCATAGCAACAAGCCCGGTGGTGGGACAATCTTTCACCCCCGAATCGCGCAGCGCATCGCTCAACCCATTGACAATTGCCGCAAGAATCTTCCCTGTCAGCTGGTCGCCTGACAGCCAAATCCTCGCGTACTGGACCTTTACCGCACAAGAGGTAAAGCAGGATTTCATGTATCCGCCGGGAACGCTGTATTTCGCCAATGCGAAAACAGGACAAACTTGTAAATCGGTACTACAGATTGGTTATGGGTATACCTCCAATCCGCTTGCTTGGTTGCATGATGGGCGTGTTTTGTTCATAAGTAACGACGGACAAGTGAAAATCGGTTCCCCTTGCGATGACAACTACGATACAATCACCGACCTCTTTCCATCAAGGGTTCACAGTATCGCAAGCCATAACTCGAATCACACTGTTTTCCTTCTCAATAGCGAGAATGGATTTTTGAGGTATGAACCCCAAACGAAATCAGTGCAAAAAATTGATTCTCAAGTTCGAGGCGCGGGCATTTCCTGGTCGCCGTCTGAGGAGTACTTTGCTGTGACGGCTGCCGGTCATTCACCTGATTTTATCGCTCACACTTTTGCCGTCGCGAAAAGCACCGGTGATGTTCTGGAGATTGTTACGTGGAAGCATTTTGATGCGGAAGGAAGTTTTGGCGGACCGATCTGGTTGAATGAGAACCAATTCCTCATACAGCAGACCATAGATCGCGGACCGTTGTTGGTAACAATTGGAAAGGGCGCCATCGGCATAGCGCCGCGACTGTTCGGACTCGCACCCAAGCGCAACATGAAAGCTGCGGCAGCGAGAATACAAGATTCATCTCCGTATCACATCGCGCTTTCCACACCGAATGAAGATGGAGAATCGCGCACACTGCTTTATCATTCCGAAAATGCCCAAGTCGAGTATTTGCCTTTTCCGGACGTTCAAAGTTGGTCTTTTTCTCCAAATGGGAAAGCATTTGTCGCCGTTGACAGCCGCCTTGCTCCTTATCGTCTTTGGTCGCGTACGATTGATCCAATTGACAGCGCGCTGAAACCATTGCCGACAGAAAAACTCGACCCATTCCCAGTGTCATGGTCACCCAAAGGTGATTCGCTGGCAGTCCGAACATCGGACGGGCTTGCGATTTTTTCAGTTCCCGATGGAGCGCGGGTTGGTTCTTGGGATACGGATATTCCTGCCGTTTTCCCCGCGCTTTGGTCTCCGAATGTTGAGTTCTTGGCGTGGCAGAGTGAGGACGGGAAATTGTTTGTTGTTCACGTACCCAAAAGGTGAGTGAGTGAATTGAAAAAAAACAGCTCCGTTTGTGTTCCAATTACGCGCATTTATGGCAAGAGCCGCATCCAACGCGGCTCTTTTGGTTAATTCATCCAAACGAATCGGCGCTGCCCATTCCCCCCATCCCCATTCCCCCATCCTCGCCCATCCCGCCCATCTCCGGCATCGTCTTTTCAATCTCTTCGGGACTCTCGCCGGATTCGAGGCGCCCAACCATTTCATCGAATTCGGGTCCCATCTCCTCGCCCATTTCGGAACTCATCTTGCGCATGAAACGCGCCATGCTCTTGGGGTCGTTCTCGTCAATGTCGCCCAACGCGGAAGGGTCCGCCATCGCGTCGAGGCGCGCCTCTTCGGATTTCACCGTCGCGAAACGCGAGACCAGACGTGATAGATTTGTGCTGGCACAATTAGGGCATTGGGGAGTTTGGGAGTTGGCGGCAGAGATGGAACGGAAAAAAATGTTCACGCGGCGTTTGCAGTTGCCGCAGCGATATTCGTAAATCGGCACGGGAGACCTCTGTTGTTAATTTGTGTGATAGTGCAATAGTGCAGTAGTGCGATAGTGTGATCGTAGGGGCAGTGCCTTGTGCCTGCCCAGATAGTGCGATGGTGCGGTAGTGCGATAGTGTGATCGTAGGGGCAGTGCCTTGTGCCTGCCCAGATAGTGCGACGATACGCGCTTGCTCGCCGCGTCAAATTATATTCAACTCATGGATTGTGCCAAACGCTCATGCTTCGCCATTCGCTATCTGCCATCTGCGATTTGCGATACGCGATCTGCGACACGCGATTTACGATACGCGCTACGCGACTATGGTAGAATAACGCCGCCATGTCCGAACGCGGACGCTTGAACGAACTCTTGGCGCAGCTGAATGACGCGCAAGTGGAACGCGTGCGCGTCTTTGTCGAAGGGCTGCTGCGCGCGAGCAGCGCGGATGCCAAGCATTGGACGTTTGATTTTGTCGAAAAATTCGTGCAAGCCAAAGTGTCGGCGCAGCGCGACCGCGCCGGGATGGAAGTCAAAGCCGAAGAGGCAACCTGCGGCGGCGTCACCAAACGCGCGTTGTGGGAACATCCGCCGTTGAGCGGCGCGGCGGTGGTGAGTTACGCAGTGCCGATTCCCCCGCACCTGCGCGCGCTGCAACTGCAATTCTTTATCGGCATCCGCGACGGCGCACAATTGCCCGGTGATCGTTACGTCGCGTTTCGCGTGATCGTCAACGGCTGGAAGTTGTGGAGCGCGGTAAAAAATGCGCGGGCATGGGAACCCGTCACCGTCAAAATGCCCGAGCTCGCGTCGGACGTGGCGCGCATCGAATTTCAAACCGACGGTCTCGGCGACCACCGCTGGAATTGGGCGGTGTGGGGCGAGCCGAAGCTAATCGCTGATTTATGATTGTTGATTTTTGATTTATGACGCGCCGTAATTTGGCGCACAAATCATAAATCATAAATCCAAAATCAAAAATGGACTTTACGCTTACCGAAGAACAACGCGCGATTCGCGATTTGGCGCGCGCGTTTGCGCAAAAAGAAATCGCGCCGTACGCGGCGGAATGGGACCGCACGCACGAATTTCCGACGGCGCTGTATCAAAAAATGGGCGCGCAGGGTTTGATGGGCATTCCGTTTCCCGAAGAGTACGGCGGCGCGGGCGCGGATGCGATTTCGCTCGCGCTGGCGATTGAAGAAATTGCCAAAGCGGACGGCTCTGTCGGCTTGAATTATGCCGCGCACATTGGTTTGGGCGCGACGCCGATTTTTCTGTTTGGCAGCGCGGAACAGAAAAAGAAATGGTTGACGCCGCTGGCAAAAGGCGAGAGTCTCGGCGCGTTATCGCTCACCGAACCGTCGGGCGGCAGCGACCTCGCGGGTTCCGTGAAAACGACCGCGCGGCTCGACGGCGCCGAATGGGTCTTGAACGGTTCCAAACAGTTTGTCACTTCGGGCAAGGTCGCGCGCTCGATCATCGTTTTGTGCCGCACCGCTGAAGCGCGTGGGCATCGTGGGTTGTCGCTCATCATCGTGCCACACGATGCGCCGGGGCTCGTGCTGGGCAAACTCGAAAGCAAGATGGGTTTGCACACGTCGCTGACGACCCAAGTGTTTTTTGAAAATTGTCGCGTGCCGCGCGAAAACCTGATCGGCGAAGCGGGGCAAGGATTTCGCTACACGATGCAAGTGCTGGACGGCGGGCGCATCGGCATCGGCGCGATGGCATTGGGTTTGGGCGAAGCGGCGCTCGACGCGTCGTTGAAATACGCGCAGCAGCGTGAAGCATTCGGCAAAGCGATTGCCGAGTTTCAAGCGATTCAGCACATGCTTGCCGACAGCGCGACGGAATTGGAAGCGGCGCGCTTGCTGATTTACAAAGCCGCCGCGTTGAAACAAGCGGGCAAAAAATTTAGCATGGAAGCCGCGCAGGCGAAACTATTCGCCACGGAAGCCGCCGACCGCGCGTGCTGGAAGGCGATTCAGATTCACGGCGGCGTGGGCTACTTGACCGATTTTCCCGTCGAACGTTATTATCGCGACAATCGCTTGTTGTTGATTGGCGAAGGCACGAGCGAAGTGCAGCGCATGATTATTGCGCGGGATTTGTTGGCGAAGGCGTAGGAGGAGGTGTGAAACGTCAAACGTCAAACGTGAAACGTGAAACGTCAAACGTGAGACGTAGTAACGAATTTATTCGTTCGGAGAAGCGTGAAATGTGAAATTTGGATGGAACAGTTCGAGGGGCATACTCGTCCCATCGTCAACCATCGCGCAGGAATTGGGGGAACCTTGCGTGGTGCACACAAGGAGGTGATAAGAACAAGAGCGCGGATGTTTTCAAATCAAACCCAAGTATCGTCGCACAAAAGGAGGGCTTGGTAGATGGGCGAGAATGCGCACTCTCGGCTGATTATTGATTTGCAGACGCGCCGCGTGTGGCGCGGGGAACAAGAGCTCGAATTATCCGGCTTGGAATACAGTGCGTTGAAGCATCTGGCAGAGCAAGTTGGCACGGTTATATCGTATGAGGAATTATGGCGGCAGGTTTGGGGAGGGGTTGGGCGCTTTGGCAAGCACGAGTGTGATATGGTGCGCGAAGCGGTCAAGCGGCTGCGGCGCAAATTGAGCGATGATCCGAATGAACCGTATTTTTTGGTTGTGGTGTATGGGAGGGGCATCTATTTGACACGCGCGATGATTGAGGTGCGGGAAGGATGACAAAAGGGCAGCGAGCGAAAAAAACGCTCGGCCGCCCTTGTTGTTCCAAGTTTGTTCCAACTTTGTTCCAAGATTTTAATGTGTAGGCGCGGATGATGTGATATAAATATTCCAGAATCCATATATTGAGCGATACAAATTAACTTCGCGCGATCTGTCATTCACAGGCGCGTTTTTGCGTCAGAGAGATTGGCTGTCGTGGAGAGTTAATTTTTTTCGCTTGAAGGAGCGAGTAACTATGGACCCGGTTTCTTTGCGGCAGAATACAGGGGAGGCGGAGGCGGAGGCATACGAACTCTTCTCAAGTGCAGAGAATTTCCTTGACGAGATTGAGGCACGTATGGCTAGAGAGACATGGGATCCCGAAGGCGAAGGGTATCTCTATACTTTGGTGGCATGTCCTTCCAAGGCCTACTGCAGTCATGATAGCGGTGGTCCGTGCTAGGTGCGAACCGACAGCGCGTCGTAGCGATTATTCTATCGCGCATCGTAGTGGTTTTGAGAATCAGGTTAGTGAGCTGTTAGGACTGAATTGAAGGTGTTTCCTCCGTGTGGGGCAATACGCGTTTATCCACGGCATTTTTGGCAAATTCCTGCTGCATGTTAAAGGCGGGGTTCTTTGCTGAAATGAGACGCGGGTAAACGCGTTTTTTTGCGAAACCCGCACCCAATAGTGCAACACAAACATTATGGAACTTCAAGCAAATACATTGAATGTTTACGACCATATTATCGAACACGGACTCACCGCGGAAATAACCTCTTTCCTGAGTCTAACCGACTGCGGTGGGACCAATGCTTCTACCCGGATCGATTTTGGGAACGGGACATACTGGTTCTATAAGCAAGCACAAGTGGATTTCAGGACAGGTGCGTTCTCAATGCGAGTGGATCGCGAGGGTTGGTTCTACGAACGAGTGTATAGACGGGCTTCCATCAAGCATCTACGCACTTTTATCCCATACTTTATTCATTACAGCAGGAAAAACCACGCTCTTATTCTTAGGTACTTGGAAGAATGGGAGACGCTATCGGCTTACTATCGCCGAATCGGGCGATATCCTACAACCATTGCATCAAGTATCGCAGACCTATTAGCCTCCGTTCACCAAAATTCATTTGCTCATCCAGAAAAGTACAAAGATTTTTGCGACGCGGCTGAACGACGACCCACACAATTCGTTGAGGCCATTCCCACGCCAGAAGCAGTGGCGGAGTTTCCACAATTCGGGCTAAAGCTCATAAGTCTATTGCAGAGACATCCTAGATTGGTTGTTGCATTGGCTGAGCTCAAAGCAAAATGGCAACCTATGTGCCTGATTCACAATGACGTCAAGTCGGATAATTTTCTAAAGCCCGTACGACGCGTCCGCCAAAAGCAGGTTTCGCTGATCTTGCTCGATTGGGAGTTCTGGGATTGGGGTGATCCCGCATGGGATATTGGCGCAGCCCTTGGCGATTATCTATGGATATGGTTAGGGTCCCTGAACATAGTGAAGGGGCAATCTGTTAAAGAGTGGTTTACCACTGCAAAGATACCGTTCGAAAGAGTAAAAAAAGCAATGCACACTCTGTGGGCGAGATATGTAAAACTGTGCCGAGCCATCGTCTATCAACGATGCGAGATGCCGAAGTTAGTTGTTCAGCATGCAGGTATGTTTCTCCTTTCGCGTGTGATGATGACATTAATGGATGGCAGTGATCTAACTGTACGAAACCTGTGCATCATGCAGGTGGCGAAGAATTTACTTGAACACCCCGAAGAGCAGGCTCGACTCGTGCTTGGTTGAGACATCTTGGTCGGTTCAGGGTCTCTAATTTGAACTGAGAAAGACGATTCAAATTGCAACGCAAAGTGATAACCCACAAATCTCAAGATGTCTTGTCCGTGTTAAAAGAAGTCGCAGAGAATGTTGATGTTATCTCTCACAGTCGCTTTCTTCACCTAGACCTTGAGCGGAATTATGTAGATAACAGCGGCTCACGAGCCAGGAAACGCCAAGATCGTATTGATTCGCATGCAACGCTAAAGAAGCGTCTAACAAGTTTTCTTTACGCGAGGTACTACAATGGTTCGTTCACTTTCAGATCATCGAATCAAAGCGTACCGCGATTTATCTTCGGATATGATCCAAAGCTGGTTTACGCCTTGGATCAAGCAAACAACGGACAGGGCTATTTTGAGAAGGGCTGGTGTGTTACTGATTCTGATGGCGCTGATTACCTCACCGTAAACAATGGAAAAATTACTCTTCGAATCTGCAGAGCCTTACATTTAAGCCCATCGCAGCAACAAGCTCAAGTTGGAGATGTTGTGGCGATACGATGGCCATCAGGGCGACCTTTTGCCTCTCCTGGTTTCTACTTGGCAACAAGCGATTTCCCATTCGACAGCGAATCCTCCAACATAGCTCGCCTCTATTTTAATATCCAGATTCAAAGCGCAGATTCGCTCATGCGTGCGATGACAACTGTTCTAAACCAGGCACCGATTGGCTTTCGGTTCAAGATCTGTAGCAATCCGCATAACTATGCTAGATGGGATGTTGCAGTGCTTTATTTTGATCATGATGATTTCATGCTGGTCAGAGATAAAGCTGTCGCAATCTATAAAAACCTCCAAGCCAGTTTTAATCCTCAAGTTCCAGCATTTACAAAGCTGCTAGCGCCGGGTTTGGCGCTTGCCGAAGAACCACCGCAAACTACTGAACAACTTGAAAGTTTTGGCGAGCATCGATGTCGTTTGCTAGCTGAGGGATTACTGAACGCCTTTGAGAAATCTTGCAGGGACCCCATCGGAAAACTGAAACTGATGATCGAACGCTTTCATGAAGAAGGGCTGAATCTGGACTATCCTTATTTGAATCCTGGCAATAAGGATATTTATCACTGGGATTGATGAGTTTGGTTTTACCAATCGCTTCGCCAAACGCAGCGCAAATTGGCGCTGTGCACTGGAAAGGCCGCCACGAGTGTTCAATTGGCGTACAACTAGTTTATACACATGGGAGAATGGAGCCAGGACTGCCGAAAGGGAAGGACAAATATGTTAGATTTCCACAACGATGAGCAAAGTCTAGAGTTGAGAGCAAAACTGGTGGCACAACTCGTTAAATCTGGCGATCTCAAGTCCCCCGCAGTGGAGCGGTCCTTTCTGAAAGTGCCAAGGGAGCTATTCGTTCCAAAAAACGGTGTTACAGAAGAGCTAACGACAATCTATCAAAATAACCCGCTGACTATAAAAACGGATGGGCGACTGGGCGAAGTGATTTCAACATCGTCACAACCGAGCGTTATGGCAAGTATGTTGCAACTCTTGGAGCCCTGTGAGGGCAAAAAGATCTTGGAAATTGGAACAGGCACTGGTTACAACGCCGCTCTCCTTGCTAGTCTTGTAGGTTCTTCTGGGAAGGTTGTTAGTGTCGAACTTGATCCGGATTTGGCGGAGCTGGCAAGGAAGAATCTTTGTACTTTAGGCCTGGACAATCGCACCTTGGTAATAACTGGAGACGGCTGGGAGGGTTACTCTGAGGAAGCGCCCTATGATGGCATCATTGTGACCGCACAATCAGATGACATAGCGCCTGCATGGTTTGAGCAGTTGACAGCGGATGGCCGACTGATCCTACCGATGTACTTGGCGCCTGAATTTCAATTTTCAACTATTGTCGGATTCCGCCGCCAAGGAGTCCTGTTGAAATCGTTTAATTTAGTTCAGGGGCGGTTTATAGGATTGCGCGGGTATCATACTGTACATGGTCCAGAGATATCGCGCTATGGGATTCTAGTAAATCTAGGCGCCGCAACTGATGGCGAACACATAGTCCAAATTGAAAGTGCCTTACTCCCTGAGATAAATCTTGCGCGCAGAGCAGACTTGTTATCCTTGTGGCTTGCACCCGGGCTGATCGCGACCCTCTCAGAAAAGATTCCATCCTTCTTTGATTTTGCAAATTTTCTCCGCTTGAAGAAAAGCAAGGATGGGGTATGCAAAGTCATCGTTAATCCTCAACATGCAATACAGAATCTGGGGAGGACGCGGATACAAGGCGTCGGACTTGTTCATTTCGAAGGCGATCAACCCAGTCTATTGCTGTTGAGCTGGCCCACGTCTGCTCACGATGAAACGCGAGATTCGGTTATTCTCTACGGAGCCAATCCTAAAGTGCTCATGGTTCGGTTTGAAAATATCATTAAGGAATGGAAGGATTTGGGGTATGTAGGGTTAAAGGACCTGCGAGTGACGGCAAATCAAGGAAATTGGACGGGAGAACTCGGTCATGGCTCTTGGGTTCTACCGTTACGTAGCGCAACACTTGTTTTGGACTATGAAGTCCGCGTAGGTGATGCAGTATGAAGATTAGGAGAATTCCCTTATCCATCTCGTTTTCATTGGCGAAGGCGCATGTCACACATTGCTAACTCGGGTAGGCGCACCTGGCAACCTATCGTTGATGCTTCTCAGCAAGCTCGTATATGTGAGATCGTTTATCGAGTTTGTCGTAACCTTCACGAAAAAGGGGCGGTTGACTCTATTCTAGCAAACGGGCTGGGAGTCGCGTTGGCTTTTGAACAGATGGACCGGTGCTTTCCTGGGGAGGGCTGGGGCAAGTTAGCGAGTGGCTGGATCGTGCGAGCAATGCATGAGGCGCTGCAGGATGGAACAGCTCTGAACTTTGGATTATTGGATGGTTTGGCTGGAATTGCATGGATTACACACTACGTTGCAGGCAAAGACCCCAAAGCCAAAAGAATTCTCGCACGCTTGGATCAATTGCTCGCAAGATACACGGAAGCTCAAGTAAACAAGTGGAATCCCCTGGACGATGTGGTTCCAGTCTATGCATACGATCTCATTTCAGGTATTGCAGGGATTAGTCTTTATCTTTTAGAACGCAAAGACGAACGCAGCGTTTCCACATCATTGGTTCGTAGCTACGATTTTCTGACATCGGTTGTGAGCTCAATAGAGCGCAGGCAATCCAAGAACATTTATCCCCGACCTATCGTCGAGGACCCTCAAGCATCCAAGGCAGATAGAGAATCATGGAATTTAGGGCTTGCCCATGGCTTGCCTGGAGTGCTCGTAGCTCTAGCAAAGGCACTACAGATCGGATTTCAAATTCCTCAACTTGCCGGAAAAGTCTCGTTTCTTGCGCGATGGTTGATATCAGTTGCTCAATCAGATGATTGGGGTATGATCTGGTCCGCCTACTATCCCCACTTGGCAAGCTTTTCACTCGAGCCCTATCGAACGGCTTGGTGTTATGGGAGCCCCGGTGTCGCTCGCGCCCTCTGGTTAGCTGGGCAAGCGCTTGGTGATTTAGAGATCAAACAATCTGCGATCCATGCTATAGATGCCTGTTGCCGCCGCCCCCGCGAAAGATGGCAAGTCACTACCGCAATGTTTTGCCACGGTCCAAGTGGAATTGTTGAGATTCTACTTCGATTTTATTATGATACTGGCATAAAGAGATTTGCTGATTTCGCAAATCTCTTGGTTGGCGATATTTGCAACGAGTTTTCAATCGATCTTGTCTATGGTTTCCCCAACGGCCGTCTGTCCGAAGAAAAGCAAACACAAGAGCTGTTGGCTTCTGAAAACTCTTGGCAAGACAGTAGCGCAGCGTTTCTACTTCAAGGATCGGCAGGTATCGTATTGGTCTTGTTAGCTGCTTCACAGCAAGTCTATCCCGATTGGGATAGCATATTCGGGCTCTCTTGAGGGAATGTCGCGATGACGGTCACTATCGAGAGCTGTGGTCTAACGAAATTCTATCATGGCAAAGCAGTTGTGGATTCACTGGATTTGTCAGTTCGACAGGGTGAGGTCTTTGGTTTTCTTGGTCCTAATGGGTCTGGCAAGACAACGACAACCCGGATATTGACAACGGTTATTCGCCCGGACAGGGGGAGCGCACGTGTTTTGGGTTATGATGTGTGCAGTGCAAGCTTACCGGTTCGACGCAGTATCGGCGTCATTGCGCAGCGCGGCGGGGGACATTGGTTTCTGTCTGTGGAGGACAATGTCCATCTTTATTTTTTAGCGCAGGGCCTCACTTGGCGTGAAAGCGCACGCCGAACCTCTGAAGTTTTGGAAAAGTTTGATCTGGCTGAACATCGGCGCAAAAAGCTATCAGAGCTGTCCGGTGGTCTTTATCGCCGCATGCAGGTTGCCAGAGCATTGGGTATCCCCAAACCCGTCCTTTTTGCCGACGAACCCACCGTTGGACTGGATCCGAAAACACGTCGCGAGATCTGGCAATTTCTATTGAATGCCAAGCAGGCAGGAACGACCATCTTTCTTTGCACCCAATCCATGGAGGAGGCGCAGGCGATTAGCGACAGAGTCTGTTTCGTCAAAGCAGGACGCATTGTCATTTGCGAACAGACTGACGCGATTCGCAAAAAGTTTGGTAGGACCCGCGCGCGTCTGCGTTTTGGCTCGATGGGACCAGCGTCAGCACAATCTTTGGAATGCTCTCTAAAAATCTTCCAAGGCGTCTCTTACGTTCAAATGGACACCGATAGCGTCGCTCTTACCCTTCTGGGCGATGCCGATGGCGCTCTAGCTGAAGTGTTGAATTTGCTTTATTCGCAAGGCATCTCCATCAAGGGACTGGAAGTAGAGGAACCGACACTCGAAGACGCTTATCTGTATTTAATGGAGGATCACGATGGTGCAGGCATGGATCGGCATATCCCTTTATGAACTTTACGTACAGTTCAAGCCGCAGGGCGTATTGGCTCTGTTGATCCTGGACCCATTCATCTACTTGGTTCTCTTTATTCCTTCTCTGCAGCATGTAATCGGGGAGGTGACTTATGGCTCGCGAGTGGTGGACTATGCCGTATTTGCGCTGCCCGGTATATTAACGATGACCATGCTAACCGTCGCGCTCGCCGCGGGTTTCCCCCTGTACATGGCGAAGACCTCTGGAGAGATAGAGATGCTGTTCAGTTCTCCCTCCCCGCGCTGGATGCTCCTGGGAGCCAAAATGCAAACTCTGGTGGTCAGGATATTTATCGAGGGATTAGTAATCTTTGGATTGGGCTTGCTCCTCGTTTCTCTAAATTCGATTTCAGCTCTCAACGTTCTCTTGAGTTTGCTCTTGGCGACTGGATGTGGTGCCGTGTTCGGCTTGGTTGTTCTCTCACTCGCGGCGGTTGTCAAAAATGATCAAGTCTATAGTTTGATGATCAATCTGTTTTTCCTGCCGCTTGTATTCACTGCCCCCGTATTTTATCCAATCGAGCAGATGCCTGCTTGGCTCCAGATTTTCGCAAAATTGAATCCCTTGACTTTTGCAGTGGCGGCGATCAGGGGAACCTTCTTTGGCATCGCGTTGGAGGCGCAGTTGGTGAACTTGATAGGACTAGTGATTTTTCTTGTTGCAGCGATAATCTTTGCGCGTTGGGCTTTTCCAAAAGCAATCCAGTAATTATATGCCTCAACCAATGAGCAGTGATTCACATAGCCATGCTCTCTCAAGGGAGTGCTCGGGATATTGGTGGAAGGACTATTTTGATGCACCCACCATTGCGCTGTACCGAGAATTATTGCCTTCTGCTTTGGCAGAACTAGAGGCGCAAACTATCCGTGATATTCTCCAATTGCCTGTCGGCGCCAGGGTTCTTGACGTCTGTTGCGGATACGGAAGACATTTGATTCCCTTGGTTCGAAAGGGCTATTGCATGACTGGTGTTGATATTTCATCCATCGCGCTACAGGAAACCAAGTGGCTAGCGCAAAATGAGGGGTTCAAGATCAATCTCGCTCGGGCAGATATGCGAGCGCTACCTTGCGTGTCGTACTATGATGCTGCTATTTTGATGTTTAATTCCTTTGGGATCTTTGACGAGTGTGACAACAAGATTTGTTTGCTTTCGATTCACCGCGCGCTCAAATCTGGCGGTATATTCCTGCTCGAAACCCCCAATCGTTCTTATGTTGAAGCATTATACGATAACGATGTTCGACATGAAGTTTTCGAGGGTCATGAGTTGGAGATGCATGTCTTTACTCGTCTGGACCATAGCACGAATTTCCTTCGTCAGGAGATTCGATGGCGCAATGGCTTTGGTGAGTACTCTAAATCTCATGCATTTAGAATGTACACAATGTCAGAAATAGAACAACTGCTTCTTGAGTGCGGGTTTAATTCCCTTCGCTTTTATGCTGGTTTGCTTGGGGAGCAGGACGAGAAACCCGACTCTAAGATTGTTGTCAGAGGCATTGTATCGCCTCATTGAGATCCTCTTGCTCCTGAGTTCTATCCGGCTGCAATTCTAAATATCGTCATCCATTCCTTTCATCCACGTTCCCCCATTCTCGCCTATCCTGCCCAATTCCGACATTGTCTTTTCAATCTCTTCAGGACATTCTCCCGTCCCCGGTTGTCCCGCCATCTCGTCAAATTCAGGACCCATACCCTCTTGCGCGAAGGCTATTTAAGGCGCCAACTGATTATGGATTCGTATTGACGGTGGGGACGACGCCCGGACCCGGCAATACAATCGTCGGCGTCGTGCCTTCGGGCGTAAAGATAATCTTGTCCGTCGCTTTCAACGCGCTGGCATTCGCCGCCGCGATTTGCAATTGCAAATACGCGGGATATTGCGCGTACAACGCGGCGAGCGCCAGATTTTGCGCGAGGTCGGCTTTGGCTTTTTCGGCGGCGGCGATCGCTTTGGCGCGATTGATTTCCAAATCTTTTTGCGCGGCAAGCAAGTCATTCGCTTTTTGCGTTTCGATAACCGCTTTTTGCGCGGCGAGTTTATCCCGTTCCAACTGCGCCAAAACGGTTTGCTGTTTTGCCTCTTCTTGAATGCGCGCTTGCGCGACCGCGACTTCCCCGCGCTGTTTCGCCTGTTCGGCTAACGCTTGCGCTTCGGCGCGCAGTTTGTCCTGATTTGCTTTTTCGGTTTCGAGACGACTTTTGGTGATCGCGTCGAGCAGCGCCTGCACCTCTGCGCCCAAAATGATATTGGGCACGGTTACGTTCGCGATTTGCAGACCATAATTTTGCGCGAGGCGGGAGAGTTCGTCGTCAATGCAGTTGCGCAATTCATCGCGCGCCGAGCCGATGACATTGTTTTCAAACGTGCGCTGTCCGACGCACACTTTCATGGACTGGCGCGCCAACGCTTCCACACGTCCTTTGGTGGCAGTGTCATTCAGATAAATATCGGAATAGGACGCCCAATTGTTGCGCATGAGATCGGCTTGCACAATCGTGGGACGAAAAATATCGCCGTTGACGATCACGCCGACGCGTTGCTTGTCGCTCGTGATAATTTCATCGTCTTGGACGGAAAAGGGGATCGCGGTTTGCCCGACAAGCTTGAGCTCCACATACAAGCCCACATCCGTATACAAACCCGGGCCCACGATGGCGGCGATTTGCCCGTTGCGAAATTGCACGCCCACCTGGTTTTGTTCGACGGGCACCAAAAAGTAGACAAAGCGGCTGGCGAAAAACGCGAGCGTGCCCAACACGATGAGCACAATAATGAGGATACCAATAATTCGCGGTATGTGCATTGGAAAGCGCTCCTTCCCACGCTTCAAGACATCAAGGGCTTTTTGGGCGTCATTGGCGCCGGGGCGTTCGTCCGGGTCGCGTGACGGTCTCCTACCCGATGGAAATTGTCTCACGGTTTACCTCTCTGTGGTGCGATGAGATGGGACAATTATATGCAGGGCGTTTGTTTGACGCAATATATTATCTTGAGCGGAATGGCGCGGTGAAGCCCAAGACCCCAAGTGTTTTTGTCGCGTCGCACGACACGATGCGCCTTTACGCGGCAAAACACTTGGGGTCTTTGATGTCCCGCGGCTTTGGCTTAATCCATTGCAATTTGCAAGCGCGGTTCCGGTTCTTGATCTGGAACGGGTGAGGGTTTGGGCTGTGGGCGTGTATTGAAAAAAGTGATAATGGCAACGCCCGCAATAATGATCGCCGAGGCAGCCAATGTCGGAAGTGTGATTTGTTCGCCGTTGAGCGCCCAACCCAAAAAGACGGCGACGACCGGATTGACATACGCGTAGGTCGAAATTTTGGCGGGGGTGCTGGCTTGCAGCAAGAACACGTACGCCGAAAAGGCGACCAACGAACCAATAACGATGAGATACGCGAGCGCGGTCCAAGAGAACGACGAAACGTGCGCGAATGTAAAGCCGTTGAACTCGCCGAGCACGAACGCCATTGCCACGAGAAAGACGCCGCCGGTCAGCATTTCCATCGCGGTCAACAGGAGCGGATTGTCGGGAATATCGGCGTGACGTGAATAAATGGAACCGAATGACCACGCCAAACTCGCCAACAGTGTAATCGCGACGCCAGTATAGTTGAGCGGGCGATCCAGTCCCAACGCCGCGGGTCCGATCAACAAAACCATTCCCGCGAAACCCAGTGCAATGCCCAAGAACACCTTTCCCTGCGGTCTGGTCCCGCCCGGTCTCAGCCAATCCATCAAGACCATCCACAACGGCACGATGGCGATCATCAACGACGCGAGTCCGGACGGGATCATCGTTTCTGCCCACGAGACACTGCCATTGCCCAAGCCCAGCAGTAAAATGCCGACGACCAACGCGGAGCGCCAATGAATCAATTTGGGCGTGGGCACGCCGCGCCAGCGCAGAAATGCAAACAGGATTGCGCCGGAAACCAGAAAACGTACGGCTGCCATAACGTGCGGCGGAATAGTTTGCACGGCAAAGGAAATACCGAGATAGGTCGAGCCCCAAATCAAATAGATCGCGGCGAACGCGGCAATGACCAACCCACGCGGCGCGGTCTGGTTATTCATCCTGTTCCTCACTCAATCTGTCCAACGGCAAACACGCGGTCTCTTTCAGCGTATTGAAAACGATGGTCGTCCGCGTCGAACGCACGCTCTTGATTTTGCCAATTTTCTCGCGCAAGAGATTGCCCAATGCCTCGGTATCCTTGACGCGCACTTTGACCAGATAACAGTCTTCGCCGGCGATGTGGTGTACTTCCAAAACTTGAGGGATTTTGGCAAGCATGTTGCCGGTCTTGGTGTCGCCGGGGCGATCCTCCGCGCGCACGTAAATGAATGCCAGTTGCCCCACCCCGACTTGTTTGGGATTAAGACGCGTTTCGTACGTTTGGATAATGCCCGCCGCTTCCATTTTGCGGATGCGCTCGAACACCGCGGTCTTGGTCAGCCCGACGCGCTCTGCCAGGACGGTGTTGGCAAGATGGGCATTTTGCTGAATAATTTCCAACAATTTCGCATCTATCTTGTCTATCATTCTACGATTCTCCCTTTTTGCTGAACGATGGTCATTATAGCCGGAACGCGCGTTTTAGCCAAATACCTCACCCCCGACCCCTCTCCTACAAGGAGAGGGGAGCGCGTAGTAACGAATTCATTCGTTCCCACCAAAAAAACAACGGCGGGAGATTTGATCTCCCGCCGATTGCTATGCCGTCGCGGCTGCCGCTTTACGCGGTTTCGTGCGTTTGCGTCTGGGTTTCGCGTCAGTCGCGGCGCGTGGTCCCAATTCGGGAATGTACGGCTGCGGCGACGTATAGAGTTGAATCCGTTCGTTCGCGAGTTCCACGTATTCGGGCGAGATTTCGTAGCCGATGTAATGCCGCTGCGTCAAACGCGCCGCTATCGCCGTCGAGCCGCTGCCCATGAACGGATCGAGCACGATGTCGTCCACATTGGTATAGAGCAAAATCAGACGCAAGGGCAAGTCGAGGGGAAACGGCGCAGGATGGGCGACGCCTTTGGTTTTATGTTGCACCTTTTTGCTTTGTGTACCGAAACGCCAAATGCTGCGCGCGGTGTCGCGAATCGCTTTTTTCGCAATGCCGTTCTTGTGCCAGATGCTGCGCGTCCAATCCACAAATTCCTGATTCGTAATGCCGGTGCGTTTGCCGCGCGTCCACGGTTCTTCCAAACGCATCGTCTCTTTGGAAAAGACCATGATGTATTCGTGCGTGTCGCGCAGCGTTGGGTTCGACGCACGCGCGAAACTGCCCCACGCGGTCGAGACGCCTGCCGTCGCAGATTTGTCCCACAAAATTTCACCGCGCATCAACAACTTTAATTCAAGGCACTGTTGAATAATAAACGAATGCAGAGGAATGTACGGATTGCGTCCGGTGTTGGCGACGTTGATGGCGAGACGTCCGCCGGGGACGAGCACACGTTGACACTCGCGCCACACCATCATCAAAAATTCGAGGTAGCGTTCGAGCGGCTCACGGTCCTCATAGTAATTGTATTTTTTGCCGACGTTGTAGGGCGGCGAAGTCACGACGAGTTGCACGGAATTGTCGTCCAGTTCCTCCATGAAACGACAATCCGAATTGTAGATTCGGTCGAATTCCATTGTGCGGTGGTCACACGTTGTCACGCATGGCGCGCCAGTTGGGCAGTGTGCGTGACGACGTGTGAGGTCGCACATCGTCACGCCTAGCGCGCAATTTAGGCAGTGTGCGTGGCAATGAGCGAGGGCGTCATCCCGAGCAAACCGCGCGTCGCGTGCAATGTGGGGTACACGCGGCGGCGCTGTTTTGCTTGGTGTGACAATGGAAATAGGATGGGGCGCTCGACGAGAGCGCTCGCGCGCGAGAATGCGGCACTCGTTCAGAATGCCGCATTCTCCCGGATGTTTCGCGCGTAAATGTTTTTCACATTTGCGCGGATTCTAACACAGGCGCGCGCGCCGTGCAATAGAACTGATGTTTTCGGATAGTTCGCAAAACGATTTTGCCCGGAGAGGAATAGATATTCGCGGGATTGGAGTGTCTCTCAAATTGATACTGTGAGAGGGTTCACGAGCAGATGGATAGCGCATTAGCGAGTCGCGGCGATTTGTCTGCGGAGGAGAATAGTGGCGAGCTCGTTCACCGTGATGCCGCTCTGGCGCGCTTTTTGGCGCAGAGTTCTCACAAGCTCTTCGGGGATTTCGATTTCAAATTGCCGCCCTTGCAATGAACTTGCATATTGTACGGTTTCAAAATCATCCAAATAGTCCGTCGTATCGTGCGTATCCCAAAACTCGGCAGCTTGTTCGTAGCTATCGAACTCGTCAGGAATTGGCTCAACGACTTTTTTTCTGTTGGTCATAATACCTCTTTTCTGATTCTGTCATAGTGCGCGCAGAAATTGGCAATGCCGCGGGTGGGGGTTTATAGATGAAAAAGACGATGAGATATCTCCCTGCGTCGGTCGTTCCATAAGCAAGATATAAATCTTCACCTTTCACATTGCCCTTTTTTTCGCGACGCACATGGGGTCTGCCAAAAAGGATTTGTTCGATTTCATCCGTAAAGACCTCATGTTTACTTTCGATCTTGTCTACAAATTTTTCTTTCCAGATGACTCTATAGATTTGCACGCGGGCATCTCCAATTCGTTGTGCTTGCCCCAAAATTATAACCCCATCCTGCTGGGATTGTAAATGTAGGTTGAGGGGGTGACATTTGATGGGTTGGATTCGCAGAGGGATTTCAGGATATTTTCGCGCTGCGCGCCAATAACAAAGACCTCCAGCGCGCGAATTTGTTCGGTGAGCGCGACACTTCGCGCCAACTTGTCCAACATGCCGCCCGTGACATCATAGCCGTGCGACGCGCCCACCTGCGCGCGAATTTCCGCAAACGACGCGGGCGTGATTTCACGAATGAGTTGCGCGTCGGGATGTTTGTTGGGGTCGGCGGTATAGATGCCGTTTACGACAGTGGTGTAGACAATGCGCGTGGGTTTGAGAATTGGCGCGAGATACGCGAACAGCGCGTCGGTGGACACGATTGCCATACCGCGCGTTTCGTCAAACGCGACATCGCCATAAATGAGGGGAATGAGATTGTGGTCAAGCGCAGTGCGAATGGTTTCGGCGTCGAGATGAATCAATTCGCCGTCGCGTGTGCGCGCGGACGCAGAGGGCTGCATGGAAACGACGGGAACGTTTTCCTCCAAAAAAATATCGGTGACAAGACGATTCAAGCGTGCTGCCGACGCGCCCGTTTCCGCATACGCGCGCCAATTCTCGTTTTGCCCATAGCCCCATTTTTTCGCGGTGAAATGCCCGAATGAACCGCTGCCGTGTCCGAGCAGAATTCTTAGATCAGGGTTTTTTGCGCGCGCTTGGTAGACCGCGCGGGCTGCCTCGCGAATCACATCGGGATTCGGCGTTTCCGCGCGCGTTTTGTCGGTGATGGCGGAGCCGCCGAGTTTGAGGAAGACAAGTTGCAGGTTACAGGTCGCAGGTCTCATGTTGCAGGTCGCACGCCTCACGTTTCATCCTTCACGTTGTTCAGGACAGGCAGTTTCACGCTCCACAATAGACGGCGGCGGCGCGGGTGTTCGCTCTCCCAAATCCGTATGTTCTATTTGCACGCCGGCCAGACGTAGATACTTCATCGCGAGTTCGTCGGGATACTTGCCTGCATACACCACGCGCACCAAACCCGCGTTGATGATCATTTTCGCGCACGTGTGACACGGCTGATGCGTCGTGTAAATTGTGCCGCCTTCGAGCGAAACGCCGTACAACGCGGCTTGCAAGATCGCGTTTTGTTCTGCGTGCAACGTACGCACACAATGTCCGTTGACGATTTCGCATCCTTCGTCCAAGCAATGCGGCAGCCCTTTCGGCGCGCCGTTGTACCCGGTCGTGAGAATGCGTTTGTCTTTGACAATGATCGCGCCCACTTGCGCGCGCAAACACGTCGAGCGTTTGGAAACGTCGAGCGTGATGTTCATAAAGTACTCTTCCCAACTTGGGCGCATGCCAGTTATCAGTTATCAGTAATCAGTTATCAGTGACCAGTCCACTCTTTACTGATTACTCCGCTCGCCAGCGAGCGGCGTTCACTGATGACTGATTACTCGATTCATCCCGTCCCAAACTGCCGATCCCCCGCGTCTCCCAACCCCGGCATAATGTATCCCGCCGGGAACGCGTCCTCTTCTGTCGTCAATCGTTCATCCACCGCGCCGAGATAAATGTCCACATCGGGATGGGTCTCGGTGAGTTTTGTGATGCCTTCGGGCGCGCCGATGATGCCGACGAATTTGATGCGTTTGGCGCCCCACTTTTTTAACAAGGCAACGCATTCCACTGCCGAGCCGCCGGTCGCCAGCATCGGGTCGAGAATGACGCACACTTGGACGGTGGGCGAAACGGGCAGGCGATTGTAATACGCGACGGGTTTGAGCGTGCGTTCATCGCGATAAAAACCGATGTGCCACACTTCGGCGGGCGGCATCATTTCCCAAAATCCTTCGACCATGCCGAGACCCGCGCGCAAGATCGGGACGAGTCCGATTTTGTCGTGCAGGCGATAGCCGGTCGTTTCTTGCAGCGGCGTCGTAATCGTCGTTTCTTCCAGCGCGAGGTCGGTAGTGGCTTCGTAGGAAAGCAGAATGGCGAGCTCGCGAATCAGTTCGCGGAATTTTTTTGGTTCGGTGTTCATGTCGCGCAGCTTGGTAAGTTTGTGGCGGATCAGCGGATGATTGGATACGTGTAGGCGTGGGTGTTCCATGAGGCACTCCTTTGTAAAATTGGAGATTGGAAGTTGGAAGTTAGAAGTTGGATGTTGGAAACAAGTATACAGGAAAACAGGTAACTGAGTAAACAAGAAAACAGGTAAACAAGTAATCTCTCTACCTGTCTACCTGTCTCCCTGTCTACCTACTACTTTTTCTTGGGCAATGGCTTGAACGATGCGATGGGCAATTCCATTTGTTCCGAATCGTCGTCGCTCTTTTTTGTTTTTGGTTCAAGGTCTTGAATTTTCGCGGGTGCGGCGGCTTTGGGCGCTGACTTGGGCTTGGGTTTTTCCGCTTTCGCGCTTTTTGGTTCTTGTCTTTCGGTCTTGGTTTCTCGCTTCTCGCTTTTCGTATCTCCTTTCTCGCTTTTCGTTTCTCGTTTCTCGTTTCTCGCTTCTCGCTTCTCGCTTCTCGCTTCTCGCTTCTCGCTTCTCGCTTCTCGCTTCTCGCTTCTCGCTTCTCGCTTCTCGCTTCTCGCTTCTGCCTTGTGCCCATTTGCGCGGTCGGCTGGCGTGGCAGCTTGGACTTGTTTGGTTTCTTTCTTGTCTTGTTTCGCCGTGTTCTCTGCGATGCCGCCTTCGGCTTGTCCGACAATGGAGGTCACGCGTGTGATGCTGTCCGTTTCTTTCAAGGCGACAAACAATTTTCCTTTGGCGGTGCGATTGGCTTTGACAATGTTTTCCGCGCGCACGCGCACGTTCAAGCCGCTCGTGGCAATGAACATGACATCTTCGTCAAGCGACGCAATGCGCGCCGCGGCGAGCGCGCCGCTTTTGTTGTCCGGAGCGAACACGGTGACGCCGCCGGTGTAGCGGCCCTTTGTCGGAAATTCTTTGAGCGCGACGCGTTTGGCGAAACCTTTTGTGCTGGCGACGACGAGCCACGCGTCGGGCTGAACAATGTCAAGCGAAATCACTTTATCGCCTTCCGCCAGCTTGATTGCCCACACGCCCGCGGCGACGCGACCTTGCACGGGCACATCGTCCTCGGCAAAGCGCAGCGCCTGACCTTGCGCGGTGGTGATGAGAAATTCGCCCCCCCCCTGTGTGAGATACGCCCAACCCAGTTCGTCGCCTTCGGCGAGATTGATGGCTTTGGTGCCGCCCGCCTGAATCGTCGCGAATTCTTCCAGCGCGGTGCGTCTGATTTTGCCGAGTGTGGTGGCGAGCGTAACGGTGGTGTTGGCGGCGCCGCCGTTGAATGCGACAAGTCCGATAAAACGTTCGCCGCTCTCGAGTTGATTCGCCAAAGAGATACCGCCGGGATTGCGCGCCACATCGGGCACTTGCATCATGCGCAAAGGCAAGGCGCGCCCGCGATTCGTAAACAGCGCGAGATTGTCCGTCGTGTTGCCGATGAGGAGGGCGATGGTCGGGTCGTCGCTTTTTTCATGGACGCCGTTCACCGCGTCGCTGCGCGTGCGGCGATACTGCGATGTGGACGCGCGGCGCACCACGCCCTCGCGCGAAAGCGTAACGAGCGCGACGCCTTCTTCCGCGTGGGTTTCTTGTTTGAATTCCGTTTCGGCGCTTTGCGCGATAAAGGTGCGCCGGGCGTCGCCAAAGCGTTCTTTGAGGTCGGAACATTCTGCTTGAATGACGCCGAGAATTTTCTTGGGATGCGCCAGCAAATCTTCGAGATATTTGATGCGCTTTTTGACTTCTGCCAACTCGTCTTCGATCTTTTTGCGTTCCAACGCGGCGAGGCGGCGCAGCTGCATGTCGAGAATCGCGGTCGCCTGAATTTCCGAAAGTTTGAAGCGCTTCATCAAGCGTTCGCGCGCTTGCTCTGCATCTTGAGATTGGCGAATCGTGCGAATCACTTCGTCCAAATTGTCGAGCGCGATTTTCAAACCTTCCAAAATGTGCGCGCGCAATTTGGCGCGTTCCAATTCAAACTGGGTGCGGCGCGTAATGACGACCTGACGATGCTGCACAAAAAGTTGCAGCGCGCGTTTGAGGGAAAGGACGCGCGGCTCGCCCTCCACCAGCGCGAGCATGTTGATGCTAAAGGCGGTTTGTAACTGGGTGTATTTCAAGAGCGCGTTGATAACGGGCGTGGGTTCGACGCCGCGTTTCAACTCGATCATAATGCCCATGCCTTGCCGGTCGGATTCGTCGCGCAGGTCGCCGATTTCTTCGATCTTTTTGTCGCGCACGAGTTCCGCGATGCGTTCGATGAGCGAAGTCTTGTTGACTTGATACGGAATTTCGCTGACGACGATGCGTTGGCGTCCGCCGCTGATGGCTTCGGTGTGAATTTTGCCGCGCACGACGATGCGCCCCTTGCCCGTGGCATAAGCTTCTTTAATGCCGTCCGCGCCGAGAATGATGCCGCTGGTTGGAAAATCGGGACCTTTGACAAATTGCATCAAGTCGTCGGGCTCGATGTCGTCAATTTTGTTCCAATGGTCAATGAGATAGTTAATCGCGTCGCAAATTTCGCCGAGATTGTGTGGCGGAATCAGCGTTGCCATACCGACCGCGATGCCGGTGCCGCCGTTAATGAGTAGGTTGGGCACTTTGCCGGGCAGCACGGTGGGTTCTTTCAAGGTGTCGTCAAAGTTGGGTTTGAAATCCACCGTGTCCATGTCAATGTCGGCAAGCAGTTCTTCGGCGCTTTCGGTGAGACGCGCCTCCGTGTTGTGATTGATAAAGCCATTTGCAACAAAGGAATGACAATCACTGTCCACGCGTAGCGAATAGACGTTTTGCTCGCCCGCATCCTGCACATCTACCACGCGTTCAAACAGATAATGAGTCTGTGCGAGTTGCTGCACATAGGCATAGTCGGCGGCTGACAATGCTCTTTCAAGACGCGGCAAGTTCGTGAGCAGGCGTTCGCTTCGATCAAAATTGTGCTTGCCAAGCCATTCGCGCTGCCCGCGTTTGGCAGTGGCACGAACATACTCTGAAAGATACGGAATATAGTCGGTTTGCGAGAGGGTTTTTCCGCCAAATCTTGCAAGGGCAGAGGCGAGCGCGTCCTGCTTGGTTGCAGAAGCAAAACCAATCTGCTCCTGGAACGCCTTCATGTTTTCGCGCCCGACAATCAAGAGGCGATTCATCTTGCGCGCCTCTTCGTGGCGCAGCGCCGAGACAATCCCGAAGCGCAGCAAGATGGTTTGCACTTGTTCGAGCATCCTGCGATTGCGCGCGCAGAGACTTGTGCGCAAAAGACTGTGCCCTGATTGCTCGACCGCGCCATCGCCCTCAAATAGCCCCCGTAGGAACGATGCGACCACTTGTTTCGGCGAGCGCAAAATGAAAGATGGAATTTCCCGCTCTGCCGAACGTCCACTCAGACCCAGATTATTCAAAAACGCAACCACTTGTTGACTAACGACTTGCATTTGTAGCCACGGCATTTTGCCATAGCTGTTGGGCTTGCGCTCAAAGATGTGGAGGCGGCAAGTTGGAAAGACCCGTTTCCATGTCGCTTGAAATTCATCTGCCAGGTCGCCGTGATTGTTTGTAAATTCGATGACTTGAGGACGAAATGTGCCTTCGGCGAGGAGCGCACCCATGAGGAATGCAAGGTCACCATCCAACTGCGTGGGTAACTCGTGCCGTTCCGTTCGAGAGTTCTCTGCCAATTTGGGATAAAAAGCTGTGAGGTCAATCTGCTCGTCGCGCCACAATGCTTGACTGCGGTCCAGCACAAGATAATCGCCCGGTTCGATCGCGCTCATTAATTTCCAGGTGAGCTTGATGCGTCGGGTCTGTTCATCGGGCACCGCAACGAGCAGCGGATGATTGACTGTGCCGGTAACGTGATACCCGCGTTGTGTCTCGATGCGGCGGGTCGAAAAAGCGCCACAGTCCCACCATTTGCTGGCAGTGTTGACGACGCCATCACGCGAAAGAACGCGCAGATTGACATCCTCTGACGTGTTGGGTGATAGCTGCGCGATGGGAACCAGACCTTTGTCGGTGACAACCAAAGTATCGCCGACAACACAGTACCTCATTGCCGCCGGCGGGTCGCCATCAATACTGCCGAAATTTCCCTGCCCATCCACCAGCCGATAGCGCATTGTAAAATCTTGCGCCATGCGCACGAGCGCGTCGTACACGGATTGGTCGCCGTGCGGGTGAAAGCGCCCCAAAACATCGCCGACGATGCGCGCGCATTTGCGCGTGGGGACGTTGTGACGCAAACCCATTTCGCCCATTTGATACAAGATGCGCCGTTGTACCGGTTTAAGCCCATCGCGCACGTCGGGCAGCGCGCGCGAAGTAATAACGCTCATCGCGTAATCGAGATACGCGGTTTGCATCTCGTCGCGAATATCCGTAAGTTTGATGGTGCCGATTTCCATAGATAAATGTGATGGGTGACGGGTGACGAGGGAGCGATGAAGGGCGAGGCGTCATGCGTCAAACGTGAAACGCGGAATATGAATGTGAAACGTCAGACGAGAAACGAGAAACGTGAAATGAGAAACGAGAAACGAGAAACGTGAAACGAGAAACGTGAAACGAGAAACGAGAAACGTGAAACGTGAAACGTAAAGTGATGTCGTGATTGCAAAGGCACTAGGAATTTGCGCGCAGCATTATACACAAAAAGAACAAATATGCTACAGTCGTTCTTGTGGGCAAGGAAACCGCGTTGGCAAAATACCAACGCAGTTCAGTAAAAAATTTTTCGTGACCGTTCCCGCCGCGCCTTCCCACAGGACTTGTTTTGGACGCGGATGAACGCGGATAAACGCGGAAAAACCAAGTCAAGGACTGTGTTACGCGTCGCCGGCCACACTTTCTGAATCTTGCACGGCTTCGGTAGCGGTTTCGTCAACCGTGGGGGCAATTAAAGCGTCTGGATTGGTGGCGGCGGGTCCGAGCCACAGCGCGGCAAGTTTTAGATGGTCATAATCCTGCTCCGACGTATGCGCGCCCAAACCGTCCGCGAGCGCGGCGAGCACGGGAATGTCCTCAAAAGTATAAAACCCATTCATCCCTTTGTGCCAATCCCATGTGTCGTCAAACTGCAAGCCCGCTTGTTCGCCCGCCTGTTTCAAGAGGTTGATTTGTGATTCCGCCGCGTGCGCCCACAACGCAATGACGAGCGCGGCAACATGCGGTTCGGTCTGCATTGTTTTGGCAAGGGCTTTGCGTTGTTGAAGCAAGTCGCCTTTGAAAAACGAACGCGCGCCGGGGACGGGAATGGCGCTGAATGCCTCGCGCGCGAGGGTTTGCAATTCCGGCTCGACGGTTTTGAGCTGGCGCGCGGCCATGGTCGCGACCAACAAGCGATAGTCGTCGCGCATATTCTGATTCACTTGAATCCATTCGTGTAAAATCAAATCTGGCATGGAAAACTCCGGTGGTCAACTTGATAGCTCTGGCACAGTTTTGTGCGTGGCAAAAATTCTAACACGCCGCGCCGCGTGATGCAAACGGTGTGCGCATTGCCCGAACCATTTTACTATCGCCTTGCATTCAAGCCCTGTGCTATAATCAAAGTGAAGGAATGGAAACCAAAGAAAGAGAATGATGACAACGATTCAATGCGCAATACGCCGGGCGTTGTTTGGCACAATGCTTTTGGCAGGTTTTATTTTGATAGTTTTGTTGACGCCGCAGGACGCGCCTTTTGCCAGTAACCCGGCGGCATTCGCCCAAGGACCGGAAGCGGAGGATGCTGCACCGCTCATTACGGTGGACCTTTCGCAAACGCGCGGCAAGATTGACGGACACGCGTTCGGCGTCATCATGACAAACAAAGGCAATGACATAACGGAACAGAATTATTTCTATCGCACTGCGCCGGGGCAGCAAAATCTCCGCGAGCTTGGCGTACGCGCATTATTTTATTGGGTGGATCGTGACGATTGGGAGCACCCGTACAGTTCCTATACTGCGGCGCCAGTCACGCCGCCCTCGTTGATGCTCACCGATGAATTTCTGACGCTGAACAATATCGTCGGCTCTGAGCCGATGATTTCGGTGAACATCACAATGCTTTGTCACCAAACAGATCCTAACGCGGCGCCCTCTTCGGCGAATGTCAGTTGCGGCAAGGTGACTCCGCAGACTGCCAAAGATTGGTTAAACTATATCAAACAGACAGGCATTCGCAGTGTTAAATATGTCCAATTGGGCGCCGAACCGTACGCGGGGTGTCACTATTGGGATGACCCTGCTGGCATCAATTGCACGACCGCCAAGGGCGAGCACAAGATCCAACTCACGCAGGATGAATATGCCAAGCGTGTGGCGCAGTGGGCAAAGGCGATTCACCAAGTGGATCCAAAAATCAAAGTGGGTGTGCATCTTTTGCCGAATGCATTCATTTGCAAAACCGATTGCAACAAGGTTTCATGGGACGAGACTTTGTTGAAAAAAGCCGGCAGCCACATTGATTTTGTGATTACGCATCAGTATTTTCAAGTGGACAACCCGGTGACGGATCCTGCCACGGCGCAAAAGTTTTCGTATTATCAAGAACAGGTGGATATTCGCAAGCGCAATGAGGGGCTTACGGCAATGCCGTCACAGATTCGCAGCGAGTTGCTCAAGTGGTTGCCTGCCAAGAAAAACATGCCGATTGTCATCGGCGAATTTAATGCCGCGCGCGTCGGCGCCAATGACGACACCTTTTCCATCAACACGCGCATGTCCCTCTTTGCGGGCTTTAGCATCGCGGAAGGGTATTTGGATGCGGTTGCTCCGGTCAATCTCAATGGGGTGCTCTATCCCGGCGCCGCGCGCGTGATTTTGTTGGACCTCTATACGCTGCCGGTGATGATTTCCCATTTCTTGCCGCTGGACAATCCGACGACACTGGTCACCTCGCCGTCGTGGCGCATGCTGGCGGCGCTCAAGGATTTTCAAGGCAAGACCTGGACGACGACGAGTGTGAAAAATAATCCCCAGACACCGGTCGGGCGTCCGGCGCTGCGCGTGTATGCCGTGAAAAAAGGCAAGAATGTTTGGCTCGCCGTGTTCAATCACAGCACGACTACAACGTATACGGTGAAGGTGAAATTTGTCGGGACGACGCTGGTCAGCGGCAACAAGACCGTGATTGGTGATACCGCCGCGTCGTTCCTCACGCAAAATACCACGGACGCGCCGAATGCGGTGGGACCGACGACGACACAAATTCCCGCGGCCCAAATCAAAAAGAGCACGCTCTCCGGGATGGTATTTCCCGCGCACTCGTTGACCATGAGCCAGCTTACGGGGAAATAGGACAATGACAGAGACGTGCGATGTCGGCTGTATGCCAGCTGCATACATCGCCTTATTCGTCTTGAGGAGTTGGCTTTGAAACGCTTTTCATCAGCACAGTGGATTCTCCCTGTGCTGATTGTTTTGCTCGCGGTGTGGCTCCGTTTTTATCAACTCGGCGACAAGGGGTTGTGGGGCGACGAAATCGCGCAGGCGAAATGGTCGCTGCTGCCGCTGGCGAAAATGTGGGCGCGCTTTCGTGACCCGCCCGATTTCATTTTGCATTTTCTCCTCGGTCAGTTGGCGCAGCAATTTGGCGCGAGCGCGTTTTGGGTCCGGTTGCCTTCGGCAATCACAAGCGTGCTGGCGGCGCCCGCGACGTATGTGGTGGCGCGGCGCGTCGGTTCGCGAACTGTGGCGCTGGTTGCCATGTTGTTGGTTGCCGTTTCCCCATTTCAGATTTGGTATGCGCAGGATGCGCGCTTGTATGCGGCGCTCGCGTGTTATGCCGCGCTGTCGCTATACTTTTTTCTCCGCATGTTGGATTGTCCGCAGTGGCGCACGGCGCTTGGTCTGACCGTCATGAACGCGCTTGCCGTGTACACGCATCTTTTTGGCGTCATGCCATTGTTGATTGAGGGTATCGCATTGGTTGGCGTTGCGCTGGGCGCGTTGTGGCACGCGCGGGCGCAGCGAACACGCGAAAAGCTGTTGCGTGTTTTGTTACCCCGCGCGCATCTTTTAATTCTCGCGAGTTTTGCATTGACCGCACTCGCAGCACTGCCGCTCGTGCCGGGGACACTGCCGTATGTGCTGCATCCATCGCTCAAAGGCATCGAAGCGGAATTTTCGTATGCGCCGTTTCAGCTCACGCCGGATTTTTTGCAGCTGCTGTTGAGTGACATGGGTCTCGCGCCCGATTTGGGATGGCGCACAGTTTTGTCTTTGGCGTTGGCGCTGCTCGGCTTGATCGCGCTGTGGAAAAATAATTCGCGCGGCGCATGGATTCTCGGCGCGTGGCTGCTCTTGCCGCTCCTCCTCTTGCACGTTGCCCATCCAAGTCGCGGCGTCGCGAATCGCTACTTGATTTTTCTTCAGCCGGTGTTTGTCGTGTTGATAGCAATAGGGCTGATGTGGTTGGGTGAAAAGATTGTGACGTTCAGAAGGGAAATCAGGGTAGGTGCGATTGTCGTCGGAATCGTAATAATGATTTTTGTGGTCGTGCCTCCGCTGCAAGCATTGTATCCGCGCGCGAAATTGAATGACTGGCAAACGTTGGCGAGATTTTTTGCGACGCACGCGCAGCCGGGCGATGTGTTGATGGGCGAAAATAAATATTGGGCGTTGAATGCGCTCGCGTATTACTTGCCGAATGTCAACGCGTACAGCAGTCCGCCCGGAACGCTTGACGCGCTGCAAAACGCGCGCGCGCAAAACCGGCGTTTGTGGTACGTTTCGTTCGGCGGCGGTTTGAATCCTGAAGTGGAACAGTGGGTGCAAGCGAATTTTACACGCGTGGAGGATGCCGCATGGATGCGCGCCGACTTGGATTATGTCCCGCGCGATGAATTTCATTTTACGCAATCGGAAGGACTCGTTGCGTTGTATTTTCACGACGGCGAGATTCCGTCACGCATCGAGTACGCGAATGAATTGGGCGACCGCGCGAATGTGACGCCGCACCTGCCGCTGGCATTTGGTGAGATGTTGGAAGCGAAACTAGAGTTAGCGGGAGGGGAGGAACGGGGTTTTGAGATCATTTATTCAAGTAAGAAACCTGCTCAGTTCCAAGTGACAGTAAACGGGGAAAGTTGGACTAAGGTCAATAAGGATATAGCAGGAAATGTCATCGTTACGAGACGCGGCACATTGGGCGTTGAAGGGGAGCAAGTATTCATTCAAGTGAAAAACCTGAGTCGAGAATCTCCATTGTTTGTGAAATCCATCAGACTATCCAGTCATTGACTTTTGTGCCGAGACCCTATTTTGTCTATGCGTACTTTGCCAAGGGCGCGATGCGACGACGATTCAAGATAGACGGATTGTGCGTTTTGACATCCCACCCGCTGCGCCGTTTGCCGTGACCGTGCAGGTGTTGAACAGAGCTCCCAACGCGCAGCTCCAGTTGCGCGCCATCGGTTTAGCAGGAAAATAGGCACGCGGCGCTTTGAATGCGCCTGGCGCGTGGTTCTCTTCGGGAAAACCATCGGGATTTGTGTTCTGCATTACGTACTCCACATAAGGAAGTCCAACATGCTTGCTTTGCTTTCGGTGCGACGTGACAAAAATATTTGGTTTTGGTTCGGCATTGTTCCGGCGGGCTTTTACCTGCTCGGATTCGTCGCGCTCACGTTTCCGCTCATCACGACTTTTAGCGAGAGACTTTGGGCAAGGGGCGCGGATGGCTGGCAAAGTCTTTGGAATCTTTGGTGGGTTCACAAGGCGCTCTTGGAACTCGGGCAGCTACCTTGGGACACAAACTGGATCCATTATCCCTATGGCGTTTCGTTGTGGACGCACACCCTTGGACCATTCAACGGACTGGTCGGCGCGGCGCTCTATCCGTTTCTTTCGTTTCCACAGATCTATAATTTCGTGGTGTTGTTTTCGTTTGTCGCAAGCGGGCTTACTACATTTTATCTCGTCTATTTTTTGACCAAGAGCTATGTTCCGAGTTTGCTTGCAGGGTATGTCTTTACGTTTTCAAGTTATCACTTGGCGCAGTCAAATGCGCACTTGCAACTGGCTGCCACCGAATGGATTCCCCTCTTTATCTTGTACTGGTATGCGCTCTGGACGAAACCCGGAATCATGATGGGCGCGATGGCAGCCGTGATGCTCGGCGCCGTGGCGCTTTGTGATTACTATTATTTGTTTTACTGCGTGATTGCAGCGGGGGTAATGAGCTTGTGGTGGCTGGTGCAGTTTCGCGGCTTGCCGCGCGCGCAGCTCAAGTCCCTGGTCGCGTTTGCAGCGGTGGCGCTGGTCACGGTCGCGCCGCTTGTAATCCCGCTGGCGGTTGAACTCGTGCGCGCTCCGGTTGTCGGACACGCAGTCGAAAAGAATTCTCTGGACCTCGTTCAACTTTTTGTGCCCGGCAGTAATTGGCGGTTTGCCGAATGGACGCGTGCGGTTTGGAGCCGGTGGCAGATGAACAGCGCCGAAGGAAACGCGGCATTGAGCATTTCGGTGCTCGTCACGCTCGGCTATGTTTTCTGGCAAAGAAAAAAATTGCGCGAACCAAACGTGCTGCTTTGGTACCTTTTGCTGCTGGTATTTTTGCTCCTGAGTATAGGCCCCGTTTTGCATTGGAACGGGAATGTTTTCACGGCATTTCCGATGCCTTATGGCGTCTTGACCGACCTGCTGCCCATCTTGCATGCCTCTGGTGTTCCCATTCGAATGGTCGTGATGATTACGCTGAGCGCGGCGGTTCTGGTTGGTTATGGTTTGAAACTGCTCTTTGCCGGAACCAAAGCAACTTTGGGTGTAGGAGTGGTTCTGGCGCTCTTGATGTTGATCGAACCGTTGCCAAAGGATTTCAGCATGATGTCGTTAAAGGTCCCGTCGTATGTCACCGCGCTTGGGTCGTCTCCTGACAACGCGGGCGTGTTGGATTTTGTCGAGCCGGATATCCAAAATCGTAAAAGCGGCGGCGCGGGAGGCAAAGCAAAGGTGCTGTATTATCAAACCCTTCATCAAAAACCGGTTGGCTTTGGCTATGTCTCGCGCGTATCTCCCGGCACACTTGAGCAAGACACACGGCTGTGGAAAGAAATTGAGGCGCTGCACTGGGGCGTGTTGTGCCGCATATACAACTTTCGCTACCTTGCAGTGGACCCAAACGAAAAGCTTGATTTCGATTCTCTGAAAACGGTGACGATTGTTTATCGCGACAAAGATGCCATTGTCTACGATCTCAAGCCCGGTGGGCAATGTGGGGATGAAGCTGAAAGCGAGATAGCAAAATAAAAAAAATGTCTGTTGACGGACGCGTTGGTTCGGCGTTACAATCAGCGCGCGGTGACGCCATCGCAACGCGAGTGTAATGTCACAAAATTCAGCGAAAGGGACAATTCAACATGCTCACACGCACATTCGGACTCGTCGGCTTGCTCGTCCTACTCGGGCTTGCCTTGTTCAATGCGCCGCACACGCGCGCCGCGCCCCACGCGGTCTTTACGGTCACTACGACCAACGATGCGAACGACGGCGTTTGCGATGCCGCGCATTGCTCTTTGCGCGAAGCAATTAACGCCGCAAACAGCAGCGGCGCGGCGGGCGTGATTGACTTTAACATCATCGGGTTTCCACCGTTCGTGATTGAACCCGGCTCGCCGCTGCCTGCGGTTACTCAGAACGGGATTAACATTGACGGTTACTCGCAGCTCGGCGCGATTCAGAATACCGACCCGTCTATCAGCAATGCGAATCTGATGATCGAATTGAGCGGCGCGGCGGCAGGCGCGGCGAGTGGGCTGGAACTGGCTGGTGGAAATAGTTCGGTGCGTGGGCTAGTCATCTACCATTGGTCCGGCACGGCTGTCGTGCTGACATCCAGTTTTAATACGGTTGCCGGAAATTTTATTGGGATTGGCACGGATGGCGTGACCGGACTCACCAATTTGGAAGGTGTATACCTTGGTGACGCGACGACATCCAATGTCATCGGCGGAGAGATTGCGGCAGAGCGCAACGTCATCGGCTATAACTCATTCAATGGTGTGTACGCGTCGGGCAGTGGTCACTCGATCGTCAAAAATCTCGTCGGCGTGAGCGCCGGCGGCGCGCTCGCCGTGCCGAATGGTAACGGGATTCAGCTTCGCGCGAACAATGTGGAAATTCGCAGCAATGTTATCTCGGGCAACAGCGGCTATGGGGTTTGGCTTGACGGCGGCGCGCGTAAAAATACCATCACGAGTAACATTATCGGCGCGGACGCGACGCTTGCCGCCGCGCTGCCGAATAGTTCTGACGGAATCTTGCTGAACAATGCGGTAAAAAAGAATCGTATCGGCGGCAACATGATCACGAACAATGGCGGCGCCGGAATTGCGTTAACGCCCAATGCAGGCGCGGGTAACAATTTGGGCGGGAATTGGATTTTCGATAATACGCTTTTGGGGATTGACCTCAATCAAGACGGGATCACGCCGAATGACAAGTTCGATGCCGATGGCGGACCCAACCTGCTGCAAAACATGCCAGAAATCACCAGCGCGGAAAGTACTCCGCAGCGCGTGCGCGGCAGAATCAAGACCGCGTCCAATGTAACCGTCACGCTCGATTTCTATGCCAATAACACGTGCGACCTCAGCGGCTTTGGCGAGGGGCTGTTTTATCTGGGCAGCACAACCGTTACGACGAACGCCAAGGGTAAAGCAGCATTTAATTGGATTGCGACGAGCCCGTTTGCGACCGGTCAAAGCATCACTGCCACCGCGACCGTCAAAAAGAGCACGTCGGAATTTAGCGCGTGCGCGCTCGCGCTGCCGGGGTAGAACGCGAACGGATTGACGCATTGGCAGCGAAAACAAACACCGCGCCTCTCACGAGACGCGCTGCGCGCCCCGTTTACTTTTTCGCCGTGTCCTCATCGAGCGCGCCCACCTCGCGCAAATACCGTTCCATGCGCTCGACAAATTTTTCTGCGTCGGCGACGATTTGTGCGGCGGAGGTGGGATTCAAGAATTTATATACCGGTGAGTAATCCGCATCTAAACGCAATTTCAAAGCCCGTTCCAGAATTTCCGCATATTCGGGTTCGATGCGCTTTGCCTTGATAAAATATTGTCCGAACGCGCTCTTGACGCCGTCATGTTTGGCGCGCACGACGTCGAGGACAAAGAGTACGGCAGTGGCTAAATAAAACACCGAATAATACGCGCGGTTGGCTGCGCCCGCAATATAGCCGCGTTCCAGATCGCCTCTTGCGGTTTCCAGCGCATCATGTGCTTTCTTAATAAAATGACTGATTTGAATTTTCTTGTTCTTGTCCACGTTTTCGATTCCCCCATTTACTTGGAGCGCGACGCGCGAGTATTTTCCAACACGCGGGTAGAGACTATAGCCCTCGTTGCGGAGATTGCGATAGATCGGGGAGCGTAGTTTTTGCATCGTTTCAAAATCTTCAAGTTCCACAGCCAGCGCGCTCAGGGACACTTCATACTTGTCAACGACGGCGCGCTCTTGCGCATAAATTGCATCTTTGGAAATGACGCCGTTCGGTTCAAAGACGATCAGCAGGTCAACATCAGACTCGGCGTCGAAATCACCGCGCACTTTGGAACCAAAGAGAATCACGCGCACGAGCTGCTTGCGAAATTTCGTGCGCAAACGCGTCACGAGTTCGCTCACTGCGGCGCGCTCCGCAGGGGTCAAATATTTCAGATAGCGCGTACTCCCACGAGACGCGGTGTTTCCTTGTCTACCGATTTCCCTGTTTACCGCTTGCTGCTCACTGCTTACTGGTTACTGCTCACTGCTCACTGCTCACTGATTACTGACCACTGATTACTGGTTTAATAATCCGGCATCGGCGGCGCGGCGGGACCGGCTTTATCTTTTTCCGGCGCGTCGGTGATCAACGCTGCGGTGGTGAGAATCATTGCCGCGATGGACGCCGCGTGCTGCAACGCGCCGCGCGGCGCGTTTACTTTTTCGCCGCGTCTTCGTCGAGCGCGCCCACCTCGCGCAAATACTCTTCCATCCGCGCGACAAATTTTTCTGCGTCGGCGACGATTTGTTTCGCGGACTCGGGATTGAGCAACTTCCATTCTTCCGCATAATCTGCGTCCACTCGAAGTTTGAACGCGCGTACCAGAATTTTCGAATATTCAGGTTCAATGCGTTTGGTTTTGACCATGTATTCGCCGAATGCGGAGATGACGCCTTCGTGTTTTGCGCGGACAACATCAAGCACGAACAGGACGGCTGTCGCAAGATAATACACGGTATAGTATGCGCGGTTGGCGGCGGCAGCAATACTACCACGTTCTAAATCAGCTTGGGCGTCCGCCAACGCTTGACGCGCTCTCTCGATAAAGTGCTTGATTTGGATTTTTTTGTTCTTGTCCACGTTTTCGACCCCTCCGTTGACCGGCAGTGATGCGCGTGAGTATTTGCCTTGGCGGGGATATAGACTATAGCCCTCATTGCGAAGATTCCGATAGAGTGGCGCGCGCAGTTTTTGAAATGCTTGAAAATCCTCGTACTCCACCGCAACCGCGCCAAGCAGCACGTTGTATTTGTCCGCCACCGCGCGCTCTTGGTCGTAAATCGTTTCTTTTGTGATCGCGCCGTTGGGTTTGAACACAATCAGCACATCCACATCCGATTCGGCGTCGAAATCACCGCGCACTTTGGAACCAAAGAGAATCACGCGCACGAGCTGCTTGCGAAATTTCGTGCGCAAACGCGTCACGAGTTCGCTCACTGCGGCGCGCTCCGCAGGGGTCAAATATTTCAGATAGCGCGTAAATTATACTCTAAAACAAACACCGCGCCTCCCACGAGACGCGGTGTTTCCTTATCTACCGATTTCCCTGTTTACCGACTACTGATCACTGATCACTGATTACTGGTTTAATAATCCGGCATCGGCGGCGCCATTGGCATTTTTTCTTTTTCCGGCGCGTCGGTGATCAACGCTTCGGTGGTGAGAATCATTGCCGCGATGGACGCGGCGTTCTGAAGAGCAGAACGCGTCACTTTGGCGGGATCGGCAATCCCGTCCGCTACCAGATCACTGTATTGTTCGGTCATGACGTTATAGCCGATATTCGTGTTGCCCTGTTCTCTTTGCAAGCGGCGCACTTCGCCGACGGCGACGGCGCCATCTTCACCCGCGTTTTCGGCAAGCTGGCGGAGCGGTTCTTCGAGCGCGCGTTTCAAGATCATCACGCCGGTGCGGAGATCGCCACTCAACGCGTTGTCACCCTTGACGAGTGCATCAAGCGAGGGCGCAATGTTGACGAGCGCAACGCCGCCGCCGGGCACGATGCCTTCTTCGACGGCCGCGCGCGTGGCGCTGAGCGCATCTTCGACGCGATGTTTCTTTTCCTTGAGTTCGGTTTCGGTGGCTGCGCCGACGCGAATTACGGCCACACCGCCCGAAAGTTTGGCGAGACGTTCTTGCAATTTTTCGCGATCGTAATCGCTGGTGGTCTTGTCAATCTGCGCCTTGATTTCGTTGATGCGACCCTTGATGTCCTTGTCCTTGCCCGCGCCTTCGATGATCGTCGTGTCGTCTTTGTTGGAAATGACGCGGCGGGCTTGACCGAGATCGCTGATGTTGGTCGTTTCGAGCTTGCGGCCCATTTCTTCGGTGATGACGTTGCCGCCGGTGAGGATGGCAATGTCGCGCAGCATTTCTTTGCGGCGGTCGCCAAAGCCGGGAGCTTTGACCGCGAGCACGTTCAACAGTCCGCGCAATTTATTCAACACGAGTGTGGCGAGCGCTTCGCCTTCCACATCTTCGGCGATAATGACGAGTTCGCGCTTGCCCATCTGGACAAGTTTTTCGAGCACAGGTACAATGTCCGTGTGCGCGGTGATTTTTTTGTCGGTGATGAGAATGTACGGGTCCGCAAGTTCGGCTTCCATCTTTTCGGGGTTCGTGACGAAATAGGGCGTCAGGTAGCCGCGATCAAATTGCATCCCTTCGACGTAATCCACTTCGAATTCCAGACCCGTTTTGGATTCCTCGACAGTAATGACGCCATCCTTGCCGACCTTGTCCATCACATCGGCGAGCAGCTTGCCGATTTCGGGATCGTTGCCCGAGATGGTGGCGACGTGCGTCACATCGTCTTTGCCCGCCACAGGTTTCGCCATCTTTTTGATTTCTGCCACGACGAGTTCGGTGCCTTTTTCGATGCCGCGTTTGAGGAGCATGGGGTTTGCACCGGCGGCAACGACTTTTAGACCTTCGTTGACAATGGCTTGCGCGAGGACGACCGAAGTAGTCGTGCCATCACCCGCAACGTCGTTGGTCTTGGTGGACGCTTCTTTCAATAGCTGCGCGCCCATATTTTCGTACGGATTTTCGAGCTCGATATCTTTGGCGACGGTGACGCCGTCATGCGTGACGGTGGGCGCGCCAAATTTCTTGTCCAGAGCAACATTGCGCCCTTTTGGACCGAGCGTGGTCTTTACTGCTTCGGCAAGCGCGTCCACCCCAATTTTCAGGTGCTTGCGCGCATCGCCGGAAAATGAAAGCTGCTTTGCAGGCATGGTTTCCTCCAGTAGAGTGCTGAGGGATGAGTGCTGAGGGCTGAGTGCGGGACAGAATGTCTCGCTCAGTCCTCAGTCCTCATCGCTCGCTACTTATTTTTGAACAACTGCGAGAATGTCTTTTTCTGAGAGAATCAGCAACTTTTTGTCGCCGAGCTTGATTTCCGTGCCGCTGTATTTCGCAAAAATGACACGGTCATCTACGGCAACTTCAAGCGGAAGGCGTTTCTTGCCATCTTCGTCCCAGCGACCGGGACCGATGGCGAGAACTCTACCTTCTTGGGGTTTTTCCTTTGCCGTTTCGGGCAGCAAGAGTCCACTTGCAGTCGTTTCATCGCGGTCGAGGGGTTCGACGATCACGCGGTCGGCAAGGGGGCGTAGGTTTTGATCTGCCATAATGTTTCTCCTTGATGGATAGAATTTTATGGGGTTGTTCGTTCACACAGAAAGAGGTTAGCACTCGTTTGCGGAGAGTGCTAACCGAGAGAAAATATATCACAGAAATTCAACTTGTCAAGGGGTTTGGATAAAATTGTTTATAAGGATTTCGTAAACAATCTGTAATCGCCAAAGGACTAGTATCCTATTGTTATTATCGTACGCTATGCCTACAATTTTCTGTGTCAAATTGAAATTGCGCGTGATGGGGGCGCTCGCGCGGTTCGTGCTTTACCGATGCTGTTGCCCACTGGCTCTGCTGCTGTAGAGTAGTGGGCATGTTCGGTTATACACGGAACCGATCCAGCTCCCCAAGAATCACCAACCTAGCAGTCTGTCGGGAAAACCCATTTTCTCCAAGCGAAGGTTGCTCGAGAAAACGGATTTCGGGATTTGCCCTTTGCAACGAAAAACATTTGTTCTCCGACAGACTGCTAGGCATTTGAGGCGCCAGGATTTCCACTAACAGGATGAATTGCCCATGGCTCAATCAATCCAGAACCAACCCCGCGCCCCGGGTACAGGCGGAATTTTACATCTTCGCCGCACCCAGTGGATGTTGATCGGCTCGATCATTTTGCTGGCGGTCTTGACCGGTGTGCTCCTCCTAGGTACAACGCTCAACACCAATCAAGCTGCTACAGAACTAACGCAGATTGCAGAAGAAACGGAACATATTGTCGGCACGCAACACGAACTGCTGCGCTTACACATTGAAACTGAACGCGCATTAGATGCCGAGAATCCCAATTGGCCGGAAGTGGACACGCAACGCACCGTCGTCGGCACACAATACAAGTCTACGCTCGATCAGATTAGTAATACCCCACAGCTGCGGCAAGAATTGGCGCCGCTGGCAGATTCCCTATTTGCCTATGACCGACTCATGTCGGAAACGCGCGCAAATATGACACCCGCAATGCGCGAAGCAGCGCTCGAGCAGCTGTATGTGCTGCTGCGGGATGCCGAACGCAATCTCAATCAAGTCTATGACCGTCAAGAAGAACGATTTCTTGGGGCGCTAAGCAATTCGCTCAACACGATTCGGTTCGTCCAAACCACAGTGATGCTCGTTGGAGCGCTTTCAATCATTCTGTTTGTTGTCCTCGTCTTGTCGCTCGTCCGTTCGATTCGGTCCGATTTTCGCAGCGCCTACACCTTGGTGCAAGAGGAAAAAGACCAAGTCGCGCGCACCGAACATACCTTGCGCTCCCAGAACACCTATCTTGATACACTCCAAAGAATTGCAGTCGGTCTCATCGGACGATTGGACGTCGAGGGCTTGCTCCAAGAGATTCTTTCCCGCGCGGGTGAATTGGTCGGCACGAGCAACGGTTATGTCTTTTTACTCGATCCGGAAAAAGACGAAATGGTGATGCGCGTGGGCGTGGGTGCGTATCAGGATTTTGTCAATACGAAAGCGACGCGCGGCGTGGCGCTCGCCGGGCGGGTTTGGGAATCTGGCCAAGCCCTCGTGGTGGACGATTATCAGCGATGGGGCGAACGTTTGCCGGACCCCTCACGCAACGTGCTGCGCGCGATCATTGGCGTGCCCTTGATCGTACGCGAGCGCGTGACCGGCATTCTCGGTTTGGCGCATCTTGATCCGCAGAAAAAATTCGGCCCCGACGAGTTGGACTTGTTGACGCGCTTGGCCGCGTTGGCGGCGGTTGCACTGGACAATGCGCGATTGTATGACGCCGCGCAAACCGAATTGGCGCAGCGCCGTTCGGTAGAAGCGGCGCTGGCGTACGAACGTGATTTGCTGCAAGCAATCATGGACACGCTGCCGGACTTGATTTTCTTTAAAGATCGCGAATCGCGATTTGTGCGCAGCAACGCGGCGCATTTGCAGAATCTTGGCGCGCAGAGTATGGACCAAATCCGCGGCAAGACCGACGCCGATTTTCATGTCGCAGTGGCGGCGCACGATTTTGCGGAGGATGAAAACCGCGTGATCGCGACCGGCATTCCGATTTTGAACAAATTGGAAGCAAACCCGGAACTGGATGGCACGGAACGTTATTTTTCGACCTCCAAAGTACCGTGGCGCGATGCACAGGGCAACATTATTGGCACACTCGGCGTGGCGCACAACGTGACTCAAACGGTACTCGCCGAAAAACGTCTCGCCGCCGAAGTCGCAGAGCGCGAACGCACCGAAGCCGAGCTCCGTAAACTCACGCGCGCAGTCGAACAAAGTCCCGTCTCGATTGTCATTACCGACCTCTCGGGCAACATCGAGTATGCGAACCCCACGTACACGGAAAAGACAGGGTATCTGAATGCCGAGCTGCTGGGACGGAATCAACGCGCGTTCAAGTCGGGGCAGGTTGCTCCGCAAGTCTACAAGCAAATGTGGGAGACGATCACGGCCGGGCAAAAATGGCAAGGCGAGCTGTTGAATCGCAAAAAGAATGGTGGACTGTTTTGGGAACTGGTCGTCATTGCGCCGATCTTTGACACGCAAGGCGTGATTACGCACTATGTCGGCATCAAAGAAGATATTAGCGAACGGCGACGCGCGCAGGATGCGTTGCGCGCGAGCGAAGAACGGTATCGTGACCTGTTTGAAAATGCGAATGACCTGATTCAGAGCGTCCGCGCCGATGGACATTTCGAGTACGTGAACCGCCGCTGGAAAGAGACGTTCGGTTATAGCGACGAGGAAATCAGCGCGCTCAAGTTCCTCGACATTATCCCCCCGGAGCATCATTCCAGCGCGCGCGCCCAATCGCTGCGCGTCTTGGCGGGTGAGACACTTGACTCCATCGAGGCGGAATTCGTCGCCAAAGATGGGCGCAAGATCCTACTCGAAGGCAGCGCCACGGCGCGCCGGGTGGATGGGCAGGTCGTCTCGACGCGCGGCATCTTTCGCGATGTAACCGAACGCCGGCGTGTGCAAGAGCAAGTTGACGTTCAAGCCGCGGCGCTCGATTCCGCCGCGAACACGATTATCATCACGGACATCAAGGGCAAGATTCTATGGGTGAATCGCGCGTTTACAGCAGGGTCGGGCTATACCCTGGAGGAAGCCGCTGGCAACACTCCGAGCATTATGAAATCCGGTCTGCACGATGCTGCATTCTACCGGAACTTGTGGGAGACGATTCTCTCTGGGAATGCCTGGCGCGGTGAAATGATCAATCGTCGCAAGAACGGCGAACTGTATTACGAAGAGAAAACCATTACCCCGGTACGGAACATAGATGGGGAAATCTTTCGGTTCGTCGCGATCGGGTTAGATATCACCGAGCGCAAACGCGCGGAAGAGACCCTCTTGCGTTTCCAGCGCGCCATCGAGCAGTTGACCGATGCCGTTTTCATGACGGATCCGCAAGGCAACATCTTGTATGTGAATTCGGCGTTTGAAAAAATTTACGGCTACAGCGCCGCCGAAGCGCTTGGCAAAACCCCGCGCATCTTAAAGTCGGGGCTGTTGACCGCCGAACAGTATCGAGATTTTTGGGCGACCTTGCTGAACAAGCAGCCGATCAGCGGCGAAATTCTCAACCGGAACAAGCACGGTCACTTGGTTCCAATTGAGGGAACCAATGTCCCCATTGTTGACGATTCGGACAACCTCATCGGGTTCGTGTCCGTGCACCGCGATATCACCGAACGCAAGCGCGCCCAAGAACGCGAAGCATATCAAAATGCATTAATTGCCGCACAAAACCAAGTCTCACCGGATGGAATTCTCGTCGTCGGCCCCGATGACAAAATCCTTTCGTCGAATCGGCGCTTTCTTGAATTGTGGGGCATTCCGTCGGAGGTATTGGCTAGCGCCTCTGCGGAGGCGCTGCGGCAGGCGGTTCGAGACAATGTCGTTGACCGCGACATCTGGTTGCAAAGCACGACCGAAATTTACAAACAGCGCGACGCATCCTCCAAGGATGAACTCCGTTTCGAAAACGGGCGCATTATGGAGCGCTACAGCGCGCCGGTCACTAGCGCAGCGGGCGAATATCTCGCGCGGGTTTGGTTCTTTCACGATGTGACGGAAATGCGCCGCGCCCAGAACTTGTTGCATCAATCCGAGCAGCGCTTGTTCAAGTTTATGAACGCGCTGCCCGTCGGCGTGTTCGTCGTGGATGCGCAAGGCAAACCGTACTTTGCGAATGACACTGCGATTGAGATGCTTGGGAAAGGGCTTGACCCGTACGCGACACCCGAAAATATATCGGAACGCTATCAGGTGATCGAAGTGGCGACCGGGCAGATTGCGCCGCCCAAAGATTTGCCGCTCCTGCGTGCTTTGGCAGGTGAAAAGATGACGCGTAACGATATCGCAATTCACCGCGCCGACCGCGATATTCCGATGCAATCATCCGCAACTCCAATTTATGACGAACAAGGCCGCATCGAATACGCGGTGGCCGCATGGAGTGACCTTACGCTCGTCCGGCGCGCCGAACAAGACGTGCGTCGCCAAAACGTGTACTTGAACGCGCTCCAGGAAACGACGGTTGGGTTGATTAGCCGTCTCGATGTGGATGCCTTGTTGCAAGACATCGTCAAGCATGCCGGCGCACTGGCTGGCACGGAACACGGATATGTCTTTATCAAAGAGCCGGGCGCGGAGGAAATGGAACTGCGCGTGGGCACTGGCGCGTATGAGGGGTTTGTCGGACGACGTACCCGCCGCGGCGTCGGTTTGGCAGGGCAGATTTGGGAATCGAACAGGCCCATTGCCGTGGACGATTATCGCACGTGGAGCGGGCGGCTTGCCGATGCGAGCCGCGACATTTTGCGCGCCGTCGCAGGGTTTCCGTTACGCTCCGGTTCAGAAGTGATTGGCGTCATCGGGCTGGCGACGTTGGACGCAGAACGCAAATTCGGCGCTCAAGAGATCGAAGTGCTGCAACGCTTTGCCCAGCTGGCGGCGATTGCGCTCGACAATGCGCGGTTGTACGAATCCGCCCAAGAAGAATTAAAGGAGCGCACCCGCGCTGAAAACGAACTGGCGCGTGAATTGCGCGAAACGGAATTTGTGGGACGTGTGACGGCGCACGCCGTGAATCTGGACGCGGACAGCGCCTTGCGCGAGATTTGCGGTGATGTCGCCAACTACTTTGGCGTACCAGTGTCCGGCATTGCGCTGTTGGATCCAGAACACACCACCGCAACGGTAGTGGCAGATTACTCGCCGCCCGGGTCGCCGTCGGTGATCGGCTTTAACATTCCGGTCAAGGGGAATCCTTCGGCGGAAATCGTTCTCGCGACGCGCAAGCCGGCGGCGTTTTCCGACGCCCAAAATGATCCACGGCTGGCTGCGATTCATGATTTGATGAAGGCGCGCGGGACGGTTTCGATTTTGATTGCGCCGCTGTTTGTGCGCGATGAAATTATCGGAACGCTCGGCATTGATTCCTCTACACCGCGCGAATTTGACAGCCGGGGCATCGCGCTGGTCGAGCGCGTTGCCGTTGCGATTTCTACCGCGCTTGAAAACGCGCGCCTGTACAATACGCTCCAACAAGAGCTGGCAGAGCGCACCCGCGCGGAAGCCGAAGCGCGCCAGCGCAACCTCGAACTCGAATCGCTCAATCGCGTCGCCAGCGCGATGATGTCCGACGCCGAACTCTACACCGCGCTCGGCGAGATGGCGCAGGAATTGGTCCGAACGTTTCGCGCGCGCAATTGCGGCATTGCACTGTTGAGCCCAGACCAAGCCGCCCTCACGGTCGTCGCCGATGCGCTGGTGGAAGGACACGAACAACGTGCGGTGGGCATTGTGATTCCGGTGCAGGGGAATGCTTCTTCCGAATATGTCATTCAAAACAAGAAAACGCTCGTCATTGACGACCCGCAGAACGATCCGATGACCGCGACCATCCATGAACGAATGCGCGATCGGCGCACCACCTGTCTTGCCATTATTCCACTCTTGGCCGGCGATCAAGTGATCGGGACGATCGGTCTGGATACGACGGAAGAAGGACGCGTTTTTTCGAATGATGAAATCCGTGTCGCGGAAACCATGGCGGCGCAGATGGCGGGTGCGATCGAAAAACAGCGCTTGCTCGAAGCCACGCAATTCGAGGTCGTGCAACGCGCCCGCGCCGAAAAGATTCAAAACACGCTGTTTCGGATTGCCGATGCCGTCAACACCGCGCAGACGGCTACAGATTTTTATGCCACCCTGCAAAGACTCATCGGCGAATTAATGTATGCGCCGAATATGTATGTCGCTTTGTATGACGCGCCGGAAGACATCCTTGAATTTCCGTACTTTAAGGATGAGCGCGACCAGCTGGTGGATCCGATTCGGCGACGTGAGCGGGCAGGCAAGCGCGTGACGAAATGGGTCATCCAAAAGGGCGAACCGCTGCTGATTGACACGGCAATGACTTTCGAGATGGTCGAGCGCGGTGAAATTGAGATACACGGCAATCCTGCGGTGCAGTGGCTTGGCATTCCGCTCAAGCGCGGCAACCAAACTTTTGGTATGTTTGGGTTGCAGAGCTATACGGAGGAACATCGCTATAGCGATGCGGACAAAGAATTGCTGATGACCTTGTCGCCCGAGATTGCGAATGCGATTACACGGCGCGAGGAGCAGGATACATTGATTCGTCGCAATCGCGAGTTGGCCGTGTTGAATCGTGTAGCCCAAGTGGTTTCCCAGAGCACGGAATTGTCCACGACCCTGCGGCAGGTGGCGCGCGAAGTGGTCGAAGTGTTTGAAGCGCGCAACTGTGGGATTACGCTCTACAGTCCCGACAAGACCGAGTTGATCGTAGTTGCCAGCGCGACGCGTTCGCCGGACGAGCCCGATACGGTCGGCGTGCGTATTCCGCTCGAAAACAATCTTTCGACCCAACACGTTCTCCAGACACGCGAATCGCTGGTGATTGCCGATGCGCAAACCGACCCGCTGACGGCAGGGGTGCACGACTTGATGAAGCAATTGCGTACGCGTTCGTTGATGATTGTGCCGCTGCTGTCGGGAGGCCAAGTCATTGGCACGGTGGGAGTAGACTCGACCGACTTGAATCGCATTTTCACACCCGAAGAAGTCCGTCTCGCCGAAACACTGGCTATCCAAATGGCGAATGCGATTGAAAAGCAAAGTCAGTTTGACCAAGCCCGCGAACGGGCGCGGCGCGAGCAGCGTTCGCGTGAAATCGGCGCGCGGCTCACCCGCTCGTTGGACGTGGATGCCATCGTTCAAACGATGGCGCGTGAATTGAGTCAGGTGCTGGGCGCATCGCACGCGGTGGTGCGCATGGGTTCGGCGGAAAAACACGACAATGGAGAGCAAGGACACAGCTAGTGTCAAACGCCGCGCGAGCGCAGGGGAGCGGCGCGCGGTGGCTACACACTCCCTCAAACTTCTTTACACCCCAGGAGGGTATGATGCCTGAAAAGCAACCGATGGATACCAATCTCCCGAATGCGGCGCGCGTGTATGATTACTCGCTCGGCGGCTCGCACAATTTCCAAGCGGACCGCCAAGCGGCCGAATATATGTTTATGCTCGTGCCTTCGACCAAGAAATGGGTTCGTCTCTTGCGGATGTTTTTAACAGAGGCGGCGGTGCAATTGTCGGAAGAGGGCTACACGATGTTTCTCGATCTAGCCTCCGGCTTGCCGACGGTGGAGCACATTCACTCGTCCGTGCCGGATGCCAAAGTTCTGTATGTAGACAATGACCCCGTTGTCTATAGCTACGGCACCGAGATTTTGGGCGGGAATCCGAATGTGCGCTATCTGGAGGCAGACATTCGCGAGATCGAAAAGGTGTTGAATGCACCCATCGTCCAGGAGCTTTTCGGTGATAATCGCCGCCTTGCCATCGGATTCAATGGCATTACACCCTTCTTGTCGGATGAAGAGATCTCAAGAATCATGGCCGCAACGTACGCCTGGGCCGCGCCCGGCAGCAAGATGTGGGTCACGTGGGAAACGCAAGCGGAAGGCAAGATGACGCCGCAGTGGGGACAGTTTCTGGGTATGTTCGAACAGATGGGCTCCCCCTTGCATTTGATTCCCGAAGTGCGTGCGCGTGAACTCGTCGCGCCCTGGCAGCCGGACGCGCGCGGCTTTCGCCCCATCACCGAGTGGGTGGGCTTGCAAGACTATATCACCGAAGCGGATCGTGAGCAGGTGGGCTTGGAGTTTTACGGCGTGTTTCTGGAAAAACCATAATGTTGTAGAGACGTTTCGCCGAAACGTCTCTACTTGCCCGAAATCACACAAATGACCCCAACTCTCAGGAGGCAAAATGTCTGATCCACAAGGAATGTACTCTCTCGGTGCGATGGATTTGACTAAACCGAATGCGGCGCGGATCTATGATTATCTGCTCGGCGGTAGTCACAATTTTGAAGCGGACCGTAGAGCTGGCGACCAGCTTAACCGGGCGGTGCCGTGGTTTCCAAAGGTATGCGCTTGCAGCGGGCATGTTTGCAAGACATTGCCGACGACCTGACGCACAAACGCGGCTATGATGTGGTGATTGATTTTGCTTCGGGACTGCCGACGCAGGATCACATTCACACGGTCGTCAAACCGGGCACCCTGGTCATTTACTCGGATATTGATCCGGTGGTCGTCGAGTTTGCGAAAGAGATTCTGAAGGGTGCGCCCGACACCTATATTTTTCAATCGGATGCGCGGCATCCCGAAACGTTGTTGAGCAATCCCCAGGTGCTGGAACTCTTGCAGGGACGCCGCGATGTGGCGTTGGTATTGTGGGGACTTTCAAGTTTCCTGAATGATGCCGAACTCAACACGACGATGCAGGCAGTATATAACTGGTCAGGTCCCCGCGCCACAATGGTGTTTAACGCGCAAGGAACAGATATTAACACGAACGACCCGGCTGTGATGCAAGTAATGGCGCTGTACGAACGGATGGGGGTCAAGTTACATGCTCGGACTCTAAGCCAGCATCACGATCTGGTGAGACCCTGGCGCGCCGACGAACAAGGTTTTGTATCCTTGTTGAATTGGCATGGCTGTGACTCTACCGTTATGACGCCGGAAGACCTGCAGATGATGGGAAGCGCGGGCGGCGGTTACGGCGCGTATCTGGTCAAGTAAGCGGTACGAGAGTGTTCTCGCCATGGGCCCGTTTTCTTGGCTTCACTCGACGAGAAAACAGGTCTATGGCAAGGCGAATGGGATGGACGACGAGTTTGGCAGATGTGAGGGAGCATAGGGCATGGCATTACCAACCCCACCAGTACAAGACGCTGCAGACAAAGAGCAAGCCATAAACCGCTTGCGTCAAGCCAGTCCGCACTTGCGCAGCTTGGTTGAACAAGTACTGCGGCGCAACATCGGCGAAATGACGGGCACGTTTACTTCAGTCCGCCGCCTGCCGGCGCAAGCCGAAGAAATCGCCGCGCATTTTCTAGACGCGGTGCAAGGGCGGCTTGGCACGGCCGAGTTTCGCGCGCAACTACGCGTGTGGGCGCAGCGCGGGCTTGAGCCGATGGGCGCGTTCGAGGTCATGGAGACGCTCTATCACGCTGGCATTGATCTCGGTGAACCCGCGCTGGTCCCGCTGTTGGAGGCGTATCGTCGTCAGTTTACCATTGCGTATGATTTGGCGCGGCGCGAAGAAATCCTCGCGGAACACGAACGGTTGCAGCGCGGTTTGTTTAGCGCGTTGGAAAAGCAGATTCAAAGCGAACGCGAAGCGCGCGCGGCTTTGCAGCGGCGGCAAGCGCAACTGCAAATCACCGCCGAGCTGGCACGCACGACGACCGCCACACGCGATCTGCGCCAGCTCATGAACAATGCCGCGCATCTACTGCAAGAAGGGTTGGGGCTCGATTTCGTGGGGATCTTTTTGCTGGACGAGGCGCGTCAATGGGCAAGTCTGCGCGCCGGCGCGGGTGAAGTGGGCGCGGCAGTGACGGAACGCGGCTATCAACTCGGGTTGGATGCCAGTTCTTTTCTCACGCGCGTCCGAGCCGCGAATCAGCCCCTCATCCTTGTAGAAGGCAAATACCAAAACGAGTTTTTCCTGCAACAGATTCTGCCGGAGACGCGTTTGATTGCCGCGGCGCCGCTCGTTACACACGGGGAAACGCTCGGCTTTTGGACCGCGCACAGTGAGAATCTGGATGTGCTCACCGAACAGGATGCCGCCATCTTGACCCTGATTGCCGACGATTTGGCGTACGCGATTGAAAATGCCGAACTCTTTACGCGCGCCACGACGAGTCTGGAAGAATTGGAGCGCACCCAACGCGGTTATATCCGCCAAGCGTGGACGAATCGAGAGTTGAGCTTTGATCTGACCTACTCGCAAAAACAAGACACATTTGAGCGAGACGACGTTGGAACGGTTGCCGCGGAAACGTTTCCGACCAATGGCGATGCGCACAACGCGCTCTCTGTGCCGATTACCCTGCGCGGTCAGGTCATTGGCACGGTAGACGTGTTCGACGTCACCCAAGAACGGAATTGGACGGACAATGAAAAAGCAATGGCGTCGAGCGTGGTGGAACAAATGGCAATGGCTGTGGAAAACGCTCGACTCTTTGAGGAATCGCAACGGCGCGCCCAAGAGCTGGAATCGCTCAACCAAATAACAAATATCATTTCCAAAGAGCTCGACCTGGAGCGTTTGTGGACTGCGGTGCATGAACAGGTGCGCCAAGTCATGCCTGCCGACGCATTCTTTGTGACACTGTATGATCCGGCGACAGATTCGGTCACGTACCCGTACATTTTCGACGACGACCAGCACTATTCATCTCTGGCGCGGCCCTTGGCGCCGCGCGGCAACTTGCGCGTGGTGATAGAATCGGGGCAATCCGTGTTGGTGAATCGCAGCGCCGAACAAGTAGCTGCCGCACAAGCCGCGTTGACCGCCGACACGGCCGTGGGCAACGCGAGCAAAGCATCTGCCTCGCTCCTCTATGCGCCCATGCAGTTTGGCAATGAAGTCATCGGATGTATTTCCGCCCAGAGCTATACGCTCAACGCCTATTCCGAGCGCTCCGTCAAAGTGATGGCAGGGATTGCGATTCATGTCGCCATTGCGCTGAGAAATGCCCAACTGTTTCGTGACACGCAGGACGCGGCAAACCGGTTGGCGACTTTGAACCGCATTGCGCGCGCGGCGACGGCGCCGGTAGGGTTTGATGAGCTTGCCCAAGTCCTTTATCAGGAAATCAATGCCCTGTTGAAACCGGATGCGTTTTTGATTGCCCTCTATTCGCCCACCGAACAAACGCTCGATTTTCGTTTGCAGGTGGATCGCGGAATCGTGTACCCGCCGGAGCGAAGGCAGGTCAGCAACACATTGACAGGACAGGTGATTACCTCCGGTAAAGCGGTTCTGATTGGCGATTTGCCCAATTCCGAAAACCCCGATGCCGGTGTCATCTTTGGCAGCACGGAAGATATACGTACGTGGTTTGGCATTCCCCTCCGCAGCGGGAATGACATCATCGGCGTGCTTTCGATTCAAAGCTACACCCCCGACGCGTTTGGCGAAACGGAAGCCAATTTGTTAGAGACCATCGGCGATCAAGTCGGGGTCGCGATTGAACGCGCCCGCTTGTTTGACGAAACCGAAACGCGCGCGCGCGAGACCGCCATCATCAACGAAATGGCGCGCGAGTTGTCCGGTCAAATTGCAAGCGAAAAACTCTACGCGACGGTGTATGCTTATCTGCCGCGTTTGATGCCGACGGATGCGTTCATCGTATGGTTGTATGACAGCGCGCAGGGCGCCGTTACACGTCCGGTGCTGTACGATCAGGACCAATTGCTGCCGGACGAATCGGGACCGCGCCCGCCGGAAGGTCTTGCCGCGCGCGTCATCGAAACCGGTGAGCCGGTGCTGCTGAATCGTACTGTCGAGGCATGGAATGAACTCCATGCGGCACGCGCCCAAGAAGCGGATGCCGCAGACCCTTCCGCTTCGCTTTTATATGTTCCCCTGCGCGTGGGGGCGCAGCTCCGCGGCGTGCTGTCGGTTCAAACCTACAAGTTTAGCGCCTATGGTCCGCGCCAACTTTCGTTATTGACCAGTGTGGCAAACCATGTCGTGAGTGCGTTGGACAATGCGCAGCTGTTTAGTCAAACCCAAAGCGCGTTGGCCGAAACCCAAACGCTGTACGACATCAATTCGCAGCTCAACGCCGCGACCACGTTGGACGAATTGCTTCCGGCTTGCGCGGCGCCGGCATTGAGCGCGGACGCGCGCTCGGTGCTGCTGCTGCTCGCGGAACGCGACGCGAATGATGTAGCTGTCGGTTTTCGGCTCGCCGCTTCGGCGGTGCCGACGGGACCCCGATTGCCTATCGGCACACCCTTCCCACTCTCGAACTTTGCCATTGGGCGGTACTTTTTCGAAAACCCTTCCGCGACTGTGTTCGCCGAGAATGTCGAGCAGGACTCGCAGATAGACGAAACCACACGCGCCTTGCTTTTGCGCTTTGGGGATCACGCCATGATCATGCTGCCCCTGACGCGGGAAAACCGTTTGCTGGGCACGCTCATGTACAACTGGAAAGTGGCGCGACCGTTCCCGCCGAGTGAACGACGTTTCTATGCCGCCATTGCGTCACAGCTGGCACTGGCGCTCAACAACCGGCTCTTGTTCCAAGAAACCCAAAACGCGCTGGCGGAAAGCCAACTGTTGTACGACATCGGCGGGCGCTTGAATCAGGTCACGACGCTGGATGATTTGGTGCGGATTGCCGCGCAGCCCGCGTTTGAGCTGGGCGCTGGCTCGGCGCAGCTCTTTTTGTTAGAGTATCAAGACCAGCCGGTTCCGGTGGCTGCGAATGTAGTGGTCAGTCTGATCGCGTCCGGCGAAGTAGCGCCGGTGCGGGGCGGCACGCACTTTCCCTTTGAGCAGTTTACGTTTGGCACGTTCTTGGTCGGAAATCGTCTCCAGCCGATTTTGATCGAAAACGTCGAGACCAATCCGCTGCTCGACGAGCTGACACGCCAAACGATGCTGCAAGCCGATGACCATGCCGTCGTCGTTTTGCCAATGAGCATCGAGCAGCGGGTCCTGGGCGCGATTTTGATCGGTTGGTCAGAGGCGCGCACCTTTACGCCGCGCGAGCGACGGATTTATCAATCGCTTGCCTCGCAGCTCGCGATCGTGTTAAACAACCGCTTGCTGTTTGACCAAACGCAAGCCGCGTTGGCGGAAACCCAAACGTTGTACGAAATCAGCGCGCGGTTGAACACCGCGACGAGCATTCAAGAGGCATTGGAAGCTGCCGCCGGGCCTGCGATTGTAGAAGGCGCCGCCTCTGCCGCGCTGCTGCGTATGCGCCTGAATGCCGACGGTGAACCGGATGAATTGGAATTTGTTGCCTTGTGGCCCCGCAGCGGGGAAAACCCGATTCCATTCGGCACGCGCTTTCCCGTGGCGCAATCGGCAGGCGCAGAGCGATGGTTAGCGGATCCGCACGAGCCGGTCCTGCTTGGCGATATTGCCAATGATGCGAGCATTGACGATGCCGGTCGTTCCCTGAATTCCGTAAGCGGAATCAATGCGAGCGCATTGCTGCCCATCAAACTCGGCGCGCGTTGGATTGGGATGTTGATTTTTAACTGGGTGAACGCGCACAGTTTTTCGCCGCGCGATGCGCGTTTGTATCGCGCGACCATGGCGCAAGCCGCCATCGTCTTTGCCAATCGCGATTTGTTCGAGCAAACGCAAGCGGCATTAGAGCAGACCCAAAGCGCTCTGGCGCAGGTGGAACAAGCGCAGCAGCGGTTGAACGTGCAATATCAAACGGCGCGTATTCTGGCAAGCGAATCTTTGTTCGAGACGGCGCTGCCGCAGCTGCTCGAACTCACCTGTCATACATTGAATTGGCAAGTTGGCGAGTTTTGGCAAGTGGATGAGGTGTCCGACAAATTACGTGTGCAGCACGTATGGCATACTGAAACACCGGAGCTGGATGTCTTTACACGTCAGACACACGCTCTGGCATTCGGTCAGGGGCAAGGTTTAGTGGGCAGGACGTGGACAGCGGGCAAGCCAATCTGGGTTCCGGACATTTTCAAGGATCCAGGTTTCGAACAGACCGGTCTCGCCAGGGCAGCTGGGTTAGTCAGTGCGTTTGCGTTCCCCTTGATGATTGATAAGCGCGTCTATGGGGTGACGGTCTTTTTCAGTAATCACCCGCAGACGATGGATGAGCCGTTGATCGCGACCATGGTCGGTCTGGGCAACCAGGTGGGGCAGTTCCTCGAACGTCGGCGCGCGGAAGAAGCGGTGCGGCAACAGAATACTTATTTGACTGCCTTGCACGATACCGCCCTTGGGCTGATGCGCCGTCTTGACCTGCAAGAACTTTTGCAAAACATCATTGCGCGTGCGGCAGAGTTGGTTGGGACCCAACACGGCTATGTTCATCTGGTCGAACCTTCCGGCAAAGATTTGCAAATGCGCGTCGGCGTCGGCGTCTACCAAGACTTTGTCGGCACGCGCGTAAGAGCGTGGCAGGGGCTTGCGGGTACGGTGTGGCAGCAGGGCGAGCCGATTGTCGTAGATGATTATCGGCTGTGGCCCGGTCGTTTGCCGATGGTGGACCGCGATGTGCTGCGCGCGGTGGTCGGCGTGCCGCTCAAATCGGGTGACCAGACGGTGGGGGTCATTGGTCTGGCTTCACTGGAAGAGGGTCGCACCTTTGGGGCGGTGCAGGTGGAAACGATCAAACGGTTTGCCGAGTTGGCCGCGGTCGCGTTGGACAATGCACAGCTGTATGAATCTACGCAGCAGGTGTTGGCGCAAACACAACGGGTCGCCCAACGTGAAAAGACGAGCGCCGAAATCGCGGAACGGCTTTACGCCGCGCCGGATGTTCAAGCCGTGCTGCGGACGGCGGCCGAAGAGCTCCGCCGCAGCACCGGCAGTCGCCGTACAGTGGTGCGTCTGAATCTCGGCAAGAATGGCGAAGCCAAATCTGACGGGGATGATCAAGGTCCCGAAAAAAAGAACGGGTAGGGTCCGGTTATGAACCAACCATCCAATCTATCTTCAGAGATCACGAGTGTAAACAGGCATCAGGCATGGATCGCGGCATTGCTCGTATTTGGGGCGCTGGTTGCCACGCTCATGTTTGCAATTGTCTATGCGCTCCAAACCGGCATTCCGCTGGTAACCTTGCCGATCCCGCTTTTTGGTGTCGCCGTTTTCTTTTGGGGTGTTGGGCTTGTCCTGATGTGGCGCGGACACTTTCAGATGGGTGTTCACCTTGCCCTTTTCGTCCTGATGGTTGTCACCCCACTCACTTCCCTTTGGCTTGCCGAGCGTGGATTGATTTTCGGCATCGGCGTTGGATTTTGTATCGTCTTTGTGGCTACGCTTGCACTGCCGTCGTCGCAAGCGCAATGGTTCATCGTGTTGGGGGTTTTTACGGGGCTGGCGACGATTGCGCTGGATGTATATGGGGTTCCGAATCGCTATACGTTTGCTTTTTCGCAGATTGGTGGGGCATTCATTGTTGCGGTACTCGCGGTTGCGTTTGCCCTTTTCGTCATCCTAAATTTTTCACTCTATCCGCTGCGCATTAAATTGCTTTTGACGTTCGTCCTCGTGGCAATCCTATCGGTTGCCGGTGTGACCTTCGTTGCCTCGCGGGCGATTCATGATTCGTTGGCGGAGCGTTCCGCAGAGGACTTGAAGAATCAGGCGCGCATCGCTGCGCTGGCGGTTGGTCTCGCGATGGATCGCAATGTGGACCGCCTCGAAACCCTTTCCTTGAACAAGAACGTGCAGGAAACTGTCACCGCGTTGAATGACACGCTGCAGGATATGCCCAATCATGACACGCTCATTCAACAGAATAGCGAGCGCTGGGCGAGCGCCAATACTGACGAGGCGGTGATCCGTAATGCGTTGAATGGACAACTTACCTACAGCTTGCGCCAGTTCCGCGAAGTGTTTCCGGGCAATCAAAATATCTTTATCACGGATGGCTTTGGTTCGATTGTTGCGGCGACGGATTGGCAGCCGACCTATAATTATTCGGGAGAAAGATGGTGGCAGTTTGCCTATAATGGCGCGCGGGGCAGCGTGTACATCGGACAGCCGGAATTTGACCCGATGTTGGACGCATACGGAATTCGCATCGCGCTGCCAATCTATGCGCTGGGACGCGAACGCGCAGTAGGTGTGGTCCATAGTGTGTTTGCGTTGACCGCGCTGCAGCGCGCCTTGCTGGTGAGCAGCTTTGGCGAAACAGGCAAAGTAGATTTGCTCTTTCCGCAAGGTCAAATCTTGACTCCGGAGGGCACATTCCGTTCGCTCTCGCCGGAGGAATTCTTAGCGGTTCAAGATGCCATCTCGTTCGTGCTGCCAACTTTAACGTATCGCGGGGAACCCCTCGTTTCCGGGCAAGGGGTCGTCGGTGTTTCCGATGAGCAGCCGGAACCTTATCTGCGTAGCCGCGCCTGGCGGACCATTGCCACCGTGAAAGCGGAAGAAGCGTTCGCAATCGCCAATGCCGGGACGCGCGCGGCTACGCTTGCCGGTCTGGTCGCCGTTGGCATCGCACTGTTCGCGGCATTGCTCTTGGCAGGATTTTTGACGCGCCCGATTCGTCAGCTGACCGGGGTTGCCGAGCAAGTTCAAGGGGGCGACCTGTCCGCGCGCGCGCTGGTAACCTCCGGCGACGAAATTGGCACGCTCGCGCACAGCTTTAACAACATGACCGCGCGGCTGCAAGACACCTTGATCGGTCTGGAACAACGCGTCGCCGACCGGACGCACGAGCTGACTCACGCCAACCTCGCTTTGCAATCCAGTACCGCCTACCTGTCGGCGTTGAGTGACTTGAGTTCTGGACTTTTTCAACGTCTGGACGTGAACGAGCTGTTGCAAACGATTGTCGAACGCGCGGGCGCTTTGGTCGGCACGCAACACGGCTTTGTCTTTTTGCAGCAGCCCGGTGAAGACGACATTGAAATGCGCGTGGGCACTGGGCTGTACGACGATTTGATCGGCACACACGCGCAGCGGGGCATTGGTTTGGCGGGGACGGTGTGGCAAAGCGGCACGCCGATGATCATCGAGAATTATCAAAAATGGGAAGGACGTCTGCCGGGCACGCGGCGTGATGCGCTGCGCGCCATTGTGGGCGTACCGCTGAAACGCGGCGCTCAAAGCAGCGCGCCTCTGTCCGGTGATACGGTGGGCGTCATCGGTTTGGCATACACCGAAGAAGGACGTACCTTTGGCAAGACCGAAGTGGATATTTTGCAGCGGTTTTCTCAATTAGCCGCGATTGCTTTGGACAATGCGCAGCTCTATTCCACTTCGGAAAAACGCGTTCAGGAACTCGCCGCGCTCAACAGCGTTAGCCACCTGGTCACCTCCGAATCGGACCCCAAGCGGCTCATCGAAAAAGCCGGCGATCAGGTATGTCGCATCTTTGGCACGGATTTTGCTTACGTCGCCTTACACGATGCCGCGACCAATACGATAGAGTTTCCCTATGTAATGGACGAAGGCAAGCGCGTTGAGATTGCGCGGCTGCCGATGGGACAGGGTTTGACATCCCAAGTCATCCATACGCGACAACCGATGCTTTTGAATGCCATGGAGGCGTCCGATTATAACCAGTTAGGCGCAGTAGACACCGGCGATGGGGTGGTGCCCGCTTCGCTGCTCAGTGTTCCCATCCTTTCCGGCGAACAAGTGCTCGGGGTGCTCAGCGTGCAACGCTCGGGCGCAGGACATCCCTTTACGACGGAAGATGAGCGCTTGTTGAGCACGCTTGCCGCAAGTGTGGGCGTTGGGATTGACAATGCGCGTCTTTACGCCAATTTGGAAACGCGCGTCCAAGAACTGGCGCTCTTGAATCAGGTAGGCGAGATGGTGACGTCCGAGCTGCCATTGACCGAGCGGTTGGTGCAAGCGGGCGAGGCGCTGCGCCAATTCTTTCGCGTGCCGAGCTTGTATATTTCGCTCTATGATCCCGCGGCGCATGTTCTTCATACACCCTATTGCTATCGCGAGGGTCGGCAAACCCAAGTTGCGCCTGTGCCGGACACACGGAGCGGTTTTGCGTTTACCATGCTCCAGTCCCGCGCACCGCTCTTGATTAACGAACAACTCAGGGAGCAGATGCAGCAAGCAGACGCACCCGCGTTTGAAGAGGTGACTGCTGCCGCTTTTCTTGGCGCGCCGATCTTGTATGGGAATGATGTAGTCGGGGTTGTTGGTCTGAGTGATGCGAACCCCGCGCGGTTTGACGATACAGACTTGCAGCTGTTGACCACACTGGCGGCTACACTCGGGTCTGCGATTCAGAACGCGCGGCTCTTTGAGGGCACCCAGTCCGCGCTGGCGCAGTCCGATGCTCTGTATCAGGTCGTGCGCGATATCTCTGCGGCGCGCGATGCGCAAGGGGTTTTGGGGGCCCTGGCGCGTGGGGTCCATCTGCCGTTTATCAATCGGATCGTCTTTTTTGAATTGGAGCAAGACGCCGCAGGCGAGATCGTATCCGGAGTTGTAGCCGGCAATTGGTACAGCGGGGAGGGAAATCCGCCTCCGTCTGCCGGCGCCCGGTACGAGACGGCGCAGCTGGCGCGGATTAAAAAGTTCTTTGGCGTGTCCACGTTGTTGATTGACGAGATTGGCGCGGAGGCGCGCTTGGGGTTGGAGGCGCGTGAAATCGCGTACCTCCTTCGCGCAACGACGGTGGTTTCGATTCCGCTCTTGGTCGGTGCGCGTCTCGTGGGAACGTTGTTTTTGGAGGGTGATGCGCCTCATGCCTGGCGCGAAGATGAAGTGGAACCGCTGGTTTCAATTGCGGGCGCGGTCGCGGTTGCCGTAAACAACTTTCGCTTGCTGTCAGAAACACGCGCCGCGCTTGCCGAAACCCAACGCCTGGCGGCACGCGAGCGCGAATCTGCCGAACAAGTCATGGCGCTCAACCGCCGCCTGACCCGCGAAGGGTGGAAGGAATTTCTTGGCGCTGGAACGGGCGAATGGGTGGTTCAAGCCCAAGCCGAGAGCCAGCTGCATCACGCGGCTGAAGAATCCGCGGGCAATGGCAAAGGGGAACGCCTAGAGGATTCTTTGGCTGCGGATGAAACGAAATGGGTTACAGTACCCATAGTCCTGCGCGGAGAGGTCATCGGCCAGGTCGAACTCGAAGTCGAACCGGGCGCGCATGAATGGTCCCAAGATCAACAAGAACTCGTCAACGACGTTGCAGAAACTCTGGGTCTGGCGCTGGATAATGTGCGGCTCTATAGCCAGATGGAGGCAGCGCTCGCGGAAACACGGCGTACGGCAGAACGCGAAAAATTGACGGCGGCGATTGCCGACCGCATTTATGCCGCGACCGACGTCAACACCATTCTACGGATTGCGACGGAAGAATTGCGACGCACCACCGGCGCAGACCGCGCCGTCGTCAAGCTCAACCGCGAAAAAGGTGGAGCGCAGGGGTCGTAATGGACGATTCTAGCCATTCAAGGAGGCAAGGACATGAAACTCAACACCCTCTTTATTAGCATTGCACTCGTTGCCAGCTTTGTGCTTGTCGCGTGCGGCGCGGCGCCGACGCCGACGCCAACCGCGCCGCCGCCCATCAAAATTGGCGGCGGCTTTGCGCTCACCGGAGACGAGTCGCCACTCGACTTGCCCGCAGCAAATGGCGCGAAACTCGCGGCGAAAGAGATCAACGCGGCAGGCGGCGTACTGGGACGTCCGATTGACCTCATCATCCACGATAGTCAGTACAAGATGGATGTAACCGCACAGATTGCCAGAAAATTCGTAAATCAGGACAAAGTCGTCGCCGTGATTGGCTTTACGGATAGTGACTCGGTGCTGGCATCGGGCCTCATCATCCAGAATGCCGGACTGCCCTTTATTACGGCAGGCGCGACTTCGCCCAAGCTGCCGTCGCAGATTGGCGACAAGATGTCGCTCGCTTGCTTTGGCGATAATGTGCAAGCAGCTGCCGGCGCAGAATTCAGTTACAAAAAATTCGGCAAGACCGCGTATTTGTTGTGGGACAATGACATTGAGTATACGACACTGCTGGCGCGCTACTTTAATGCGCGCTTTACCGAACTGGGCGGCAACATCGTCGGCTTGGATTCTTTCGAGGATAAGGCGACGGATTTTACTGCGCAGATTGCCAAGATCAAAGCATTGCCGCAGCCGCCTGATTTTTACTATGTTTCCGCCATGCCGTACAACATTGGACCCCTCGTCAAACAGTTTCGTCAAGCGGGCTTGAATTTGCCGATTGTGGGCGGCGATGGATACGATACACCCGATTTGATCACACAGGGCGGCGCAGCGGCAGAGAATGTATACTTTTCGACCCATGCGTTAATGGACGCCCAAATCGGCGCCCCCGCCGTCAAAAAATTTATGGCAGCATACAAAGCCGAGTATGGTCACGACGCGGAGAATGCGTTTGCCGCGCTGGGTTACGACACAATGTACTTGATGGCGGATGCGATTAAGCGGGCGGGGTCAACGGATGCGGCGGCGATCCAAAAGGCAATTGAAGGGACCAAAGATTTTCCGGGCGTCACTGGTTCCATTTCCTTCTCTGCCGATTCCCGCGTGCCCCAAAAGGGTGTGACGATCATTCAAGTCAAAGATGGCAAGTTCACACTTGCTGAGGAAGTCGTGCCGGAAAAAGTGCCTGCGCCGTAGGGTCGCTGGCTGCGGTTAAAATTCTGATTTGTCTATTGGACTTTATCAGGAATAAAGCTTTTCACAGGATTAAGACGATGGGTACTTGCTGCGATGGTTGCAGCGCAAGTAACCATCGCAGCAATGAACAGGAGGGCTTCTCGTTCAATCCTGTGCATCCTGTTAATCCTGTCTATTTCCGATAAGGTCTCGTACAGATGAAACGGCTCAAGGACATGCCATGAGCAGCAATACTCACTCGCTGGGAACGCCGTCGCGGACTTTTGGGCGTCATATCTTCCGCGATCTTTCACTGCGCACCAAACTGATTAGCGCGTTCGTCATCGTCGCAGTTCTTTCGGTCGGTGCTGTGACCTTGATTGGCGATCGCACCATCCGCACCAGTCTGACGCAAAGCGTGAGCGCGAATTTGAAGGTATTGGCGCAGAACAAGGCGACGGTCATCGGAAATTTGATTGATCGCCAAGTAGACCTGTTGAGCTCCCTTGCCTTGAACAAGTCCGTTCAGGACGAGCTTGAGCGCGCCAACAGCCTCTATAGCGGGTCGCCATGGCAAATTCGGGGGCAGCTGCAAAAGCTGGATTTGCAGTGGACGGTCGTTGACGACGACGATCCATTGGTTCAGCAGGTGTTGAACAACAATGTCGCGGAAGAATTGCGGGAATTTCGCGCCGCCTTTCCTGACAATGTCGAAGTCCTTCTGACCGACCAACAGGGCGCAGCCGTTGGCGCGACGAACCGAGTTGCCAAATATTACAATGGAGCGGAAGCTTGGTGGCAGGTGGCATACAACAATGGACAGGGGCAAGTTTATGTCGGTGTGCCAGAATTTAATCGCAAGGTCGCCGGTTTTGGGATTGTGATTGCAGTGCCGGTACGGCTCCACCAGTCCGATCGTGCGATGGGTGTGCTGCGGAGTATCTATCGAATCGAAGCATTCGAAGAGGTCTTGCGCAGCGCACACTTTGGTGAAACTGGTGTGACGGATCTCTTACTGCCCAACCAACAGTTTCTGCATTCGGAGGGCGGCGTACACAACGCGGATCCGCAAGAGTTGGCGATTCTGAACGCCAATGTCAACGCCGATGCCGTAGACATGTTCTATGAAGGCAAGCGCAATCTGGTGAGCCAAGCGCCGGTGGTCGCAACTGAAAGAGATCCAACAGCCGTCCTTTCAGACTTGGGCTGGAGATTGGTTGTCGCGCAAGAGCCGTCCGAAGCGCTGGCACCGGTTAATCGAGCCGCGCAAGCTATGGCGCTGACAGGTCTGGGCGCACTCGTACTGGCAGTACTATTAGCCATTGGTGTGTCGCAGTTTTTAGCCCGACCGATTACCCGCCTCACCGCGGTCGCAACGCAAGTGTCCGAGGGCGACTTGTCTGTCCAAGCCCACGTTGAATCTCGCGACGAGATTGGTCTTTTGGCGCAGACGTTTAACCACATGACCACGCAGCTGCGTCAGACGTTGGAGAGTTTGGAGCAGCGCGTACGGGAACGCACACATCAACTCGAAGAGAACCAGAACGAGCTGCAAGCCAGTAAAAATCAAGTGGAAGAGGCGTATCGTACGCTGCAACAGAACAGCGGCTATTTGGCGGCGCTGAACGAAATGACGCTTGGTTTGATGAGCCGATTGGATGTTGACGATCTGCTCAGTGCGATTGTGACGCGCGCAGCGGCACTCGTCGGCTCAGAGCACGGCTATCTCTATCTGCGTAATCCCGGCGAACCCGAAATGCGGCTGCGTGTCGGCGCCGGCATGTTCAAGGACCTCATCGGTACACGCACCCAACCAGGTTCGGGCTTGGCAGGAAAGGTGTGGCAGTCCGGCGAAACCTTTGTGCTGGAGGATTATCAGACGTGGCCCCAGCACTTGACCGATGCCCATTTTCGAGAGATTCACGCGGTGATCGGTGTACCGTTGAAATCGGAAAACGAGGTGGTTGGCGTCGTCGGCATGGCATACACCGATCCAGAACAGCGTTTTAGCAAGACCGAAGTCGAGGTGTTCGAGCGGTTTGCGCAACTCGCCAACATTGCGCTAGAGAACGCACGCCTGTTTGAACAAACCGAACAACGCGTGGCAGAATTGGGCGCGCTCAACAGCATCAGCCAGATTGTCTCGACGGAACGCAACATCGTGAAACTCATCGAACGGGTCGGCGATCAATTGCTTGCCATCTTTAGAGTCAAAGACGTGTGCATTGCAATGGTGGATAACGACGCCAAGCAAATCGAGATTCTATATCTGGTCAATAACGAGACGCATGTGTCGGTCCCCCCGTTGGCGCTGGGTGACGGGCTGCCCTCGCTTGTCGTCGAAACACGTGAGCCGCTCTTGCTGCAAGAGAATGCACCGGAACGCGTGACTGAACTGGGGACGCGGTTCGTCGGCGCGCCGGCCAAATCCTATTTGGCTGTGCCGGTTCTGGCAGCGGACCAAGTGATTGGTGTGATAAGCGTTCAAAGTAACACGCAGGAAGGATTTTTCGGCGAAAACGAGCTGCGTCTCCTCTCCACGATTGCCGCGAACGTCGGCGTTGGGATTCAGAATATGCAATTGTTTGCGCAGACCCAATCCGCGTTGGCAGAAGCAAGTCGTCTGGCCGAGCGCGAGCGATTGGCAGCGAACGAGTTGAAAGCGTTGACGCGACGCTTGACCGGGGAAGGATGGCAGGACTTTATGCAACAGCATGGCGAGGTGCGAGTCGAAGCGGCGCGGCCCAATGTGAGCGGCGGGCGGTCGGAGATTCCGGAATTGACGCGTGCAGCTGAAACCAGCTCCCTCGTGGTTTCAAAAGAGAATGGTCGGAGCGCGCTGGCTCTACCAATTGTGGTACGCGGCGAAGTGATCGGGACCATCGGGTTGGAAGATTATGATGCCAAGCACGAGTGGTCCGAAGACCGCATCGGCATCATTAACGATGTCGTCGAAAACTTGGGCTTGGCGCTGGACAATGCCCGGCTGTACAGCGAATCGCAGCGCCGCGTTACAGAACTCGACGCGCTGAACCGTATCTCGCAAGCCATCACGACCGAACTCGAGCTGGATTCCCTGCTCAAGACGGTCGGCGATCAAGTGCGTGAAATCTTTGACGTGCAGAACATTTATATTGCCCTGTACGACAAGAATACGCAACGGATTGCGCTGCCGTACTTTATCAACGACAGCAAACCTGCCCAAGTCGAGCCGATTCGGTTCGGCGAAGGCATCACTTCAGAAATTATTCGCACGCGGCGGCCGCTATTGATGAATGAGCGGACCGATCAAAAAATGGCCGCGCTGGGCGCCAAAGTGTACGGCAACCCGGCGCGCTCGTATCTGGGCGTGCCCATTTTCGTCGGTGAAGAAGTGACGGGCGTCATCAGTATTCAAAGTACCTCGCGCGAAGGCGCATTTGACGACGCGAACGTGCGGTTGCTGGAAACGATTGCGGCAGCGATTGGCGCGGCGATTCAAAATGCACAGCTGTACGGCGCGATGCAGCAAGAAGTAGTGGTGCGTCAGCGTGCGGAAGAAGAAATCAAATTGTCCTTGAAGGAAAAAGAAATCTTACTCAAGGAAATCCATCACCGCGTCAAAAATAATCTGCAGATCATTACGTCGCTGCTGAATTTGCAATCCGCGCAAATCAAAGACGCGGAAGCCGCGACCATGTTCCGCGAGAGTCAAGCGCGCGTTCGTTCGATGGCATTGATTCACGAGAAATTGTACCAGTCCAAAGATCTGGCGCGCATTGATTTTGACGGATACGTTCGCGACTTGATGGTCTATTTGTTCCGTTCGTACGCCGCCAATCCAGATCAAATTCGCACCGAGATGGATACGTCCAATCTGTTCCTCGGCATTGATACGGCAATTCCGTGCGGGTTGATTATCAGTGAACTGGTGACCAACTCGATGAAGTATGCCTTCCCAGACGGGCGCCGGGGGCACATCTATATCGGGCTGCATCCGCAGGAAGATGGAAATCTGGCTTTGCGCGTGGCAGACGACGGAATTGGTTTCAAGGACGACTTTGACTGGCGCGAGTCGGATTCGCTCGGCTTGCAATTGGTGAGCACGTTGACTGCGCAATTGCACGGCACGATCCAGGTGAGCGGCAAAGAGGGAACGAGCTTTGTGCTGACGTTCCCGGGGTAAACTGCTTTCAATTTGTAATTCACGCGTCGAGGATTCCAGTCTAAAATGGTTGATGCCAAGATATATGTAGAGAGGCGGACGTTATGAGTGATACACGCATCATGATTGTGGAAGACGAGCGGATTGTTGCCAAAGACTTGCAGTTTCGTTTGCAGGGTCTCGGCTATCAAGTCACCGGAATGGCTGCGGAAGGACAGGATGCCATTCGCAAGGCGACTGCGACTCGTCCAAGTCTGGTGTTGATGGATATTCGCATTGAAGGCGAGATTGACGGGATTCAAACCGCAGATGCGATTCGTTCGGAATTGGATATTCCTGTAGTTTTTCTCACCGCTTACGCGGATCAAGCGACGCTGGCGCGGGCAAAAATTACCGAGCCGTTCGGTTATATTCTCAAGCCGTTTGAAGAACGCGAACTGCAATCCACGATTGAAATCGCGCTCTACCGGCACAAAGCGGAACAGAAATTGCGGGATAGTGAACGACGCTACCGGCATTTGGTCGAAAATAGCCAAGGTCTGATTTGGACGCACGACATGGACGGGCGGCTGTTGTCCATTAACCCCGCCGCCGCGCGCTTGCTCGGTTATGCAGTGGACGAAATCATCGGACACGACATGCGCGACTTTGTGCCGCCCGAATATCACGCGGTTTTCGACCAATATCTGGCGCGCATTGGCGAGCACGAAACGGATGACGGCTTGGTTCAGATTCTCACGCGCGATAACGAAGTTCACGTTTTGCAATATCGCAATGTGCGCTCCGAACAACCCGGCGCAGGCGCGTTCGTGCTCGGACACGCGGCAGATGTGACGGACCGGCTGCGGGTCGAACAACTGCTGCGGGAGCAAAATTCGTATCTGACCGCGCTGCACGAGACGACGCTTGGCTTGATGAGCCGCCTCGATCTCGAAGATTTGTTGGAGCAGATTATTGCGCGCGCTGCCGCACTGGTTGGCACAGCGCACGGCTATGTGTTTATGCTGACGCCCAATGGCGCCGGCGATCCAGAAATGATCATGCGGATCGGCGTTGGAGCGTACAACGGCTTCAAGGGCACCAAGGCAAATTTCGGAGTCGGGCTTGCCGGAACGGTCTGGCAATCGGGTGAACCGATCGTGGTAGACGACTATCGCAATTGGCCCGGGCGGCTCGCGCTGTCGTCGCGCGATATCTTGCGCGCGGTGGCTGGCGTGCCCATCAAGTCGGGCAATCAGACGGTTGGCGTCATCGGTCTGGCCTACTTGGAAGAGGGACGGCGTTTCGGCAAGAGTGAAATGCAAGCGCTCGGGCGCTTTTCGGAATTGGCTTCTATCGCGTTGGACAATGCGCGCCTGTATCATACGGCGCATACGGAATTGGTGGAGCGCAAACGCGCGGAAGCCGATTTGCGACGCACCGAGCAATTCCTCAATTCGGTAGTGGACAATCTGCCGTACCTGATTTTCGTCAAAGATGCGCAAGATTTGCGTTTCCTCCGCCTGAATCGCGCCGGAGAAGAACTGCTGGGCAGGCACACGCAGGACCTCATCGGCAAAAATGATTACGATGTGTTCCCCGTGTCCGAAGCGCGGTTCTTTGAACAAAAGGATCGTGAGGCGTTGACCGGGCGCAAAATCGTGGACGTTCCCGAAGAGCCAATGGAAACCGCTCACGGGAAACGCTTTTTGCACACGAAAAAAATACCGGTCATGGATGCAGACGGGCAGCCGAAATATCTGATTGGCATTTCGGAAGACATCACCGAACGCAAACTGGAAGAAGAACGCCAGCGCGCGTTCGAGCGCAAACTGCAAGAAACACAAAAACTGGAATCGCTCGGCGTCCTCGCAGGCGGCATCGCGCACGATTTCAACAACTTGCTGGTTTCCATTTTGGGAAATGTCGGTCTGATCTTGGTAGACCTCGAGCCCGATTCGCCGGTGCGTGAACCGGTCGAGCAAGTCAAGGTAGCAGCGCAGCGCGCCGCAGACTTGACGCGCCAAATGTTGGCTTATTCCGGTAAAGGACGCTTTGTCATGCAGCGCATCAGTCTCAACAGCGTCATCACCGAAATCACGCAATTGCTTCAAGTCTCGATTGCCAAGAATGCCGCGTTGCGATTTGCGTTGGATCCTAACCTGCCGCCGATTGAAGGGGATGTGACGCAGATACGGCAAGTTTTGATGAATCTCATCGTCAATGCTTCGGACGCTATCGGCGACAAACAGGGCACGATTGCACTGTCTACCGGTGTGGTGCATGCCGATCGCGAATACTTGTCCAATAGTTTTATGGCGCCCGAATTGCGCGAAGGGACGTATGCCTTTGTCGAAGTGGCTGACGACGGGGGCGGAATGGATAAGGAAACGCAAGCCAAAATTTTCGACCCGTTCTTTACGACCAAGTTTACGGGGCGGGGATTGGGTTTGGCGGCAGTGCTCGGTATTGTGCGTGGTCATGGCGGCGCGATTCGAGTTTACAGTGAACCCGGCAGCGGTTCGGTTTTTCGTGTACTGTTACCCGTCAAAGAGATGCCGCAGCATGTCGAGAAATCCAGCGGCGAACTTTTGAAGCAAAAAGGGAATGGGACCGTTTTGGTTATTGACGACGAAGAAGTGGTGCGCAACGTGACCAAACGCATGCTGGCACGCATTGGCTATACGCCGATTTTGGCAGAGGACGGTCCCGCGGGCATCGAACTATACAAGACGAATCGGGATGAGGTTGTCTGTGTGTTACTTGACATGACGATGCCGCGCATGAGTGGCGAAGAAACCTTGCGCCATCTGAAAGAAATCAATTCCGAAGTGCGGGTTTTGCTGATGAGCGGATATTCAGAACAGGAAGCGAGCGCACGCTTTAATGGCAAAGGTGTTGCGGCTTTTATGCAAAAGCCATATACACCTCAAGACCTGCAAGAGAAAATCCAGGAAATCCTGGAATAGGGTTCCAGCAAGTTGCCACGCACTTCCAAAGTGCGTGGCAACTTTGTTATGTCGAGTGAGTCGGGATGGGCGGTGAAAAACCGCCCATTGTGCTTGTTACATCCGTCAATTGTTTGAGATTTCACAAGTTCGATAGCTTTTGACAGTTGTCTTGGAGTAATTTGCAGTCTGTCAAGCATATCATGGGAGCATTCAAACCCGTGAGTTACTCGTCACGATTGGAAGGTTTCTACAAATTAACCCGTGGACAGCGCATCGAGTGGTTGTCCAATCTGGTGGCATTGGACGCGGTCCAAGTTGACGCATTATTGAGCGGCGGCTTGGATTTGGAGCAAGCCGATCAGTTGGTCGAGAATGTCGTCGGGGTTTATAGCTTGCCATTAGGCATTGCCGCGAACTTTACAATAAATGACCGTGATTACTTGATTCCAATGGTCACGGAAGAGCCATCCATTGTGGCTGCTTGCAGCAATGCGGCAAAAATCGTGCGCTCGTCAGGTGGTTTCCACGCTGGGGCAGAAGAACCCATTCTGGTCGGGCAGATTCAGATTATTTTTGAAAGCATCAGCGATCCGATTGCCGAATCTGCCAGACTGCTCGAGACCATCGAAAAACTGCACTTGAGCCACCAACGGATCATGCTGGCGCGTGCCGAGCTGCTCGAGCTGGCGAATGAGCCGCACCCCAACCTCGTCAAGCGCGGCGGCGGCGCGCGTGATATTTCCGTGCGCGAGTTTTTTCACACGCGTATCGGCCCGATGCTGGTGGTCTATTTGGCGTTCGACACCCGCGATGCGATGGGCGCGAATTTAGTAAATACCGCCTGTGAAAACATCGCCCCGCGCATTGCCGAACTGACTGGCGGACGCGTGAACTTGCGAATTCTGACGAATCTTTCGGACCGGCGTCTCGCCCGCGCGACTTGTCGCCTCAGCGCCGACGCGTTGGGCGGCGAAGACGTGGCGCGCTTGATTGTCGAAGCCCAAGTGCTTGCCGAAGTGGATCGCTATCGCGCGGCGACACACAACAAAGGCATTATGAACGGCATTGACGCGGTTGCCATCGCAACGGGCAATGACTTTCGCGCCATTGAAGCGGGAGCGCACGCGTACGCCGCGCGCGACGGGGGCTATCGTCCTCTGACGAATTGGGAATTGGCGTCGAATGGCGATTTGATCGGCAGCATCGAATTGCCGCTCGCGGTGGGCATTGTCGGCGGGTTGACGCGGATTCATCAAGTCGCGCAAATCGCGCTTCAAATCTTGGATGTGAAATCGGGACGCGAACTCGCGAGCGTCATGGCAGCAGTGGGTCTGTCACAAAATCTTGCGGCGCTGCGCGCACTGGCAACGGACGGCATTCAAAAGGGACACATGAAATTGCACGCGCGGCGGTTGGAAAGAACAAGCGACAGGTGACAGGTTACAGGTCGCAAGTTGCAAGTTACAGGTCACAGGTCAGACGTCAAACGTCAAACGTGAGATCTGAAACCTGAGACTTGAGACCTGAAACCTGAGACTTGAGACCTGAGACCTGAAACCTGAAATGAAACCAAAACGAGATGTTGGAATTGTCGGGTACGGCGCGTACGTGCCGCGTTATCGCATCAAGGCGAGTGAAATCGCACGCGTGTGGGGCGGCGCGGAAGAAGGGATGCCGATTGAAGAAAAAGCCGTGCCCGGGCTCGACGAAGATACGATTACGATGAGCGTCGAAGCCGCGCGCAATGCGATGGCGCGCGCACAAATCAATGCGCAAGTTTTACGTGCAGTGTGGGTCGGGAGCGAGTCGCACCCGTACGCGGTGAAACCAAGCTCTACGGTCGTCGCCGAAGCGTTGGGCGCGAGCGGCGCGACCCTCGCGGCGGACTGGCAGTTCGCGTGCAAAGCGGGCACCGAAGCGATGCAAGCGGCTATCGCGCTGGTCGGCAGTGAGATGGCAGATTACGCGCTGGCGATTGGGATGGACACGGCGCAAGGTCGCCCGCACGACGCGCTCGAATATACCGCCGGCGCGGGCGGCGCGGCGTACGTGATGGGTCCCGCCGAAAACGCGTTGGCAGTGCTCGAAGGGTCCTATTCGTACGTCACCGACACGCCGGATTTTTTCCGCCGCACGCATCAGTACTATCCTGAACATGGCAATCGTTTTACCGGCGAACCGGCGTATTTCGCGCACACGCTCCAAGCCACGCGTAATTTCATGGAACGGATGAATTTCACGCCGCGCGATTTTCAATGGGCAATCTTTCATCAACCCAACGCGAAATTTCCGCTGCAAGCATCGGCGCAGTTGGGCTTTACGCGGGATCAGATCGTGCCCGGTCTGCTCGTCAATAGAATCGGCAATACCTACGCGGGCGCGTCGCTCATTGGCATGACGAACGTGTTGGACAATGCCAAACCCGGCGACCGCATTTTGCTCGTGTCCTTTGGCTCAGGCGCGGGCAGCGACGTATTTTCGTACGTCGTCACGGACAAAATTGTGGAACGCCGCGATTTGGCAAAACGCACCGCGTGGTATCTGGCGCGCCGCGAACTGATTGATTACGCGCTGTACGCGCGGTTCCGAAACAAGTTAGTGATGAACTAGAAATTGGAAATTAGAAGTTGGAAGTTCGACTCTAACCTCCAACTTCTAACCTCCAACATCTAACTTTTATGCGTGACGTTTCGATTATTGGGGTAGGTCAAACTCCAGTGCGCGAGCATTGGGACAAGAGTCTGCGCCATTTGGCCGTAGACGCTTTGCTTGCCGCGCTCCACGATGCGCATGTTGAAGAGATGGACGCGATTTACGTCGGCAACATGTTGAGCGGCGAACTTGCCGGGCAAGAACATCTCGGCGCGTTGATTGCGGACCAACTCGGCATGAGCGGCGTCGCCGCGCTGAAAGTAGAAGCGGCGTGCGGCGCGGGCGGCAGCGCGGCTCATGCGGGCTTTCTCGCCGTCGCGTCGGGGCAGTACCGCCGCGTCGCGGTGGTCGGCGTGGAAAAAATGACCGATATGTGGAACGGCACCGTCACTTCCGGTTTGTCCATGGCGGCAGATGGTGAGTACGAAGCGGCGAACGGAATTTCATTCGTCGGCTTGAACGCCATGCTCATGCGCCGTTACATGTACGAATACGATTTGGTGGAAGAAGATTTCGCGCCGTTTGCCTTGAACGCGCACGCGAACGCGGCGCACAATCCGAACGCGATGTTTCGCAAACACGTGACGCTGGAACAGTTCACCAAAGCGAAAAAGGTCGCCGACCCAATTTCGCTGTTCGATTCGTCGCCGATTTGCGACGGCGCGGCGGCATTGATTTTGTCGCGCAGTGAAAATTTGAACGGCAATACCGCGCGTGCGATTTCCATTGCGGCGAGCACGATTGCTACGGATTCGCTCGCGCTGCACGACCGCCAAGACCCGTTGTGGCTGCGCGCGGTCGAACTTTCATCCATCAAAGCGTATGCGCAAGCGGGCGTGACGCCGCAGGATATTGACTTGTTCGAGCTGCACGACGCGTTCTCGATTGTCGCGCCCATGTCGCTGGAAGCGGCGGGTTTCGCGCGGCGCGGCGCCGGCACCTATTTCGGGCGCGACGGTGAAATCGCGATTGACGGCAAATTGCCCATTAGCACGATGGGTGGACTAAAAGCGCGCGGGCATCCCATTGGCGCGACCGGGGTGTATCAAATCGTCGAAGCGGTTCAACAACTGCGCGGCGAAGCGGGAAAAAACCAAGTGCCCAACGCACGCATCGCCATGGCGCAATCGCTCGGCGGCGTCGCGGCAACGGCGGTCACGCATATTCTGAAAGGGAAAGGATGAAGGATGAATTATGAAGGATGAAAAAAAGATTGATTCATCCTTCCGCCTTCATCCTTCATCCTTTGTTTTATGGCTGAAAATCTCGCTCCCAATTGGCGTTTGCGCGAGCAGCGGTACCAACTCGTCGGTAATGTGTGTTTGAAATGCGGCGCGAAACATTTTCCCCCGCGTCAGGTTTGTACGGAATGTCGCGGCGCGGAATTCGAGCCGTTTCCATTCAGCGGCAACGGCGAACTGTATTCGTTCACCACATTGCGCCAGGCGCCTTCCGGTTTTGAAGATTTCGCGCCGTATGCCGTCGGCATGATCAAACTCGACGAAGGTCCGCTGGTCGAGGCGATGTTGACGGACGTGAACCAAGACGATTTGGAAATCGGAATGCGGATGGAAATGGTGACGCGGAAAATTCGCGCGGAGGGGGAACGCGGGTTGTTGATATACGGATACAAGTTCAGACCGAGTGGGGATTAACTCATCTTACGCGCCCATTGTCATTTGTGAAAAGAAACCGACGCGTATGATAATGCGCGTCGGTTTCTTAGTTTCGATATTTCTACAACGATTTATGCATCCTCAAGCGTTTCTGTTTCCAGAAACTCGACGGGGGGCTTGTTGGCACCGTTTTCCCACAACATGGAAAAGAACCAAACGCCGTTTTCGCCAATTGTGAAACTAGCGGGCGACCAAAGGTCCCTCTCTTGGTCAATGAGTCCGCCTTGTCCGTCAGGCACTTGGACAACAGCGGCTTCTTCCCGGATTTCCGGTTCGTAAGTGACTAGCCAACCCCAGACCCGCTCTTGAAAAGAGCGTCCCGCGCGATGCAAGCTCATCGCCAGTTCGCGCACTTGATCCAAATCAGGAATAAATACTGGGATCGTGATCGTGCGCGCGACTCCTTGCCGTGCCTGCGTGTTGACCGTTACGAGTGTTGTGCTCATTGTCGTTTTGCTCTTTCCCTTTGCCAAACCCTGCGAATGTAAGCGTGATTATCGCCGATGATGCGCTCGATTTCGTTCAATTCATGCGGTCGGAAACCCCGCGTCCATGCGAGCGATATTGGGTCAATCCAATATTTTGCCTGTTTGCGTTCGTGGCGTACGTGGACATGGATGGGTTCGTCCAAATCAAACATCACAAAGAAAAACTCATAGCCCTTTTCGCGCAAGATGACTGGCATGATGATTCGATTATAGTCAGGGGTCTTGTAGCGTCAAACTGCGAAATTCGTCCGCAGTGTCAGCGTAACCTGCGGTATAATACGTGCATGCCCGTTTGGGTGTGGATTCGAGGAGCAAAGTCTATGCAAACACGAACGCCAATTTTGACGAGAGGGGAGATCGTTTATCCCGAAAGCGATGGCAAGCCCATGGCAGACAACACTAAACAATTTCGTTACATCGTCACGATCAAAGAAGGACTAGAAGCGTTGTTTGCGCACGAACCGGTAGTGTTTGTCGCGGGAGATTTTTTGTGGTATCCCGTAGAAGGACATCCCGAAATCCGCGTCGCACCCGATGCGATGGTCGTCTTTGGTCGCCCCAAGGGGGACCGCGGCTCGTATTTACAGTGGCTTGAAGAAGGCATCGCGCCGCAAGTGGTGTTTGAAATTCTTTCTCCGGGGAATACAATCACCGAAATGACGCGCAAGTTCCGTTTTTACGAGCGTTATGGCGTGGAAGAATACTACGTGTATGATCCCGATCGCGGTGAATTGAGCGGCTGGCAGCGACGCGGTGAATTGCTGGAGGAAATCGAAACAATGCAAGGGTGGATCAGTCCGCGTCTCCAAGTTCGCTTTGAACTACGCGCGGGCGAGTTGGATTTGTATCGTCCTGACGGCGCGCGTTTTCTCACCTACACCGAATTGGTGGAACTAAAGGAACACGCGGAGGAACGCGCCGAACGTGCAGAAGAACGCGCCGAACACGCGGAGGAACGCGCCGAACGTGCAGAAGAACGCGCGAAGCGTTTGGCGGCGCAGCTGCGGGCGTTGGGAATCGAGCCGGAGAACGATTCGGCGAAAGTGTGAACGCGACAGCAGAGGGATTTTGAAAACGAGAATGTTTGAACGGGATGGCTTTTGCCATCTCGTTTTTTCGTGCGCGCAGGTTCCGGCAAGCAAGGAATTTCCAGAGTCGAGTATAATAGACGCTCAAATTCCGAAACAAGTCTACGTGATGCACAAATCTTTTCCTACCATCCAACTCTCGATCAAACCCGGCGTGATAGACCTCGCGTGGGGTCAGCCCGATCCGAAACTTTTGCCTGTTGCGGACATGCAGCGCGCGAGCGAACTGGCTTTGAAAGAATATGGCGCGGATGCTCTCGCCTACGGCGCGGACGCGGGCGCGGGCCCGTTGCTCGATTATTTGGCGAAACGCATCGAACGCAATGAACGGCGCACTTTGACGCACGAACAAATTATGCTCACGGGCGGCAATTCCGACGCGCTCGATCAGATTTGCACCCATTTCACCGCGCCCGGCGATACCGTTTTGGTCGAAGCGCCGACGTATCATCTTGCCGTACGCATTTTGCGCGATCACCATCTCGACGTGATTGCCGTGCCAACTGATCAGGATGGGTTACGCGTCAAGGCATTCCAACAAACGCTCGTCGAATTGAAACGCGCGGGCAAGCATCCGAAATTTCTATACACCATTCCCACGTTTCACAATCCGACCGGCGCGAATTTGAGCGAAGGACGGCGGCGCGGGTTGGCAAAGGTCGCAGAAGCGGAACGGATTCTGCTCGTCGAAGACGACGTGTATCGTGAATTGGCGTACGATGCGCCCGCGCCGCCATCGTTGTGGAGCATGGCGCCCGAAGGCGGCGTCTTGCGCATGGGGTCCTTCGCCAAAGCGCTCGCCCCCGGTTTGCGTCTCGGTTGGATGACTGGCAAAGGCGAGCATATTCAGCGCATGGCGACGGGCGGCTTGCGCGACAGCGGCGGTGGGGTCAATCATTTCACTGCGATGACGATTGCGGCATTTTGTGAAGCGGGCATGTATGACGCCCAAATCGAAAAACTGCGCAAGGCGTACCGCGAACGGCGCGATGCCTTGTGCGACGCGTTACCGCGGGATTTGCCGCAAGCGCGATTTGAAAAACCGGGCGGCGGATTTTTTGTGTGGGGCAACTTGCCGGAAAGCGTTGATACGCAAGGCCTGCGCGCACGCGCCCAAGAGCACAACGTGGATTTTATTCACGGCGCGCGTTTTTTCATTGACGGTCGCCGCAGCAGCACGTTCCGCGTCGCGTTCAGTTTATATCCGCCGGAGGAATTGCAGGAAGCCATAAGACGTTTGCGCCGAGCAATGGCTGTATAAGACCCACATTCTGCAATTCAATTTTGGTATAATCTAAATTATGAAAGAGCCGCGTTGATTGAAATGGCAGTACGACAGGCTCAACGCGCAATACCAAAACACTCCGCCGTTATCAGATGGTTTTAGCGCGAGCGGTGAGCATTACATTCTCTTTCACTTGCTAAATGAATTCGGCTTTCATCCAAATTCAAGAGAATCCCCCATGCGCCGCAGCGCACCACCAAGGGATGAAAATCTCCCCTCGCCTATTAGGAGAGGGGTCGGGGGTGAGGTTATTTTCGAAGGAGCAAGCGATGGATTTGGCGGAGGAACTTTTGGCGGAGGGATGGCGTGATGAATGAACCTATCCCCGAATGGCTCAGACTGGGCGAACTTGTCGAGTTTGCTTTTTGCGTCGGTCAAGTGGTAGACGTTACGCGACCTCACCCTCTATCGTGAATATATTTTGAAAATGTTGGACGACCTCGAACAGCCGAGTCGAGAATGGCGAGTGCAGGATGAATTGACCCTTGCGAAAACCTGACGCGCCCGTTTTGTTAGGTTTTTTATTTTCTAACTTGTCGGTATAATCCTCTGTGATGAACAATGTCCTCTCTGATCTGCGCGTGCTCGATTTGACGCAGGCGATGGCAGGTCCGATATGCGGGATGCTGCTCGGCGATTTTGGCGCGGATGTAATCAAAATCGAACGCCCCGGCAGCGGCGACCAATCGCGCGGGTGGGGTCCACCGTTCGTCCAATCCGAATCTGCGTACTTTCTCTCCTGCAATCGCAACAAGCGCTCCCTCACGCTGAATCTGGACAAACCCGCCGCGATTGAGATTCTGCACGAATTGGTGCGCGGCGCGGACGTATTTTTGGTGAACCAACCTTCGCTCGCGTCGCTGCAAAAACGCAAACACGATTACGAAACGCTGCGCGCCATCAATCCGCGTTTGATTTATGTTTCCATCACCGGCTATGGGTTCACCGGACCGAAAGCGGGGCTGGCGGGATACGATCTCGTCGCGCAGGGCGAAGCGGGATTGATGAGTTTTACGGGGCTGCCGGATTGGGAGCCGATGCGCTTTCCTGCGCCGATTGCAGATATTACGACGGGCGTGTATGCCGCGCTTGGCGTGCTCGTCGCGCTGCGCGCGCGCGACCAAAACGGCGCGGGGCAATTTATTGACATGGCGCTGTTTGATTCCCAATTGACGTGGCTGAATCACATCGGCAGCAATTATCTAAACGCGGGGGTCGAGCCGAAAAAAATCGGCAACGCGCACGCGAGCATCGTGCCGTATCAGGTCTTTCGCGCGCAAGACAAATACATTATCATCGCCGTCGGGAGCGAAGCATTGTGGCAAAAATTTCTGCGCGTGTTGGACGCCCAAGACTCGCTGGGACGCGACGAACGTTTTGCGACCAATCGCGGGCGCAGTGAACAGCGCGACGAATTGGTCCAGCAGATTCAGAACATTGTGGGAACCAAGCCCGCCGCGTATTGGTTGGAGCAATTGCGCGCTGCCGAAATTCCGTGCGGACCCATCAATTCCGCCGCCGAAGCGTTGAACGACGTGCAAACGCGCGCACGCGGCATGATTGTCGAAATCGAACATCCGCTCCTCGGCATTGCGAAATCGGTCGGCAATCCGATTCATTTTTCTGAAACGCCGGTCGTGTATCAAAAACATCCCCCGCTGCTCGGCGAACATACGGATGAAATTTTGCGCGCGTTGGGGAAATCAGAAGTGGAAATTGGAAATTGGAAGAAAGATGGAGTGATTGCGTGATGGAGTGATGGAGTGATAGAGTGATAGAGTGATAGAGTGATAGATCAAGCTCTCTCGCGCTCCCTCTCTCCCTCTCTCAATCTCTCCTTCTCTCCATCTCCTTCAAGGAGTTAAGAGTGCGACGAATTACGGTTCTCGGCGTCGGTTATGTCGGTCTGGTAACTGCCGCCTGTTTTGCGGATTTGGGAAATCAGGTCATTTGCCTCGACGTCATCGAAGAAAAAATTGCAAAACTGAAACGCGGCGAATTGCCGATCTATGAGCCCGGGCTTGAAGAAATGGTGCAGCGCAACGCGGCGGCGGGGCGGTTGGTTTTTACCACCGATTACGCGCAAGCCATTCCAAAGGCAGAGTTTATTTTTGTCGCGGTCGGCACCCCGTCGGGCGTGGACGGCGAAGCGGATTTGAAATACATTCGCACCGCCGTCGAAAGCATCGCGCGGCATCTGGACGGCTACACCGTCATCGTGAATCGCAGCACCGTTCCGGTCGGGACGGGCGACTCGACTGCGCAAACGTTGATCGAACGCGGCAAAAAACAAGGCGTTGATTTTCAAGTCGTCTCGAACCCCGAATTTACGCGCGAAGGTTCGGCGGTCTATGATTTCTTGAATCCTGACCGCGTCGTGTTGGGTTCGGTGGATGCAGAAGCCGCCGAAGCGGTTGCCGAGCTGTATCGCGTGTTTACCAAAAACATCATGATTACGGATTTGCGTACCGCCGAAATGATCAAATATGCGTCGAACGCGTTTCTCGCGATGAAAATTTCGTTCGTCAACGAAATCGCGTCTATTTGCGAAAAACTCGGCGCGGATGTGAAATTGGTCGCGCAAGGCATGGGCGCGGACCAGCGCATCGGCGCGGCATTCCTCAACGCGGGCTTGGGATTTGGGGGCAGCTGCTTTCCCAAAGATGTCAAGGCGCTGACGTATATGGCAGAAGTCAACGGCTTGCACCCGCAATTGCTGCGCGCCGTAATGGATATTAATCGCGACCAACGCCGGCGCGTCATCGTGCAATTGCGCGAATTGCTCGGCAATTTGCGCGGCAAGACGATTGGTCTGTTGGGCCTTTCGTTCAAACCCAACACGGACGATATTCGCGAAGCGGCGGCGATTGATCTCGCGCACATGCTCGCGAACGAGGGCGCGAATTTGCGCGCGTACGACCCCGTGGCAATGGAAAACGCGCAGCGCGTTCTCGACGGCGTGAAATTCTGCGGCGACGCATACCAAGTCGCGGCGGGCGCGGACGCGATGATCCTGATTACCGAGTGGAACGAATTCAAACAATTGGACATGCCGCGCGTGTACGATGCGATGGCGCACAAAGTTTTTCTCGACGGGCGCAACGTGTACGACCCCGCCGAAATGCGCGCCCACGGCTTTGAATATCGCGGCATCGGGCGACCGCTCAGTGGAACGACGACGGACAGCGGGCGGCAGACGACAGAAGAAATGGCGACGGCGAGTGTAAAGTAGCCAATGGCAGATAGCAGATAGCAGATGGCACAAGTTTGACCATCGGCTATCTGCTATCGGCAATCTGCAGAAATGCTGCGTACGGGCGTTGATCTCATCGAAGTGGAACGTGTCGCGGCGGCTGTGGCGCGGTACGGCGAACGCTTTACGCGGCGTGTATTTACGGAGGGCGAAATCGAGTACTGCGCGGGGCGCGTGACTTCGCTTGCCGCGCGGTTTGCCGCCAAAGAAGCTGCGAGCAAAATGCTTGGCGTCGGCATTCAACATCGCGACGGCGTGGACTGGCGCGAGATCGAAATCGTTTCGGCGCAGAATGGCGACCCGAGTTTACGGCTATACGGCAAAGCGGCGCAGCGCGCGGTCGAATTGGGCGTGTCAAACATTGCACTTTCTTTTTCGCACACGCGCGAACATGCGATTGCGCTTGTCGTCGGCAATTAACGGTGTGAAATAAAAATTGCGCCCATTGCGGCGCAATTTTTATCGTGTTGGAATTTCAACGAGGACCCCATGCGTAATCACAACAAAACACGCTTACGCCTGCTTTGGGGAATGCTGGTGTTGCTCGGCGCTTGTGCGCCGTTGCCCACAACGCCTGCGCCGCCGACGCCAACCAAGCCGGTGGCTACGGCGACGCTGCCTGCACACACCGCGACACCGGATGCGCAAGGCGCGCTCAAACGCATTGATCCGGAGATTTACACCTATTGGATTTCGGGACCGGAAATTTTGGAATTGGCGTCGGAGATACACGCGACAGAATTGGCAACGGGCGCGCGCACGCTTTTGTTTCAAGCGCCCGAAATGTCCAGATTCATGCGCATTCGGAATGTGTTATCCGCCGGCTGGTCGCCCGATGGCGCGCGCGTTTTGCTTTCGTTTACCAACCAGTCGGATAGCAAGGAATCGCTGCGTTTGATTTCCGGCGACGGCGAACAAACCTTGGCGTTGCCCTCGAACGAAATGGCAGAGTTCGTGTACGCGCTGTGGTCGCCCGATGGCGCGCAAATCGCAGTGCGCCCGCCGCGCGCACCGACATGCCTGACCCTTTTTGACGCGACGAATGGCGCGCGGCGCGAATTGAGCGCGTGCGAAACGTTGGACTTTCCGCGTTTTTGGTCCACGGATGGCAAATGGATTGCGGTCATGCACTATGCCGCGCCGCCGCACTCGGACGCGAATTGGTTCGCCGTATCCACGCAAGATTCCAGGCGTATTCCATTGGCTCAACTACCGGACGTGAAATGGTACGACCAGCGTTATTATCCGTGGCGCGTTGTCACGCGCCCAACCTGCAGTGCGCCTGTGGATTCGCGTTCGGCGAAACAATTTTCGTTTTGGCGCTGTGAGTAGTGCTTTAACTTGAAGCTGCCGCGCGCGCGATGCCCGCTTTTGCAATGAAAAGGCGTCGCGCGCAGAAATTGTAATCGAGATGACATGTCACCCCTAGATATGCAAGCCACCTCTCTGGCGTACCGCCTATCTGGTATGTCACAATCAATTCTCGAATTTTTTCGCCCCGTCGAAAATGTCTGGACAAATGCCACAAGAGGGGAGTAAAATGCACAGCGATAAAAAGTTGAGACCCCATCCACGCGCGGGCACGGCTCTTACCGAGTCCTAATCCGCCGAGCTAACCACCGGCTGTGGCACGCTAGTTTGTTGGGGCTTGAGCTTACCGGAACCATGGCGGTGTTCGAACTGGAATTCGGTGCGTAAACGCGCGTGGCTCTTTCGAGACGCAGAGGCGGGTCAGCGACCCGCCTCTGCCATTTCATTTCAGACGTCTTAGAAACCTGTCAGGTCACGACTATTTGAAAACACAATGCCGAGTACGAGATAAAACACCGACGTTGCCAGCGATTGTTCTGCCCCAATGTGCAAGGGTTTCGCGCCAACGCACGGATGTGTGATGCCGTACAAGTAATGCAACAGCGCGAGCGTAAACGGCAGCGGCGTGAATGGCGGTACGAATTGCAATAACGCGAGCGCGACGGTCAACCCAACACTCGTGCCCGCATACAACAGTGTGCGTCGCCCATCGCGCAGCAGTTCCCTCATTTCCTTCCGTTCCTTGTCTTTCCTCTGCGTCAACCGCAAATACACATATACGATGGACGACGCGGCATACAACCATGCCAAGCCCCACAACCACCAGCCCGTGGGCGTCATTGCACCGATGCTGCCCCAATAGGCAGCAGGCGCGGACAAGGCGAGCGTACCCGCGCCGATCAACTCGATACCGATTTGTCTTTCCTCGCGCTGCGTGACCAACCACAACTGCCACGCCACTACCAGTCCCGCCGGAATCCCCAACCATAATAAAAACGCATAGCCGCGCAGAATCAAAACGAGCAGCAATAACGCGGCAATCATCCCGACCGCGCCCAATGCCCACCGCGCGGGGCGCGCATCACTCTTGGCGCGCCGACCCGACAATGCCTTGACAAAGATCGTCAGCGGCTGCCGCGCGATATAACTCGCCAGCGCGAACAAAAACAGAACGATCAAATCCGCATTCGGCTGCGCGGCGGCCAGCGCGCCGAACAAAAACGGACCGAGCAGCAAAAACCATCCACCGTGTTCGGGCGGCAAGACATAGATTTTGAAAAATTTACCGGGAGACATGGTGTGATTCGCTTTGGCTTTCACACCGTTGGATTGCGCCGACGCGTTCGCGTCTGACGCGCGTAGGGGAGCAACTGGCACAGACAAGCGTACCCTTTCTGTAAAAAATTGCGGGCTGTCATCACCCGTAATTCTTATTCTACGCGTGTATGTTTTATTCGCGTTACGCAGAGGTCAGAATTGGGTTTCTGCGTCCTGAGCCAAGCGTTCCCATTCGGGGACGAGAGTGTTTTGCGCGTGGTGCTGTTTTTGATTTTCGATATATGCCTTGACGCGCGGCGTTTCTTGGTCCGAAACGGAAAAGACGGCATAACTGTCTTGCCAATCGAACGCGCTGCCGAATTCAACGGTTACAAAACGGGAGGACGCGCCCTTGACTTGCTTTACAAAATCAGAAAGCGCAATCGTCGGCGGGACGGCTGCCAGCATGTGAACGTGGTCGGGCATCCCATTCACAAATGCGAGACGCGCGCCCAAATTTTTCGCCTCTTGGCGCAATACTCCATGCACGCGCAATTCAATCTCCGGCACGAGTAATGGGTCGCGCCGCTTGGTCGTCCAGACAAAATGATAAAACAAGCGCCAATATGCCATAGCATTAAACTCCTCTTGGTCGGGATTCTGCCGATTGCCCGCGTGCCCGCAGAATGGAATTCAGCGGCAAAAGAAAGATAGGGAGACCAAAGACCGCAGAATGGAATTCAGCGGCAAAAGAAAGACCAGCAGACCAAAGTGCCCGCAGAATGGAATTCAGCGGCAAAAGAAAGACCAGCAGACCAAAGTGCCCGCTGAATGGAATTCAGCGGCAAAAGAAAGACCAGCAGACCAAAGTGTCCGCAGAATGGAATTCACAAAGAAGGTTGCACATTCTTTGGTCTGGTGGTTCTTTCTTTTGCCGTCGTTTTCCAAACTACGGTGCCCCCAAAATCTCCCGCATCCGCTCCGCATACGGCAGCCCCATCTTTTCAAAAATCGGCGCCGCAATCTCCGCGCAGCGCTTTGCCTCTGCGACCATTCCCTTTTCGTCCAGCGCAACCGCAAAATACCAATAGTCCACCGCGACACTGTATTCAGAACCGATTTGATGATGCAGATTGACGGCTTGCTCTAAAAACTGCATGGCGCGTTCTATATTTCCATTTTCGAGCTCAAGCAACCCGAGCGCGCGCCGCGTGTTGGCTTCGCCCAAGCGGGAACCGACGTGTTGGAACAGGGCGAGGGCGGCGTTGTAACTGGCGAGGGCGGCGTCATTGTCATCACGGAAACGTTGCACATCGCCGATGGCTTGCCGCGTGTTGGCTTCGCCCAAGCGGTCTCCGACGAGTTGGAACAGGGCGAGGGCGGCGTTGTAACTGGCGAGGGCGGCGTCATTGTCTTTTCTGAATTGTTGCACATCGCCGATGGCTTGCCGCGTGTTGGCTTCGCCCAAGCGGGAACCGACGTGTTGGAACAGGGCGAGGGCGGCATTGTAACTGGCGAGGGCGGCGTCATTGTCATCACGGAAACGTTGCACATCGCCGATGGCTTGCCGCGTGTTGGCTTCCAGCCAATTGTCGGATACCTTCAGCTCGATGGCGCGGTTCAGCCACGCAAGCCATTCATTGTTGATGCGGAAAAAGTTATAGAGCCAATTACGCGGCACGGTCGCCACTTGCGCCAGCAAATCGCCATTGCGCGAATCCATCGCCCAACGCGCCGCCGCGCGCGTGGACGCTCACAATCGCCGCCAAGCCAAGCCCGCCGAGCAAATTCGCGCCGATGGTGTCTTCGATGCCGCGCTTGATATAAGTCGAACCGCTGCGCGAGGGAATTACATTTGCGGGTGGAAGCGCGCTGCTTGGACCTGATACGTTTTGGTAGACATTCACCGTCTGCGCGTGGATTTCATTCCCCGCGACATTTTTATCGCCCCCGAACGCGTCGCGCCCAATGCGCGTTTCGCCGCCGTCAATGTTCAGACTGCTTTGTCGTGTGTCGTCCATGTTGCCTCGCAAACGAAAAAAAAGTTCCAACAACCAGTCTAACGAATGAATTCGTCACTACGTTCACGTTTCACGTTTCGCTCCCTCTCTCTATCTCTCTATCTCTCTATTGCACTATCGCACTATTCCACCATCGCACTTACGCTTTCACCACACTAATCATCGTCGTCCCCGCGTTGCCCACGATCACGTTGCCGTCTTCTTGAATCAGACCAACCCAATAATTGACGTTCTGTTTGCGGTTAAGGCGGACGAATCCGACGACGACGACGGATTGCCCCGGCGCAAGCGTGCCGATGCCCCAGCGATACGGATACGCGCGCGGGTCTACATTCTGGCGTCCATCATAATCCACGCCGACGCGCCATGCGCCGTTCGCGGGTGGAAAACCTTTGGTCAAATAATTTTCCCCTTCGTTGTACAAAAAGCCCGTGTCGGGTCCCTGCGAGCCGAGCGTTTGCGCGGAATCGTTGCGCACCGTGACTTTGATTTGAATGATTTGGCCGGTCTGCAAATACGTCGGAATGAACTGCACGTTCGTGATGGTCGGATTGCCCGATGGCGGCGGCGGAACCGACGTGACCGTAATGAGGGTTTTGCCTTGATTGTCTTGGAGCCACGCGATTTGTTCGCGCACCAAGCCCGCCCAATAATTTTTTGCCGCGACGGCGCTGAGCCGAATTTGTCCGTTGATGACGCGCGTTTCGCCGGGCTGTAGCGCGGAACCGAAACCCCAGCGGTACGGATGGTCAATCATGGTCGCCGCGCGCCCGTCGAAATCCACGCCGACGCGGAACGCATCGCGCTGTTCGACGAAACCATGCGAGAGAAACGATTCGCCTGCGAGATACGCAAAACCGGGATTCGGTCCCTGCGTGGCGAGCGGCACGTTCGTGTCGTTGCGCACCGTGATGCTTACACTCAACATCTGTCCTGCTGCCACTGTTTGCGGAGTAAACGTGGCAGCAACAATCGTCGGCTTGCCGGTCGGAGGGGGGGGCTGGGGGGGGGTGACGGTGACGAGCGTTTTACCTACCGTGTCTTGTTTCCACGCGATTTGTTCCTGTACCAAGCCCGCCCAATAATTTTTCGTCGCCGCATGGTTCAAACGAATTTGTCCGTTGATCACGCGTGTCTCATTCGGCGCGAGCGCGGAACCGAAACCCCAGCGATACGGATGGTCAATGCCCGTCCGTCCGTCGAAATCAATACCGACGCGATACGCCCCATTCACTTCGGCGTAACCGCGCGAGACAAAACTTTCGCCTTCGGTGTACACCAGACCGGGCGCGGGCGCTTGCGTCGGAATCGTCGCGTTCGTGCCGTTTTTGACAGTGATGCTCACGTTCAACACTTGCCCCGCGTCGAGCGTCGTCGGCGTGAGCGAAACGTTCGTGATTTCGACATTGCCCGTCGGAGGCATGGGCGCGTTGTGCGCGAGTTCCTGGAACGCGAACCACGACGGGCGTTTGTTGCCTGCCTCGTCCACCATGCCCCATCCTTCATTCGCAACGCGCCACGTAAACCAAAATGCCTGCACGACCTGATGGCGCCCCACGTCGTCCATGATGGCATACGCGCGTTTCATATATTCCGCGACTCCTTGCCACGGCGGAATATCGCCCCAACTCCAATCCAACTGCGCGCCGATTTCCGTAATCCACAACGGTTTGCCCGCAATCGCGCGCGCTTGATTGATGGAATTGCGCAGTTCGCCAAAGCCCCAATTTGCGAATGGATAACCATCCGCGCGTTCGGCATACACGTGCCAGCCCGCGCCGTCGTACGAATCGGGCGCGGCGGCGACGACGCGTTGGAGATACGTAAACCCTTCGCCGCAGCAGATCCCCGCCGAAATTACCGGCAAATTCGGATTGCCCGCTTTGATTTTCGGATACGCGGCTTTTAACAGCACCGCGTAGTTTTCGGGCAAAATTTGTTGCACGTCCGGTTCGTTCCACACTTCGAGCGCGCTGATTTTGCCGCGATAAAACTGCGCGACCTTTTGCGCAAGGTCGGCCACTTTGGCGATGTACGCCGCCCACTCGCTGCTGCCCGTGGGGGGGGGGACTTGATTGAAGGTTTCGGGATTGATGAGCGCGAGAATTTTGATATTGGGGTTGGCTTGCTGCGCGCGCGCCAACAGCCAATCGAGTTCGGTGTTTTGTCCCGTCGTAAAGTTTTGATATTGCTGAAAGAGCAGCACGCGCAGCCACTGCGGATTGAGATCGTCCAATTCATTCGCGCTCGGCGTGACGGAATCGCGATAGCCGGGGTTCAGACAAAGTGACGGGAACAGCGCAGGCGTTGCGACGGTCGCCGCCTCTTCAAAAAAGTACGGCAGGTTGTTGCTAAAACTGTATTGCGAAATGTACCAACGCTTGCCGCCGAAATCCAAATAGCCGTACACCTGCACATCCGCTTCACGCAAATAGGTGATGATTTGTTTCGTCGGCAGCGACAACAACGCGGTGGCGCCGTACACGTGCGCGCTTTTGGCTTGGGGCACGACCATTTCCAAAATGCGCGTCGTATTGGCATCCGCCGCCATTTTTTCAAGATTGACGTTCGGTCCCGGACAATTCGGACGGTCTATATTATCAATCGCATAGTGTCCGATGAGATTGCGATACGGCACCCACCAAATATCAAATTCTTTTGCCAGCCACACCAGCAGCTTGTTATTGGCGTCGTACATTTCGGGCGTCCAAACTTCTTGATAGAACCCTTCGTGCTCGACGCTGATGGTGTAATAGTTTGGATTTTGCCCGGGCACGATGTCTTGCCACGACGGCTTGACGCGCACCCCGCGTGCATTCGTCCAATACCCGCCATTGGGCTGTGACGCATCCACGTTCCACCGCAGACCGTTCGCCCACGCGCCGTCGTTGACGGATACCAGCTGCGCGACGCGTCCATCTTTGGCAATCACGAAATGTGCGGATGAATTCGGATTGAGCTGCGCGTCTTGCAGCCATTTCACGGCTGCGGCGTAACTGCCTTGCGCAATGTGCATCACGACCGCGCGGCGTCCTTGATTGCCGGAATAGTATTTGGTCGTTTCGTATTTTTCCGCTTGCGGATACCAATCGGTTGCCATAATGATAAAGTGCCGGGTGACGGGTGACGGGTGACGAGGCACAATTTTTCCTCGTCACCCGTCACCTTCACCTTCACCTTTAGAGTGTATCTTCGCCGCCGTCCACGCGCACCGTCGTGCCGCTGATCCAATGCACGCGCGGGTCCATCAACGCGACAAACGTGTTGGCAATGTCTTCGGGGGTCGTGAGGCGTTCGCCCGGATTGCGGCGCAATGCTTCGGCTTTGATGACATCTGCGCCGGGGATCATGCGCATCGCCGGCGTGTCGGTCACGCCCGCTTCAAAGCAGTTGACCAAAATGCCGCGCGGACCGAGTTCGCGTGCGAGCTGCCGCGTGTGCGCTTCCAGCGCGGCTTTGGCGGCAGACACCGGACCGTAACCGTACCACGCGCGGCGCGAGCCCGCGCTGGTCATGGAAAATACTTTGGAGCCGCGATCTAGCAGCCGCACGCGCGCCAGGTCTTGCACCCAATACACCATCGAGTTTGCCATCACGTCGAGCGTCATTTCCATTTGCTTGCGCGAAGTTTGCTCTTTCAAGTTGTCGGACACGAATGGTTGGAGCGAACCGAATGCGACCGAGTGCAGCATCGCCTTGAGCGCGCCATTGTGCTCCTTGAGCGCTTCGGACAGAATGGTGAGTGCGGCATCGCGATTGTTCTCGTCGGCGAGATTCAAACCGCCGAGCGCGGGTTTTTGCGCTGTCAAGGTTTCGGCGATGCCCGCGATGACTTCGAGGCGCACGTCGTCGCGCGCGACGTTCTTGTTCCAAAATTTTACCTGCGCGCCGGTCGCCGCGATTTCTTCCACCAACGCGTTGACGCGCGGCATCGCGCCCGCGCGGTCGAGATGGACGCCAAAAATGTCAAAGCCCGCCGCAGCCAGCGCCTTGCTGCACGCCGCGCCAAATCCCGAAGACGAGCCGAGAATGAGGACCCAACCTTTGTCGTGATGAGACATGTATAACTCCTTAAAGTGTGATAGTGCGATAGTGCGGATAGTGCGATAGTGCGACAGTGCAATAGTGCAATAGTGCGATAGTGCGATAGTTGCGATTTGCGATACGCGATACGCGATACTGCCGTCATTTCAATTCGCGCTCCAGTTTATCAACGATGGTTTGCAGCGCGAACACGCGCCCGAAATTCTTGTCTTCAGCGGGAACGACTGTCCACGGCGCGTTGGGCGGTGAGGTTTTCAAAAGCATATCGTTGACGGCATCATGATATTGCTGCCATTCGGCGCGATTGCGCCAATCCTCATCGGTCAATTTCCACTGTTTATACAACACCGTCGCCCGCGCTTGGAAACGCCGTAATTGCTCGTCGGCGGAAATATGCAGCCAAAACTTGAACAAGATCGTTCCAAATTCGGTTAAATCGCGTTCGAAATCATTGATCTCACGATAGGCGCGCTGCCAATCGTTGGGTTGGGCGAATTGTTCAATTCGCTCGACGAGCACGCGCCCGTACCACGAACGATCAAAGATCGCAAAATGCCCCGTCGGCGGTAGGCGGCGCCAAAAGCGATAGAGATAGTGGTGCGTCCTGTCCTCGCCTTCGGGCGCGCCAATTGGATACACAATGTAGTCGCGCGGGTCGAGCGCCTCGACGATGCGGCGAATCGCGCCGCCTTTGCCCGCCGCGTCCCACCCTTCAAACACCATCACGACGGGACGCTGCGCGCGATACGTCGCATAGCCCAAAGTATTCAAGCGATTTTGCAGCGCGTTGCGTCGGTCTTGGTACGCCGCGTCATCCAACTTCTGCGTCAGGTCCGTATTCTCCAGCATCTTGTATCTCGCTTTCTACCGCCTGCGCGAGCGGCTGCGCATCCGGCGAAACTTCCGTCCAAGGCGCGCCGACAAACGGTCTCAACCGCGCGATCAATGTCTCGAAAATTTGCGCGCTCATCCACCGCCGGTCGTTCGCGCTCACGAGCGTCCACGGCGCGTATTCCGCCTGCGTGTAGCCGAACATTTCCTCGGCGGCTAACGCGAATTTCTGATATTGTGCTGCTTCGACGCGCGCTTCGTCGCTCACGCGCCACGCGGTCGTTTTGCTGGCGAGCAATTTTTTGAGGCGGCGTTTCTGTTCCTTTGGATCAATGTGCAGCCAAAATTTTTGAATCACGACGCCGTCGTCGGCGAGCGTGCGCTCGAAATCTTGAATATCGCGGTACGCTTCGCGCCATTCGTGCTTGGCGATATTTTTTGCTACGCGGTCAATCAGCACGCGGCGGTACCAACTGCCGTGAAAAATAGCAAACTCGCCGCGCGCGGGAAGTTTGAGCCAAAAGCGGTGCAGCCACGGATAACGCGTCTCGCGTTCACTTGGTGGATTGATCGGATAGACGCGATAGCCGCGCGGGTCGAGGCGCGCGGTTATTTCGGTAATCGCGCGTCCTTTGCCCGCTGTGCCCCATCCTTCAAACACGACGAGGACCGGCGTCTTGCTTTCAAACACCGCGCGCCCGGTTTGATACATTTCAAATTTCAGCGGCTGCATCCGCGCGCGATATTCTTCTTTGTTCAATGCGAGTGTAGGGTCGAGTTGTTCGAGCATGGGCGGAGGAGTAAGCAGGGAAACAGGGAAATAGGTAGACAGGTATGCAGGGAAACAGGTATGCGGGGGAACAGGGAAACAGGTATATAGGGAAATATGTAACCCTTGTTTACTTGTCTACTTGTCCCCCTTGTTTACCTGTCTACCTTCCTACTTGTCTACCTGTATACTGTCTCCTGTCTACCCGGCTACGTTTCTTATATGCACAATCAAATCCAAATCGCCCGGCGAGCGATTCAAGCGCGCGAGCAAGAGCGCGACTTCGGCGCGATGTTGCGTGGCGTGATTGACTTGATGTACCAGAGTCTGCCAGCGCAAATTGGCAAATGGTTTGCCTTTTGTGCTGGTATATTCCATGACTTGTCGCAAAACATTTTCTTCTACCGCGTCAATATATGCGCGCGTGTGCTGTTCCACCTGGTCCCAGTACTGGCGAATCAAGGCGAGCGCGCCAAAATCTTGCGGGTCGAGCAAACGCGTCGGCGAAACGCCCCCGCAGCGCGCGAGCCACAGTTCTTGCGCGCTCAGCGTGTGGACGAGCGTATCGCGGATGGACGGCTGCGCGGAAGAAATGCCCTGTCCCGCGAGAAATTGCTCCTGCGTCAATTCTTCACACGTGTCGAGGATGCGCTGGTTCGCCCAATTGTTGTACGCGTAGAGCAAGCGGATATAGTCTTTCATACCTCTTTGAGGTAGTAACGATTTCAATCGTTCATCCAACGAATGAATTCGTTACTACGATTGCCCAATTTGTAATATCGCCGCGCCGTTTACGCGCGAATGTTTTACATCTTGCAGCGCGCGGTTCGCGTCGGCGAGCGGATAGGTCGTGATTTCTGTATGAATTGGAATCTGCGCGCCGAGCTGCAACAATTCCGTCACATCGCGCCGCGTCGAATTTGCCGCGCTGCGGACCGTACGCTCGTGATACAGCCGCGCGTAATCGAATGACGGTATCGGCGACGAGTGCACGCCCGCGTGAACCACCGTCGCGCCGCGCTCGCTCAATTCCAACGCGCGCACGACCAAATCGCCGACCGGGGCAAAAATAATCGCGCTGTCCAATTTTTGTGCGGGCGCATCATCCGCCGCGCCAACCCATTCCGCGCCCAACGCGCGCGCGTGTTCTCGATGCGCCGCGCTGCGCGTGAATACAAAAGCGCGTTTGCCCCACTGCCGCGCGATTTGTAACACGATGTGCGCGCTCGCGCCGAATCCAAACAGCCCGATATTTTCGCCGCGCTCGATTTCGCTCAAGCGCAGTGCGCGATAACCGATGACGCCCGCGCACAGCAACGGCGCGATGTGCGCGTCGTCGAATCCGTCGGGCAGGGCGTACGCGAAATCTTCGTCAACACAAATATATTCCGCGTAACCGCCGTTTGTGTCGAATCCCGTAAAGCGGATGTTTTCGCAAAGGTTTTCGCGGTCGGTACCGAACCATTTGCACTGCGGGTCAATCCAATTCAGCCACGGCACGCCGACGCGTGTTTCCAACTCAAAGCGTCTTGCTTTCACACCGCGCGCTTCGACCACGCCGGCGATTTGATGTCCCGGCACAATCGGCAGCTGCGGCGGGTGAATTTCGCCCGCGACGATATGCAAATCCGTGTGACACACCGCGCACGCGGAAATTCGGATGCGAATTTCATTGGCGCGCGGCGCGGGCGTTTCCATTTCGGTCAGCGCCAACGGAGTTGCGTTTATATTGGCTGTCGCATTCAGGACTTGGGCAAGCAAGGCAATGGAAAACGCAAAGCTTGGCAAATGTCATTCCGAACCACTGCTGCAAGCGAAGCGTGGCAGGCTCCCGGAGGAATCTCATTCGCGTAGATTCGCGTAGATTCGCGGTTACTTTGCACTTGTTATTACTTCACCGCGTCCTTTGACGAGCACGGTCATGGTGCCTTGATAGGAAACCTCATCGCGTTGGTTCAGGACGCGCAGCTCGATGACGACGATGCCGCCGGCATTGCGAATCGGTTTGGTCTCGACGACTTGGGCGACGACGTGCATCGTGTCGCCGATTTTCAACGGACCTTTGAATTTCATTTCCAAACCGCGAAACGCGATGACGGTGCCTTCGAGCACGCCGATTTGCCAGACGAGACCGATGGCGTACGACAAGCCCAACATCCCGTGCGCGATGCGCTCGCCAAACAGCGTCGTCTTGCCGTACTCGGCGTCGGTGTGCATGGGATTCGTATCCCACGTCAGCGCCGCGAAATTCACCAAATCCGTTTCGGTGATCGTGCGTCCCGCCGAAACGATTTCTTGCCCGACTTGGAAATCTTGCAAGTATTTGCCGCGTGGCTGGAATGACATTGCTGTTGTCGGTTATCAGTCATCAGTTATCAGTCATCAGTTATCAGTCATCGGTCATCAGTGATCAGTCATCAGTGATCAGTCATCAGTCCACTGATTACTGGTTACTGGTCACTGGTCACTGGTCACTGTTCACTGATTACTGATTACTGGTTACTGGTCACTGGTCACTGGTTACTGATTACTGATTACTGTTTACTTGCGTCCGCGAAACGCGCGTTTTCCCGCATACACCGCCGTCTCGCCCAGCTCTTCGTCAATGCGCAAGAGTTGATTGTATTTCGCAACGCGGTCGGTGCGCGCGGGTGCGCCGGTTTTGATTTGTCCCGAATTGGTTGCCACCACGAGGTCGGCAATCGTCGCGTCTTCGGTCTCGCCGGAGCGATGCGAGACCACCGTCGTCCAACCTGCGCGATGCGCCATATCCACCGTGTTGAGCGTTTCAGTGAGCGAACCGATTTGGTTGAGTTTTACGAGAATCGAATTTGCCGCATTCAATTTGATCGCGCGTGTGAGCCGTTCGACGTTCGTCACAAGAAAATCATCGCCGACCAGTTGAATGCGCGAACCGAGCCGTTGATTGAGCTGCCCCCAATTGTCCCAGTCGTCTTCGGCGAGACCGTCTTCGATGGAAATGATCGGATACTTTTCAACCAACCACGCGTACCAATCAATCATTTCGGTGGAAGAAAGCGTTTTGCCTTCTTTGGGCAATTTGTACGCATCACCTTCGAAAAATTCCGATGCCGCGACGTCGAGCGCGAGATAGACTTGTTCGCCCGCTTTGTAACCCGCGTTCGAAATAGCTTCCATGATGAGGTCGAGCGCGTCCGTGTTGGATTTGACGACGGGCGCGAACCCGCCCTCATCGCCGACCTGCACGCTGTAGCCGCGCTTTTTCAACAATGCTTTGAGCGCGTGGTAAATTTCCGCGCCCCATTCCAACGCGGTGGGAAAATCGGGCGCGCCCGCGGGCGCGATCATGAATTCTTGAAAATCGGACGATTGCCAGGAAGTGTGCTCGCCGCCGTTCATGATGTTCATCATCGGCACGGGCAAGGTGCGCGCGTTGACGCCGCCGATGTAGCGATACAGCGGCAAATCGAGCGAGGCCGCGGCGGCTTTCGCCACCGCCAGCGAAACGCCGAGAATCGCATTTGCGCCGAGCGATGATTTGTTGGGCGTATTGTCGAGATTCAACATCAATTCGTCAATGCCCGCTTGATCGGTCGGGTCCCAGCCAATCAATTCTTCGGCAATGACCGTGTTGACGTTTTGCACTGCCTTTTCAACGCCCTTGCCGTTATAACGTGACGTATCGCCGTCGCGTAGTTCGAGCGCCTCGTGTACGCCGGTGGATGCGCCGCTCGGCACTGCCGCGCGGCCCAACTTGCCGTCGCTCAAATAGATATCCACTTCGACAGTGGGATTCCCGCGCGAGTCCAGAATCTCGCGCGCGATAATATCTTCGATCACAGACATGCTCATCGCTGCCTCCAATGTTTTATTGATGTCATTTCGAGATGGTCAGCCCGCAGGGGCTGTATGGGCTCAGGACTGTCATATCGAACGGAGTGAGATATCTCATGGAGCCTGCCACGCTTCGCTCGCAGCAGTGGCTCGATATGACAAGTCCTGTGCAGCGGAGCGAGAAATCTCGGTGTTACCAAGAGAGATTTCTCGCTCCGCTCGAAATGACAATTTCGGCACAAGGTGAATTATTTACATGCCTCAATGGTCACAGGGTTTGCGCCCCACAACAAGCATTCGATTTTCGCACCATCGGCTGCCGTGACGCGTACATTCACGCTGCTGCCTGCGCCGTGCGTGATGGTGGTGGTGTCGGCGCCAGTCAACGTCCGCGCGTTTTTTTGTTGCCACGCGGCGGCATCTTCCGCAACGCGCGCTTCGCATTCCTGACAATCGAATGTGCCGCGCCGCAAAAACTCAGAAATGTAATTCCGATATGTTTGATTGAGGTCCGTGCAGCCGCCCGAGAACTCGCCATACGTAGTAATGCGGCAACGCAGAAGCGCGCCATTTGAGAAGGATGCATCAACAAAAGTTTCGCCGACCAGTTTTGGCTCGCTGGCTGCGAGATGGAGCGTATATTCCGGCGTCATGCTTTTGCGCCAACGCTGCCCGACCAAGTACACGAGCGCGCGATGAATTTCCGTGTTGCTTTGATCCACGCCGGGGGGATCGTGCAAACCGCTCTCGATGATCGCTTGGACGGTTTGCATTGGAACGCGCAGCGGCGTTTGTGCGGAACCTTCAAACAAGAGTCCGTAGCCAAGCGCAAAGGGCAGCGCCGCCAAGAACATTGCCCAACCGCCAGGGGTGAGTTGGAAATCTTCGGTTGTGCGTTCCCATGCCCATCCGACGGCGACCATTTGGGTCAGCCCGACGAGCAAGCCCATCAGCGCGCCCAGTGTGGCAAGCATCCCGAAAGAACTGGCTGCGGCATTGGGGATCGGCAGATACTCTGCCAAACGCAAATTGGCGTCGAACCATTGCAGCGCGAGGCGTGCGCCCTCGAAGGGAATGTGAATCGCGGTCCAGCCCGCGGCGATGCCAAACACGGCCCACACTGCCATTTTCAGCAGCCAATTCACATAGCCGCTGACGGCTCCAGCAAGGATCGCCAGCGGCAAAATCGTAACGCACGCCAACGCGAGGTGAATCCACCAATACTCGGCGTGGGTCTGCGCCAATTGAATGGCATCCCACACATAGCCGATCAAGACGATGAGAACGCCAAACACCAATCCAAAGCGCCAACCCGCCGCGCGTTCGAATGCGTGTTTCGCGCGGAGTTGCGATTCGCCGCGCGCTTTCAGATAGGGATTGGTTTCGATCTGGCGTTGGTTAATCAATGGAAATCACAAGGCGCAGAGCGCCGCAAAAAAATAGACGCGCTGTGAGGAGGGGATTTTCACAGTCAGCGTCTATTCTATTCCAATTGGCGATTCTATCAAGCATCACACTCTGGTGATTGCCCACATCTTCTGGTAGCGGTTCGTTTTCAAAACCTGTGAGGTCGGCGCGAAGCAGAGACCCTCACAGGTTTTGAAAACAGGTAATCACCAATTACACCGGACGCGGGCGGCGTGTCCACCATGTTTCGCTCGAGCCGACACGCGCGTCGCGCGCCTTCGTGTGCCAGACGCCGGGAATGCCCGCGTCGCACTGCGGACACGTTCCCTCGTCCGTCAGGTAATAGCCGGAAATCAAATAGCCGTAGCGTTCGATCAACAACGCGCGGCAGTGCGGACAGTACGTGTTTTCCCATTCGCCGACGTACCCCGGCAAATTTCCGGCGTACACAAAATGGAGACCTGCCGCGCGTCCGATTTCACACGCGCGCAGTAAATCGCGCACCGTCGTATTGTCCTTGTCCAACATTTTATAATCTTGATGGAACGCGGTGACGTGCCACGGAATATCGCGCGAAAGCGACGCGATAAATTCCGCCGCGTCGCGCAATTCCTCCGCCGAATCGTTAAAACCGGGCACCACTAGCGTCACGATTTCGAGCCAAAAGCCCATTTCATGCACCATGCGCACGCCGTCGAGAATATGCTCCAGCGGCGCGCCGAGTTGGCGATAATTTTTATCGCGCATGGATTTCAAATCAATCTTGTACGCGCGCACGTACGGCTTGATGTATTCCAACACCTCGCGCGTCGCATTTCCATTCGACACGTACGCGCACAAGAATCCTGCCGCCGTCGCCTCGCGAAAAATTTCTACCGCCCATTCGCTCGTAATCAACGGTTCATTGTACGAACTGGCGAATACTTTGGCTTTTTGCTGCTTGCCAATTTCAACCAATTGCTTTGGCGTGACCAATGACGGCGGGCGCCCCGCATTTGAATCGCGGAGGGCTTGCGAAAGGTCCCAGTTCTGGCAGTTCGAAACCAGCAAAAGATTCGCGAGATAATTGTGCTCGCCTTCCACTTGCAGATTGTAAACAGCCCCGTCAAACTCGCGGGTCGTGATTTCGCGCAATGGAACGAGGTAATAGTCTGGCGTTACCACAAACTTGCGTTCGATTTCGCTTTCGGGATACCACACCACCGTGTATTGATGCGGCGCACGACGCACGCGGCGTCCCCAGATTTCACCATCGGGTGACGGTTGCGAATCGTAGATGGATGGCAAATGTCCCAATTTCAGCGCAAGGAAAGCGATGCCGTACGCAAGCGCGGGCGAGGTTGTAGTGATACTGCGTTTACCGTTGGCATAGACGTGTCCGTCCCCGTCGGTGTACGCATCCAAAAACGCTTGTACGATTTCGCGCGGCGCGTCGAACAATTGCGCAGGCACGCGCTTGTCGCTTGCGCGTCCACCGCACAAGGTCTTGAATAAAAGCGCGGCGGACGCCTTGCCGCACGCCAGCGCAAGCGTTGTTTCGCGGCGAACAATGGATGCCGTGATACCCAAACACCGTTGCAGCAACGTTTGGACGTGATGCACTGGCTTTGTCTCGTGCGGCGCGAAACTGAAATTCAAGACATGACTGTTGGGGCGACGCGGGCTGCTCACGACCGAACCTTCCGCACAGTAATAGCCGAGCAAGCGCGCAAAGGATTCGTCCAACGGAATCGTGCGCGGAATGCCGGGGCGATGTTCGTTGGGGAAACGCAGGTGCTCCTCTTCAAGGTAAACGCCCGCGGTTCGTACATCGTCACCGCGCCCTTGGCGCAACTTGCGGCGGACATGCCGAATGTATGACCCACTCTTGCCCAACTGCGCGCCGATATCGCGTGACGAAACTCCTTGTGCGCTTGCCTGTGCAATGTGTGCGCGCTCTTGATTCGTCAAATCCCGCGCGACGCGATATCTGACTGGAAGCTTTGCCAACTCGAGTTCGGCGTGAATGGTCTGGGGTGTGGAAAAGGCCAAGTTGCGCGGCAGCGCAAGATAATGTTCGCGGGTCAGTTCGCGCGCACAGATTGGTTGTGGTTCTTGGTTCGCGTCGAGCGTAGCATAGATGCGGTGGTCGGCGGTGCATTCCAAAGCAGGCAAGTACATGGGTTTGAGTGTCACGAGGTCGCCGCGATAGGGGTGCTTGAAAACAGCTTGAACGGCGCGCCACGTACCCGACGAAGAAATGGTTTCGCATTCATCTACAAATCCAATCGCACCGTCGTCGCGCGGTTGTGTTCGTGTTGCTTGAGCAAAGAGGTTTTGCAAAGTTGTCGGACCCTGTTTAGTGACGACGACAGTATCGCCCGTAAAGCAGTATGCGCAGTGTAAATCACAACCGAGCATCCCAAACGTCAACGCATCGCTCGACGGCAAAACATGAAAGAACGGTTTCTTTTCGACGGGATCACATTGTAATGCCCCGACATAGCCGCGCGGGACAAACAGCGTCCCGCCGACGTTGTAACGCACCTGACAAATGCCGCGCCCGCCATCCGCGATTTTGCAATGATGCGCGCACGCGTAGCAGTGCACGCGCTGGTCCGGCAATTTTTCGTACAATTCGCCTTCACGCACCATTGAATTCAACGCCGCCGCCAATTCGCTTTCGCCCGCCAGCGGTTTGCGAAGTTTGGCGAGTTCGGGCATTAAATCGCGTTCGTCGTTTCCCGCGCGGTCGGTGCGGCGCGTTGCGAGTTCTTGCTTGTTCATAACATCACCTTCACGCTCAAGCTAGCACTGCGCGGGGGCTTTGTCAATTGCAAGACAAGACCCCAAGTGTTTTTGGCGCGTCGCGCGACACGATGAGTTATCGCGTTACAAAACACTTGGGGTCTTGTCAGGAATTACGCGAGGCGTTGTTGGGCGGGCGCGACGACGCGAATCAATTGGCGCACCAAACGTTCGAACGTGCGCGCGTCGCCGGAGGTGTAAAACGCGAGCGCGCCGCGTCTGTCTTGAATCTCGGGGCTGTGTTGGTCGAAAACAATGGACGCCGTGCGCAATGCCACCGCGTCACTCGGATCAATGAGCATGGCATCCCCCTGCGCAATTTTTTTCATCAGCGGCGCGAGGAAAGGATAATGCGTGCAGCCCAAAACAATCATGTCCACGCCTTGTTCGAGCAGTGGTTCGAGCACGCGCCGCACGCTCATTTCCGTTTCCGGCGAAGCAATATCGCCGCGTTCGACGCGTGCCACCCAATCGTCGGGATAGACAGTGAAGACCTGGACCTCGCGCGCGTGTTCGTCGCGCGTCCGTGTAAACAATTCACCGTCCAGCGTGCCGGGGGTGGCAAGGACGGCGACTTTGCCCGTGCGCGTGGCGAGCGCGGCGGGTTTCACCGCCGGTTCCATGCCGACGAATTGAATGTGGGGAAACGTTTCGCGCAAAAAATACAACGCGGCGGCAGAGGCAGTGTTGCACGCGACGACGATGATGCGGCAATTTTCTGAAATCAAAAATTCGGTGATGCGCTTGGACAATGCGCGGATTTCTTGTGCGGGGCGCGAACCGTAGGGGCAGTATTTTTGGTCGGCGAAATAAACGAGGTCATAAACGGGCAGTTCGCGTGCGACCGCGCGCAGGACGGAGAGTCCGCCGACGCCGGAATCAAAGAGACCGATGTTACTCATTCCCAGAATAGTTTTTGAGGAACTTATGGCTTGTTCCTGACGGATGAACGGGTAGCAACCCGCAAAGGCACGCAGAAATGGCAACAACATTCACGCTAACCAACCGACATCGTGAACAGCCACGCGCGTGCCGTTGTCGGGGTGTGTGTGTTTGCCGAAGTCCATTGGTCATTTGGGTCGGATTACGGTGGCAAGATTCGATCTGTTCGACTTGCGAGGAAGGCTTGTCACTACCTGCCCGTTGCTCAATGAATTGCCTGTAGCCCAACTGACCAAGAAATTGTCATTTGTGGCAAGGGCAATTAGTTCGTAGCGGTCACCTATCCCCAGTGTGTCAGTGCCAAAGATAACCGTGCTCTGCCAATTACCTTGTGCATCCACGATAGGTGTTTGCTGAACCCACATCTCTGACACTGTCAGCGGATGTAAAATAACATAGACTTTGGCATCCGCATCAGAAACCGTTCCCTTTGCAAGATACCGCAAGGTGACATTCGTTCCATCTTGAGGGTCATTGATACTGATTTTTACAGGTGTCACTCCTGAACCTGCAAGCCATGACCATGCGACTATGGCTAGTATCCCAGACGCTACAAGAGCGAAGATAACTGGAACGATTCCAAAGCGGATGCGGTTTCTCGCATAGTTGAGTACGACAGCAATCGTGATCGCTGTTGCTGTCATCAATAGAATCAGAAGTGGATCCTGTTTTACCACGATGGCAATAAAGGCGTTGATCGCGATCCAGCTAGCAATGGCTGAAAGCACCAGTGATACCCACTTGATCAAGTTTTCAGTCTGACCAGTGTTTGTCGCCATTGTGTTTCGAGTCATTTGCGACGCTCCTTTCATGTGTCAGGAAGATTTCGGCAAACTTGTTGGTACTCGCATAGGTGCGGGTAGCATGCCAATTTGGTTGGATTCCCGCACTCCAGGTGCGGGAATCCACACTTTGGCTACGTTGTGCCACAGACTTTTTCACATCGCTGATTTACTCATCAATGTCCGTTGCGTTTCGCGCGAAATTCGCTCGCGCTTGCCACGAACGCTTCAAACAATTTCGCCATGCGCGCGTCGTCTTCCAACAATTCGGGGTGCCATTGCACACCGACGCGAAATTGATCGTTTTCTGATTCGACCGCTTCAATTACGCCGTCGGGCGCGCGGGCAATGACGCGCAGACCGGGCGCGACTTGTTTGAGCGATTGATGGTGCAGTGAGTTCACTTGGAGCGCGGGGGCGCCGAGCCAACGCGCGACGCGTGACGTGGGTTCGAGTTCTACGGGATGCGCGCGCAGATTGTACGGATCGCCCTGACGGTAAGAATGATTTTGTTCGGTCTTGAGCTGCGCCGGAATATCTTGATATAGACTGCCGCCCGCCGCGACGTTCAACATCTGGATGCCGCGACAGATGCCGAAAATCGGATGCCCGTCGGCGAGCGCCCAACGCGTCACGCGCAGTTCCGTTTCATCGCGCGCCGTGTCAATTTCGCCGCAGTACGGCATTACGTCTTCGCCAAATTCTTTCGGATGTACGTCCACGCCGCCCGCGAGCAGCAGCGCGTCAATGCGTGAATAGATCGCCTCGAGCGTCTCTTCCGAAAGATGCAGCGGAATCAAAACCGGCGCGCCGCCCGCGCGTTCCACGGCATTCGAATACGTCAACGGAATGCCCGAATAGCGAAAGCCGTTGCTCGCGTCCACAATCGAACGCGCGGGGATGCCGATCACGGGACGAGAATCGTTCGACATACTCTGTTTGGTCTCCATCGCAAAGCAGCGCGTCTGCCGTCGGCGCTTTGCCCGCTTTGCGAATTTGACTCAGTCCTCCACCGGGTTGACCAATTTTCCGAGAGTGCCCACCTCGATTTCAATCACATCGCCGTGTTTCAAATAAACCGGCGGCGTGCGCGCGTCGCCGACGCCGTTGGGTGTGCCCGTGGCAATCACGTCGCCGGGTTCGAGCGTGATGCCTTGCGAAATGTACGAAATCAGTGCGGCGACATTGAAAATCATGTCGCGCGTGTTGCCGTCTTGCAAAACGTGCCCGTTCCAAACAGCGCGCACGGATAAATTTTGCGGGTCGGGCACCTCGTCGCGTGTCGTGATGCACGGCCCCATCGGGCAAAACGTATCGAACGATTTGCCGCGCACCCATTGATGACCATATTCCGCGCCGTGTTGAATGTCGCGCGCGCTTACGTCGTTAATGACCGTATAGCCAAAGACACGCTCCAACGCGTCGGCGGGTGAAACGCGAAACGCCGGTTTGCCGATGACCACGCCCAATTCGGCTTCGTAATCCACGCGCCGGGTCACATCCGGAATGACGTGGATCGGAGCGTAGGGTCCAATCACCGCCGACGGAAATTTGGCAAACAGGATCGGTTTGGTCGGGACGGCTTTTTTCGTTTCCCGTACGTGATCCATGTAATTCAGACCGATGCCGATGACTTTGCCGGGACGCGGAATCGGCGCGCGCAGTTGGATTTGGGCGAGCGGAAAGGTGACTTCGGGCAGTTCCGCGTCGCCGAGCCAGTCCAGCGTTTCGTGCGCGGCGCGCCACGCCGATTCGCCCGCGTGTAAAAAATCCAAAACGCCCGGCGCAAAAAACATGCCGAGCTTGCGCGCGTCGTGCGCGGCATTCAAATCAATCGCGCGCCCGCGATGCAATGCGCCCCAACGCGTCCGTCCGTGTACCTGAAAAGTGATGATTCGCATGGGTTGGCTGATGGCAGATAGCAGATAGCAGATGGCAAATCGCGTATCGCGTATCGCCAATCGCACTATCGCACTACTGCACTATTGCACTAAATACGCGACAATAATTCCCACGACCATTCCGGCAAAGACTTCGATGGGGGTGTGTCCCAACAACTCGCGCAGTTTAACGTCTGAAATCGGATGGCCCTGAAATAATTCGTCAATCATTTGATTCAGAATGCGCGCTTGGATCATTGCTGCGCGGCGGATGCCTGCGGCGTCGTACATGGTGACGGCGGCAAACCACAACGCCAACGCGAAAATGGTCGAACCCATGCCATCCGTGATGGCGATGCCGGTGGCGAGCGAGCTGACTGCCGCCGAATGCGACGAGGGCATGCCGCCCATGGTCGTGAGCGCGCGAAAATTGACGCGCCGCCGCCACAACAGGTCAATGAAAAATTTCGACACCTGGGCGAGCACCCACGCGACTACCGATGCTTGCAGCACGCGATTACCCAGCAATTCATTCATTTTCGATTGTTTGTTTACTCGGCTTGGTCCCCATCCAGCAACTCTAAATCGGAATCGTCCTCAAGCGTATTTGCCGTGGGTGCGAGTTCCTGGATGCGCAGTTCGGCCTGATCCAGCATCGCGTTGCACTGCTTTGCCAACTCGATACCCCGCGCGTATAGCGCCAACGCTTCGTCGAGTGACAAATTGCCCGCTTCGAGCGTCTCGATGGTCGTTTCGAGTTCGGTGTAGAGCTGCTCGAACGAGGGTGATAGGTTTGCGTTTTTCTTTGCCATGTGAGTCAGTCATCAGTAGTCAGTCATCGGTAGTCAGTCATCGGTAGTCAGTCATCGGTAGTCAGTCATCAGTGATCAGTGATCAGTGATCAGTAGCCAGTCCTTCAGTCCTCAGTCCTCAACAGAGGGACTATTCGACGCGGGCGTTGAATGCGCCGTCGCGGACGCGGATATGGAGCAGGTCGTTCGGCTCCACTTGCGCGGGGTCGGTAATCACCGCGTGGTCGCGCAGCACAATCGCGTAGCCGCGTCCGAGAGTTGCCAAGGGATTCAACGTGTCGAGTTGCCGCTGCGCGCCCGCCAACGCGGCGCGTTGTCTTTCCAGGCGTGGTCGTAAATGCCGCATCGCGTCACGCGTGAGCTCGTCGAGGCGTTGCCGCCGCTGCGCGATTTGGGTCTGCGGCGACGCGCGGTGCAACGCATGGATGTCCTGTATCAACCGCCGCCGCGCGTCGAGGAGGTGTTCGCGGGATGCGCGCTGCAAGCGCTGTTCGTACAGGAGCAGGTTCGCGCGTAATTCATTTTGATCGGGCGTACAAAACTGCGCCGCCGCGGTCGGAGTTGGCGCGCGCAGGTCGGCGCAAAAGTCGGCGATGGTGAAATCGGTCTCGTGCCCGACGCCGCACACGACCGGAACGCGTGACGCGACCATCGCGCGCGCCACGCGTTCGTCATTAAACGCCCACAGGTCTTCGATCGAGCCGCCGCCGCGTGCGAGAATAATCACGTCGAGGTCCGGCACTTGCTGTACGCGTTGCAGTGCGGCGACGATTTGCGGCGGCGCATCCGCGCCTTGTACTTGGGTCGCAGCCAGAAACACTTGCGGCAAGGGATAGCGCCGTTCGAGAATGTGGCGAATGTCTTGCAAGACCGCGCCCGTGGGGGAAGTCACAACGCCGATGCGCTGCGGAAATTTTGGCAGCGCGCGTTTGCGCGTTTCGTCGAACAAACCTTCGGCGGCGAGACGCTGTTTCAACTGCTCGAATTCTTGCCACAACGCGCCCGCCCCAAGCAATTCCATTTCGTCCACATAGAGTTGGACTTCACCCCGCGCGTCGTACACCGAAACATGGCCGTGCGCGTACACCGCTTCGCCTTCGCGCGGCAAACGCGGCAAACGCGCCACCTGTCCTTTCCACATCACACAGCGCATCGCGGCGTCCGCGTCCTTGAGCGAAAAATAAAAATGTCCCGACGCGTAACGATTCGCGTTCGAGACTTCGCCCTGCACCCACACGTCCGCCAGCAGGTCGTCGCTTTCGACGACGCGGCGCAAGTGCGCGGTCAATTCGCCGACGCGTAGAATGGTGGAAGTGAACAGGGAGAATTGCATAAATGGTGTAGGGGCGAAGCATTTGCATCCGCGTTGGTGAATTGACCAACACCGTTGGCGCAAATGCTTCGCCCCTACAACGCGACAAATGGGAACTCAAACACGGGTGACGTATTCGCCGGTGCGCGTGTCCACGCGAATTTTGTCGCCATTGGCAATGAAATACGGCACGTTGACTTTGGCGCCTGTCGAAAGCGTGGCAGGTTTGCCGCCGCCCGAGGCCGTGTCGCCCTTGTACGCGGGCGGCGTGTCCACTACTTCCAAATCAACCGTCGTGGGCAACTCGACGTCAATTGGTTTGCCTTCGTACGTGAGCAGTTCGACGACGATGCCTTCGGTCAACCACTGCGCGTGCTCGTCGAGCAATTCTGCGGACAGCATCGGCTGTTCGTACGTCTCGTTGTCCATAAAGACGAAATGGTCGCCGTCTTTGTAAAGATACTGCACCTTTTGTGTTTCGAGCCGTACGTCCTGAACGCGCGAACCGGATTGAAAATTCTTTTGGATATTTGCGCCGGTGCGGAGATTGCGCGCCTTGATGTTGATGGTCGCATTGCCGCGTCCCTGTTTGTTGTGTTGATAGTCCAGAACGACAAACAAGTTCCCGTCGTCGTCAACAAACGTCGTGCCTTTGCGTAATTCTTGAACCCCGATCATAGAAAACTCCAATGCGCTCGCAGGAGTTTTCTACAAATCTTCTCCTGCGATGAATCTGGCAAATGAATGCGAAATGAGTTGGTCGCGTAATTTGGAATGCACCGACCAAGCAAGCGAAGATTATAGCGCGGTCGCGGTCTTTCTCAAAATAATTTTTACTATCGTCGTCAGCCCTGATTCTTTGCGTGTGTCGCACCCGCTGCCCGTATCCTTTTTGATGCGATGTGCGTTCTCTCAAGTAATTACACCTTGTTTACCGACTGACCACTGATTACTGATCACTGATTACCGACGGCGTGCATTCTCTCAAGTAATTACGCCTTGTTTACCGTCTGCGCATAACAAACGCTTAATCTGTCCCTTAACCTGTGTTTAACCAGCGGCGGTGGATTTCCAGTATACTTGCAACAACATTATTCGAGTTCGACGCAATCTTTCCCGTCAACAAATGGCTGCGCCAAGGCCAATCCTGCAGTGCACGGTTGGTGAGCGGCGGACAAAAAGGAGCACCCAATCGCCTCAACCTGCCAATACTTGGCCCAACTACCTAGAGCGGATTCCGAATTGATTGGTGGTGTCAGCGTAGGGGCGACGGCTTGTCCTCGCCCATTCCAGTTGGGCAACCACAAGGGATTGCCCCTACCATCCCACAAACGAATCAGGAATTCGCTCTAACCGTTTGTAATTGAATTGTTCCATGAGCAGTGTTTGCTGAGCCATTCGGCTCACGCGCTGACGGATGCAATGTGACGCGCGCAGTTTCCCGTCACCTGTCACCCCGGCGTGTCATCACACACAATGCCCGAGTCGCATAGTGCGTGATGATGCATCGCCGCCACCTTTTCAAAGGAGCCCAGCCATGAAAAAATCAAAACTCTGGTTAATGCTTCTGACCAGCATTACCGCCTTTTCCATTGCCTTTTTGAATCCCATCGGCATTGTGACCAATTCCATTGCGGTGCACGCTTCCGATGGGGATATTGATTTGGACGACGATAACGACGGGATTCCCGATTCGTCCGATACCGACGACGACAACGACGGCATCCCTGATTCGTCCGATAACAATGACGACAATGACCGCCTCCCCGACAGCAAAGACAAGGACGACGACAACGACGGCATCCCGGACAAGTTGGATCGCCAAGATAACGACGGCGATAACGACGGCAAGCCGGATCATCTCGACAAGGACGACGACAACGACGGCATCAAAGACAAAAAAGACGCCGACGACGACAACGACGGTATCCCCGACGCCCAAGACACCGAAGACAATGACGACGACAACGACGGCATTCCCGACGGCGTTGATCGCGACAGCGATAATGACGGCATTCCCGATACGCAGGATAGTGACGACGATAACGACGGCATCCCCGATACCCAAGAAGATGTGAACGGTACCGACGACGATGGCGACGGCATCGCGGATTCGCAGGACACGGACGACGATAACGACGGCGTTCCCGACAGCAGCGATACCGACGACGACAACGACGGCATTCCCGACAGCAGCGACAAAGACGACGATAATGACGGCGTCAAAGACAGCCGGGACCAGGACGACGACAACGACGGCGTGAACGACAGTGACGACGACGACAGCTCGTGCGGCGATCAAGACGGCGATGGCATTCCTGACGACACGGATACCGACGACGACAATGACGGCATTGACGACAGCCAGGACAATGATGACGACAATGACGGTGTAGATGACAGTCAGGACAATGACGACGACAACGACGGCACCGACGACAATGACGACAATGACGACGACAACGACGGGCAGGACGACAGCAACGACGACGACAGCTGCGAAGACGATGGCGACGGCGGTCCCCGATAAATCAAACAGAGTACAAAGTTCACCTGCGCGCCCTTTCGAACGGAAGAGGCGCGCAGGTTTTATTTTGACGGTGGTTAGGCAAGGCGCTGTGTAGGTCTCTCCACCACTCGTTACCGTCACCTGTCACTGTGCCCTGAGTAAGGCGAAGGGGCGCCCGTCACATTTTCAAGGAGGTTCTGAATGCGCCCGCGTTCGTTGTTCGCCTTGGTGGCGCTCTTGGCTTGGCTCTTGTTCGGCGGTGTTGCCACAGCATCTTCCGGCGCTGCGATAGGCGCACGGTTCTCTTTTCCGCGCAATACACACCGTCCTCTATTGCTTGGCGACACGTGGCAGCCCCTTGGGTTCGGAGTTGATGACACCGTATATGCGGTTGTCGCAAACGGAAGTGAGGTGTATGTGGGCGGTGACTTCACGCAGCTCTGCGGTGAGGCGACCTGCACAAGCGGGAATGTCGCGGCGAACGCGATTGCCAAATGGAACGGCAGCGCGTGGTCACCGCTCGGCAATGGGGTGAACGGCAGTGTGTATGCCATTGTCGCCAGCGGCAGCACGCTTTACATTGGCGGCGACTTTACGCAAATCTGCGGCGACGCCTCATGCACGAGCGGCAATACTAATGCAAACTATCTGGCGCAATGGAACGGCAGCGCGTGGCAGCCGGTGGGCAATGGCGTGAACAACACCGTCCAAGCTCTTGCCTGGAATGGCAGCGAGCTGTACGTGGGCGGATGGTTCACCCAGGTGTGCGGCAGCGCCGCATGTACGAGCGGCAACGTCACGGCAAACGCGATTGCGCGATGGAACGGCAGCGCGTGGTCAACGCTCGGCAATGGGGTTGACGATACGGTGCAAGCGATTGCATTGAACGGCGCAGAAATTTACGTCGGCGGATGGTTCACCCAGGTGTGCGGCGACGCGACTTGTACGACTGGCAACGTCACGGCGAACGCGCTTGCCAAATGGAACGGCAGCGCATGGTCAACGCTCGGTAATGGTTTCAACAGCCCCGTTCAGAGTGTGGCGCCAAGCGGCAGTCAATTGTACGTCGGGGGTTGGTTTACCGAACTCTGTGGCAACGCGACGTGCGATACGGGCAACACCACCGCGAACCATATTGCGCAATGGAATGGGAGCGCCTGGCAAACGCTCGGCAATGGTGTGGATAACAGCGTCGAAACGATCGTGGTGAATGGGACAGAAATCGTCGCGGGCGGATGGTTCACGGAATTTTGCGGCAATGCGTTGTGCAGTACAGCCAACACGTCCGCCAACGCGATTGCAAAATGGAACGGTGTTGCTTGGTCAATGTTTGGGAATGGCGTGGACAATCCTGTGCAAGCCATTGCGTTGAGCGGCGGGGAAACTTTTGCGGGGGGCTGGTTCACGCAGCTCTGCGGTAATGCGACGTGCAATGCGAGCAACACGGCTGCCAATCGCGTGGCAAAATATGCCGCGCCCGCGGGTTCGACGCCGACCAGCACAGCTACGCGCACGGCGACCGCGACGGTGACGGCGACGCGCACGGGGACTGCAATTGCGACAGGTACGCACACCGCAACCGCGACGGCAACGCGTACCGGAACGGCAATTGCGACAGCCACACACACCGCGACGCGCACGGGGACTGCAATTGCGACAGCCATACACACCGCGACAGCGACGGCTACGCCCACCGAGACACTTGTGCCGCCGGATGCGACGGCTACTTTCACCCTCACCGCGACAAGCGAGAACCCTTGCGCCGTTGCCCCAAGCAAACCCGTACTCAATTCACCCGAGAATGGCGCAACTCTCAATACACAACGTGTCATGCTCAAGTGGCAGCAAGCGGCATGTGCGGAAACCTATACCGTGACGGTCAAAGATATTGGCGCGGGCAAAGCAGCGTACAAAAAAGCGAATCTGACGACGCTCCAACACAAAACTAAAGCGTTGGCGCGCAACCGGAGCTACAAGTGGTTTGTCAAAGCGTGTAATGCCAACGGCTGCGCGCGGTCTGCGATATTCAAGTTCAAGATTGAATGAACTTGGGTGGCATCACACTGATTCATTCTTTGTGTGCTTGAAGGATTGGGAAATCGGCTGTGCGTGCAATTCGGATGCGCCGAACAAGCACGCAAAGATTATGGCGCGGGGAGGGAAATACGTCAAAGAAAAGTATATCCAACGATCATTCGTTTTGGAAATAGAAACGGGCGGGTTCTTGCCCGCCCGTCCGAAATGTTCGATCTAGATTCAGGGTGCGATGGTCGGCGCCGGCGAATCGTTGCCGCAGGATGGACGTTTGCTTGACGGCTCCTTGCTCTTGGAAAGACTTTGCTCTACGCGCGGATCGGGTGTTAGAAGACGGGGGGCAACGACAATTGGATCGTCCGGTAATGTTGGATCGTCAAGTAGCTTGCGAAAAGCTCCCCCATTTCTCGAGGTCGCCCATGACATGGGACTCCCTGTCGCAAGATCAAAAATATAGGAGATGTATTTGTACTTGCTCTCTTTTTTCTGCAGGCCTGTTTTGCTTGTAAAGTCTCCTTGCACAATAACCAGGCGGAGGGGGCGATCTTTGCATATGTTGTCAGGGTCAAGCCCAAGTTCCACCAGGTCAGAATCTTCCACCATTCGCACGAGTAGAACATCAGTTTTTCCATCTGTTTGGAACTGGCTGCAAGAATACTGTACTGCAGCTGTACCAATTTCCTCTGTGCTTGCCGTCGTCAAATCATGCGCTTGGAAACTGCATTTTGCAGTGGCATCTTGCACTCTTAGATATGCTATTGTTAACAGAATAGTGAAGAGCAAGGCGCCACCCGGGATCAGTATTCTGCGATTTTTCATGTCCACTTCTCCTGTATCTTAATAGGATACGTCCCAATCTTGGTTTGCTCCGCAAGGGGTGATACTTCCTTGATTGTTGGGCGTCTGATTGTTGAATATGTTATAGCAATAAGCGAGTACGGCATTATCTTTCCATCGAATCCATCGATTAATCGAAGTCGAAATGTCCCCAAAGTGGGAACAGCAGCCGTCACTATAGCCGCCTGATCCAAAATTATTCATTGCCTGAAAAATGCCCAAATCGTTGTCATTGATGATATGCCAAACGTTATTTCCATCCATCCACTCAGCACGCCACTTCCCGTTCCCGGCATAACTCACGCGGAAAAGGTACCATCCTCCCGGAAAAAGGTTATCTTGGGTAGTCAAGAAATGCACATTTCCGTTCGAGTCTATCCAGCTCGTGAATGGGTTATAGACGATACCATTATTCTCAACCGCTCCGGATTCTACAAGGGCAAGATTTCCATTGGTTGCGGACCCCCTATTTTTTTCTTGCAAAATCAAACAAATCAGTTGCGCTCTCGACTTGATGCCCACCTTTCCATAAATCACTGTCAAATGATTCTCGACTGTCTTCTCGGTGATATGAAGTCTTCGCGCAATCTCGCGGTTGCTCAATCCTTCCGCAACCAACAAGGCAACCTCTTTTTCGCGTTTCGTAAGCGTATCCATTGATTTATCCTCCAGAGAAAATTTTGCAGAGCCATCGGATCGTTACGCGCAGTGTTGATTTTGTGTGGGTTCACCTCCAAATTCAAAAAAATTCGACGGCTGCGCCGTGAAAACGGCGCAGCCGTCGTCTTCACTCCAAGCAGTCTCTTGACCATTTAACATTTACAAACATAACGATGGCGTAGGCAGTTGCGTTCCGAATTCCGCATCAATGGGCTCGGCGCAATTCCTCCGCCAGCATCTGATTCACCAACTTGTCGAGTGTAACACCTTTGGCAGCTGCCTGCTTCGCAAGTTTCTTGCCAACTCGCGCACTTAACGCAACGCGATAGTAGCGACGCTCACGCAAGTGCACAGGTTCTTGGATTTCGCGAAACGCTTCCGGATAATCGGCGGTGCTATGCGTGTCCCAGAATTCGACAAACTCTTCAATGGTCTGAAAAGATTTGGGTAACGCATCGGCATGTTTCTTATTTTTTGCCATATCGTCTTCGCTCCTTGCTGTCCATGTCGCGTGCGCTCACGACCAGTGCAACACGATTCCTCTTGTAGATAAAAAATATTGCAAGATAGCGTCCATCATCATTTTGTCCCAATGCCAAATACAGGTCCTCTGCACTGACATCTCCCTTTTCGACGAAGAAAATGCGCGGATGGCTGAATAGGACTTCTTCCAATTCATATGGATAAACATTATGCTTGCGCTCCAGTTTGTCAGTATCGAGTATGTCAACGCGCGCAATATCCATTGTTTATTCTCCATCTGCGCTCATTTTGGCGTCAATCCACGCCGCCGCGCGTTTCGCCAATTCTTTTAACGGTCCCTGTTGTTTCGTGCAATTCGGCAGCGCTTCCATAAACAATCTGCCGTACGTTTTCGTCAGCACGCGTTTGTCCAAAATCACGACGACGCCGCGATCGGTTTTGCTGCGAATCAAACGCCCGAACCCTTGCCGAAAACGCAGGATGGCTTCGGGCACGGCGTATTGGGCGAACGGGTCGTCAAACGTTTCACTGCGCGCGGAGAATATTGGGTCACTGGGGACATTGAAGGGCAACCGCGCCATAGCCAGACACGAGAGCGCTTCGCCCACCACGTCCACGCCTTCCCAAAACGATTTCGTGCCAAAGAGCGCCATGCGTTCTTGCGTCTTGAAGGTATCCAACACTTGGCGCCGCGAACCGTCGAGACCTTGCGCGAGAATCAAGACATCGTGCTCTTCGAGTTTGCGGCCGAGCGCGCGATACGTGGACTGTAACTGCGAATGCGACGTGAACAAGACGAGCGCGCGCCCGCGCGTCGCTTTGAGCAATTCTTCCAGTCCCGTCTCGATCGCTTTTTGATAACCCTGCTGTCCGGGTTCGGGAATATCGTTCGGGACGTACAGCAGCGCGGCTTGTGCGTAATCGAACGGCGAACCGACTTGCAGGTGTTCCGCCCAATCGCCGATGCCGAGCCGATTTTCGATGAACGTGAACGAGCCGCCGACGCTCATCGTCGCCGAAGTGAGAATCACCGTCTCGCGCGCCGCAAACAAATTTTTGTTCAATACGTCGCCGACGTGCAACGGCGCGGCATTCAAGCCAATGTCGCCGTTCAAGCGATTGACGCTGGCCCAGTAAATGTCGGTCTGGGAAGGTTTGACGATGGCGCGCTCGAGCGCGCTGTGTGTTTCGCGGATGCGCCGTTGATTGAACAGGATGTCTTGCAAATAATCCGCATAGCCCGCCACATTTTCGCCTTCCAGTTCTTGCCACGCGCGATAAATTTTCTCGAATCCTTCGAGCACGACCCTAAAACGTGACGCCGCATTTTCCCACTCGATTTCGATGTTGCTCCAACCGGGCTGACTGCGCCGCGACGCGGTGATGCGAAATTGTTTGTCGCCGCTCGCTTCGCTTTCGCCGGACAAATCTTGCTGCTGCGCGAGAAAACGTTCCAGCGCGTCAAACACGTTGAACGTGAGACGCTGCGCGGCTTCGGCGTCGCGCCCCACCTGGTCGAGCGTACGTTGAAATTCGCGCGCCTTGTCGCCGAAACGCGAGTGGCGCACCGCCGCGCCGAGATTCGCCAACAAGCCGCTGCGCTCACCGGCGATTTGACGCCAGAGCGCGTCGAGCGAATTGCGCGTGGCAGAGAACGCGAGCGCTTCGGTGGCGCGCGCTTCGAGGTGATGGGCTTCGTCAATGACGAGATATTGAAATTCCGGCAGCACGCGATTTTCGAGCGCCATGTCGGCGAGCAGCAGCGCGTGATTGACGACGACGAGATGCGCGCTTTCGGCGCGTTCGCGCGCGCGCCAGAAATAACATTTGTCGGGCCGATTCGCGCAGCGTTCGGTGGTGCAGTGTTCGGGATCGCTCGCGAGGCGCGCCCACACTTTGAGTTCGATGGGCGTGAACGTCAATTCCGCCATGTCGCCCGTCGTCGTCGAAGGCAGCCACGCGAGGATTTTCGCGAGCACGTGCACTTCTTCGGGGGTGTACGTGTCTTGGCGGCGCAGCGCGTCGAAACGGCGCAGGCATAAATAATTGCTGCGTCCTTTCAAGACGGTGAATTTGCATTCGTTGCGAACAGAGTTCGCGAGCAGAACTTGTTGGATCGCGGGAATATCTTTGCCGAAAAGTTGGTCCTGCAAATTGATGGTGTTAGTCGAAATGACGATGCGTTCGTTATTTTGCGATGCCCACGAAATGGAAGGCAAAAGATATGCCAAGGATTTCCCCGTGCCCGTGCCCGCTTCGACCAACAACACGCCGCTGTCGTTAAACGCGTTCGCGACGGCTTGCAGCATTTCCACTTGCTCGGCGCGATATTCGAAACCCGGAAACTGCGCTTGAAACAGACCGTCGGGCGAAAGCATCGCCGTGAGCGCGTCCGCGTCGAGCGGCGTCTTGACCGTCTTGGGTTTCAACGAGCGCACGTCTTTGTTGCGCGAAAAGAGCGTGCCAAAATTTTCGTCTTGCTCGACGATGCCCTTGGCTTTGAGTTGCGCGCCGATGCTGCCCGCGCCGAACGCCTGGCGCGCGGCGTCGCGCTGAATGTCTTGCCACACAAAGCGCAGCGACCAATCGCTCTTGGACGAAACGCGCACGATTTCTTGAATCGTCTTGGGATTCAACTGCGCGGCGCGTTCCAGCAGCGCGATGAAAAGTTTGTGCGTGGCTTGGGCGTCTTCGAGCGCGCGGTGTTTGGTGTTGTATTCGATGCCGAGTTCACGCGCGAGCTGCGCGAGCGAATAGCGCGCGGCGTACGGAATCAGGATGGACGCGAGTTCGAACGTGTCGAGCGTGGGGTTCGCCAGACGCATCCCGCCGTGCTGGAGAAACTGCATGTCGAGCGAAATCGTATGACCGACGATGGGATTTTCGCCGATGAAACGTCCGAGCGAAGGAATGAGCGAATGGAATGACGGCGCGCGCTCGATGTCGGCGCGCGTGATGCCGGTCAGGCGTTCGACTTTGGCGTTGATGGCGCGCCCGGGATTGACGAGGCACGCCCACGTATCCAGAACTTTATCGCCTTGAAACCTGACCGCGCCGACTTCGAGGATCGTGTCGTGTTCGGGATTGAGTCCGGTAAATTCCAAATCGAGTGCAACATAGATGCGGGGCATGAGAGGGACTTTCTAGGGTTTTGAATTTTTGGGTTGCGTCGAAGCAACAGTCAGCGGATGATGCGCCGGAGTACAGCGCGCGAAAGCAGATTAGCGGATAGGACGCACTCATCCGTTTATCCTGACGTGTCATCACACATAGTGCGAATCGAGTAACAGTGTGTGTGATGACACGTCACCGCTTTCCATATCCGCTGGCAGCTGCCATTTTCACAGGGGATTGTAACACGAAAAGAAAACGACGCGGGAATGGGGACGCGTTGTTTGGAGTTGGTGATCAATGTGTGGATGTGTTGCAACAACGGTTTGCGTTAGCGGAGGGTGGGTGGGACGAGACAACGCCGCTTTGATGGAATCCAGCTTGAGCCAAGAAAGCTGCTCGAAAACGCGGCGAGTCCCCCCAGTCGGGTGTACGCTGTGTTGGGCGGCAATGCGAACCTGGGATTCCATCTAAACACATTCGTTTACTTTTGAGCTTCTAGCATGATCCAATCGATATTCCAAGGCAGATTATCTTTGTGCGGCACGGGGGTTGTAGAAAAACCTCGAAAGCCGGCTTGCTGCAGTCGAGTTTGCACCTCCTCGGTGATTGTGAAGTCGATGGATTGTGCCGGATATTCCAGTGAAGTCAGAAACGCCGATGCCAAACGTGACGGCGGTGCATTGGTCTTGCTTGGGGCAAATTTATCTACGATGACGAGACGACACCTGAACCACCACCCAGGTCCAGCAACGATTTGACTCCCTGCAAGTCAAGCATGCTTGCCACTTGTTCTGCGAATGAAATGTGAATCTCGTAGAGCTTGCGCGTGAAGCGTGCCGCGTAGCTGGGATCGTCCTGAATCTGTTGGAAATAGTCCGGTAGCGTCAGATTCCGTGCTTGCCAGGTTGACATGGGCTTGCTGATATTCAATACCAGCTCTCGCACGTACAAAGAGCTATCGCGATCCTCACGCGCCTGAAAAGCCCAGGTGTCCTGACTTTGCACATTCAGTATCGCTTCCCGAGCGATGATAGAGGGGGTATACCCTTCGGTGTCATCCTCCAGCAAGCCAAGCTTGCATAATAGCTGTAACCAAATATGGCAGCGGTTCACTGGGATGTTCAAGGATTGGGCTACACTTGGCGCCGATAGAGGTTTCTCAGCAAGTAACCAAAAGACGCCCAATTCCATGGCAGTACCTAAAGCAGCTGAGACGATATAACCATCCATAAGCTCCAGGATATCCTCTGTGGTCTCAGGTTTCATTGCGGAACTCTCTTTCAGTCAGTGTCGAAAAAGCTGGCATCATTGGTAGCCGAACGGTTTGCGTTACCCGCAAGTGGGCGGGCTTGGATAATGTTTGAGATGTAGAAAAAACTCAAAGCCAGAAAACTGCTCTTAAATCGCGCAGACTCCCACTTGTCGGGTGCACGCTTTGTTGGGCGGCTGGGGCGCAAGACTCGCTGCCTGTAAAAAGACTCTACTGCAAAAAACATCGGACACTAAAAATTGAAAACCAAAGTTTTGCACACTCGTCACACGATTCTAAATAATAGTCGGTCATTTAGCCAATCTTCAAGCCAAGTTTGAAGTGACGGAGATTCGGGCTTTATGACATTTTCAAATGAGCCTTCATCATATTCATCGCCATTAAATCTAAAAACTGGACTTTCAAGTTTTGTCCAATCTATCATTGATGTAATATTATCACCCCAATCGCAAATGGTGACAAATTGTCGTGGAAAGGCAGGATAATCAGGGTGCGAAAAATTTACACCTTCTAAATACCAATCAACTAGATTTGAGTGATGGTTTTTTGCTCCCATATCATTCAAGCCAATTAACCCATATCCAGGTCCAAAACCGCCATTGCCTATTTGCAAGTAGAGAATGCGAAGTAGAGAAGGAAGTTCAAAACCCAATTTCTTTTCCGCGATTTCCAGTTCTGAAAGAGATACTGGTGGAGGAACTTTGTAAAAATCGCCTTTATTTATAACGTCAGGCAAGTCAACAAATCGTATTGGGTCTTTAATACGTTCTTTAATTCTTTCGATAAGCAAATTTTCTGTATAGTTCATATCAAGTTTACGGACTTATAACTTAGCCGCCCAACTCGGGATTAAGCGTCATTTTGACATATAAAACGCTTGCGGCGAGTATTATACATCACGCGACGCATAACTGCTTATGTGCGTCAATTTCGCAGATGAGCGTTGCGAAAAAAAAAGACGGAGCATTTCGCTCCGCCATTCTTTTTTTCTTCACACGCAAGCCAGGTCAGCTGTTGAACCGGTCCGCAATCGGATTGTCCGCATCCGTCGCTTTTTCGTCGGGCGTGACGTGAACGGGCGTTGCGGGAACGTGGATGTCCTTGCCAAAGACCGGCGCTTCGCTGTTGAAGCGGTCGGCGACTTCATTATCTGCCGTGCCGTGCGTTGCGGCGTACGACGCGGCGGTTTCACGTTTCTTGCGGTTCTCTTCGACCTGATTCAGTTTTTGCGACATCCATTGATTCAGCCCGCGCAAGCCGCGCGCCAGACCGCTCTGCGCTTCGTCCGCCGCGTATTGCGCCGTGCCTTGAACGGTGCCTTTGAAATCGGACGATTGCGCCTTGGTGATTGCCGCATTGACGCCTTTTTCTACATCGCGCCACGCGGCGGTCAATTGCTGTTCAACCTCTTTGCCGCGTGTCGAAGCGCGCGCGGTGTTGAACAGGGTTTCGATTTGCTTGCCAAATTCGCGCAGTTCGTCGGCGAGGTTGGGATCGGTAGGTTTGGGCGAAGACGCCGCGCCGCCTTCCGGCGTTGGCGTCCCACCCGTGTTTTCCGGATTCATACGGATTTCTTCGGTGCTCATAAATTTCCTCTCTTTCAAAAGTAACCGGTAGTAACGTGCGATGTGCGATGTAGGCGATGTGCGATGTATTCTCATCGCCTACATCGCTCATCGCCTTATTCGTTTGGGAACGATTGAAATCGTTACTACGTTGGTGAACGATTGAAATCGTTACTACGTTGGTGAACGATTGAAATCGTTACTACGTTGGTGAACGATTGAAATCGTTACTACGTCGCTATACGTGCCGTCACAGAAAAGTGTTACGTTCTGCTGAACCGCGTCAACCCCGCACCACGCGTTTGTTTGCCAAAAAACGCGCTTGCTTGAGCGCCTCTTCGGCGTGCGCAAACAGAGCCAGATTGTCCGCCATGGTTGATTCCGATGCCTCGGCGACTCCCGCGCAAACTCGGACCTGCACTTTGTCACTCTTGACTTGAAACGTCGCGGCTTCCAACAGATTGCACAAGCGGTTGGCAGTGGCGTCCGCGCCCTCTAAATCGGTGTGCGGCGCGATGACCAGAAATTCATCGGGTGCGGTGCGCCCGACCAAATCTACCATCCGCACGCTCCCGCGCACCAGCCCGCCAATGTCCATGCAAATTTGATCCGCGCCGCGCTGTCCGTAGCGCTTGACGATTTGATCCAAGTCACGCACGCCGAGCAAAACGACGGCAATGTTGTGTTGATACCGCGCGGCGCGCGCGCATTCGTACGCCAGCCGGTGCAAAATATAAGAACGGGAGAACAAGCCCGTCGGCGGATCGGTGATTGCCAATGTCTCGGCCAGGGCGCGCGGCTCATTGTTGTTGCCTTTCGGCGTTTCGCGCAGCGAGAGGCGCATCAATTGTTCACGGACGCGCCCCATTTCGAATGGCGCTTGCAGGCAGGCAACGCCCGCGAGCGCGGCTTGCAAGACGCGCGTGCTTTCTGCCGCGCTGTCGGTCACGAACAGAATCGGGATCTGCCGGGTCGTCTGCAGAGTGCGCAGCGTCCGCGCAATTTCCAAGCCGCCCACCCCCGGCAGGGTCAAACCGAGTAAGATGGCATCCGGTAATTCGTCCAGTGTCCGGTCTACCACATCCAGCCCATCCTGCACGATTTCTGCCGAATAGCCCAAATCGCGAATGGCGGCTTCGAGGGCGCGCCGCGTATAGTGATCGAAATGGGCGATCAGAAATTTTTTCAACTAGACTGCCCCCCGTCGCAGCTGAGCTTGCACGAATGCTTCTTCCTCCGCGCGCGTCTTGAGCACACCATCCAGCCGTTGCGCGCGCAGGCCGCTCAGAATTTCCCTAAAGGCAGGTCCCGGTGTCAGTCCCAATTGCTTGAGATCATTGCCGTTGAGTGCGGGTTGAACTTGCCGCCACTCGGCGCGATAGTGGTCTACGTACGCCTGGGCGGACGTGGAGTCGGTGGCAATCGCGAACACGGCGAGCGCCGCATCGTCGAATCGTTCCAACGTCTCGACCACGCGACTCGGCGTCAGGTTTGGATTGTTCAACTGGCGTTCCAGCAAACGCAGGGTCACTACCTGTACGAGAATTTCACTTTCTCCATTCGACAGTCTCAAACGTCTGGATAACGCGCGCACTTCGGAGGTGCGCAGGCGATACGCCAAGACGCCCAGGTACAAGATGGGGGTTGGCGGATGGGACGCGCGCAAGTTTTGAAATTTCTGCGCGAGCCATGCGTCGGCTTTGAGATTGGGTTGAATGCGTTCCAGCACCCCAAGGGCTTGCAAGCGAATCAGCGCCCGTTCGGGTTCTTGTTCGTTGCAGATCAAATCGAGCTCGTTGCACAGGCGTTGTCCGCTGACCTGCGCGAGCAAATTGCGCGCGTCGTCAATCAACTGCGCGGTGCGCGCTTCGATGGTAAAACCAAAGCGCTGCTCGAAACGCACCGCGCGCAAAATGCGTGTCGGGTCTTCGATAAACGAGAGATTGTGCAAGACGCGAATCAGCCCGCGATTGAGGTCGTGCTCGCCGCCGTACGGGTCGAGCAGCGTGCCGTACCGTTCCGGATCGAGACACAATGCCATCGCGTTGATCGTAAAGTCGCGACGGTGCAAATCGAGTTTGATCGAGCTGCGTTCCACATCGGGCAGCGCGGAAGGGTATTCGTAAAACTCGGTGCGCGCGGTGGCAAAGTCGAGGTGCAGTTTGTCCTTTTCGTCCACCAGCCAAATCGCGGTGCCAAAACGCGCGTGCGTGTGGACGCGCCCGCCGTATTGGTCGGCAAGCCGTTGGGCGAGATGAATCGCGTCGCCTTCGACGACCAGATCGAGGTCGAGATTCGCTTGCCCGATCAACAAATCGCGCACAAAGCCGCCGACCAGATAGGTCGAATACCCCAAACTGCGCGCGAGCTGTGCGGCGCTCTGCACCATGGATAACAGATCGCGCGGCAGCGCGCGTTCCAAACGCGCGGCAAATTCGGCATTGCGCGCGGGGCGCGCAGTTTCGGTGTATAGTTTCAACAGATCCGTGCGCGTGACGATGCCTACAATGCTGCCATCTTGCACGACGGGCAGCTGCCCCAGCCCGTAACGAGTCATCACCCGCTGCAGATGTTCCACCGAATCTTCGGGCGTCACCGAAACGGCGGCGGACATGAAACGCGCCACGGGCAATTTGTGTAATTTATGATGCAGCGCGCGGTCAATTTCGCGGCGTGTCAAAACCCCCGCCAGTTTCTTTTTGTTGACGACCGGAAACCCTTCGTGACCCCAACGGCGCGCTTGCTCCGCCGCCTGTGCAATCGTCATGTCGGGCTGCAAGACACGCACGCCGTACGACATGATGTCCTGGACGGTCGTTTGCGGGTGAATGTGTTCTTGCAGCAGCGCCAGTAATTTTTTCTGTTGAGTTTTTAAACCGCGCGAGTGAATCAACGCCGCGGCGGCGGTCGCGTGTCCGCCCCCCCCAAAGGCGCGCGCGATCTCTGCCACATCCACCGCTTCGGATTTGCTGCGTGCGACGAGCTGAATCTGCGCGCCCATTTGCACGAGCAAAAAGAGCGCGGACGGATCGTGCAATTGCATCAACTGTTGCGCCAGCGTCGAAATTTCTTCGACGTACTCTTGGACGCGCACGGCGGCAATCACCACCGTTTGTCCGCCGATTTCGTGCGTCTCGGCGCGTTTGAGCAATTGATTGTACAACGCGCGTTGGTCGGCGGCAAGCGGCTGGTGCAAAAATTCGCCGAGGAGGTCGAACGATACGCCGTGCTCGACCAAATACGCGACGGCTTGTAAATCACGCGGGGTGGTATCAATGTAGGTCAGCGAACCGGTGTCTTCGTAAATACCGAGCGCGAGCAGGGTCGTTTCCAAGCGCGACAGCGGCAGATTTTTTTCGCGCAGCGTTTCGACCAGGAGCGTCGTCGTCGCGCCGGTCTCGCCGCCGCTGTAGGTGGTGCGTTCGTCGAGCGGGCGCGCGAGCGGGTGATGATCCAAAATGTGGACGAGGGGCGCGTCGGTCAAGCCGCGCGCCGAGGGCAGCGTTTGCGTGTCTACTAACAGCACGCTTTTGAAGCGGCGACGCGGAGCTTGTTCCTGCAAGACAAACGGAAAGGGGTCGCCGTACAGCGTGAGGAAATCGCGGACGTTGCGATTCAATCGGCGCGGCAGCAGCGCGACGGCGCTGGGATACAGCTTCTTGGCGGCAGCCAGTGAAGCGACGGCGTCAAAATCGGCGTTTTCGTGTGTGAGAATCGCGTCCACACCCGCCATTCTACTTGGGATGCCGCGCGCGCGCAAGATACGATCAGATCGCAGGATCGGGCGAATAGAATTCGCGCCAACAACAACACCAAGTCGCTCTACAGCGACTGGCATCCCAAAAGTGTGACGCACACTCTCAGATCGCCCTCTATGGTGTTATAATTTGAAAGATGGAGGTGCTGTGATGAGCGATCAAATGGCTGCTCAACTGTACGCCGAGTTACAGGAAATTCGGACGCTGCTGATCCAAGTCCAGATGGAAGTGGAGAGGTTGACACGTCAATTGAATCAGGAATTGGAACAGCCCAAGACGTACACGCTCTCATCCCTTGTAGGGTTGGGTGCGAGCGGATTGACGGACGTTTCAGAAAGGCACGATGAATACGTCGGAGAAGCGATCTTGAATGAATATATTCGTTGATACGGGTGCATTTTTTGCCCTTGCGGATTCGACAGACACACACCATCATCATGCAAGCGAATACACTCGGATGATGGAAAAACAGAATCGTTTTGTTACGAGATGGTCAGCCCGCAGGGGCTGTATGGGCTCAGGACTGTCATATCGAACGGAGTGAGATATCTCGCTCCGCTCGATATGACAAGTCCTGTGCAGCAGCTATGTGGTTATTGAAGCATGGCTTCTCATCCGTAACAAAATCGGTTATCACCCTGCCTTGGAATTTCTGGAACGAATTCGAGGCGGTGCTGTACAGATCGTAGAGATTTCTGCGCTGGATCTAGAGAAATCTGCCCAAATCCTTGCCTCGTATCAAGACCAACCGTTCAGTTTGGTAGATGCCGTGAGTTTTGTGGTGATGGAACGAATGAATGTCACTCATGCATTTACATTTGACGCGCATTTTCGCGTTTATCGCTTTGGAGCAAAGCGTGAGCGTGGTTTTACCGTCGTTCCATAAAATCACTGACGTGACCGACATTTTTTACGACCTTGAAACCAAAGGGCCTGGTGCGAATGCCACAAGGAACAGATATTCTATCGCGCGGATGGTTTGGGCGACGCGTTGGGCGCCCACGACCACATTATTGGTTTCAGCATCAAACAGTTTGACAATACGGTGGTGGCGTACAATTATTTCGCCGCGCGCGCCGAAACGCCGCCGCTCAAACAAGTCAAACGCGCCTCCCCGCGCACGAAGGCGGATGCGCAACCAGAATGGGATTCGCCCGAAGCTTTGAAATGTTTCCTCGACGCGCGCAGTCTGGATTTGCAGATTGATCTGGAAGGGCGGGTTGGTTACCGGCTCGCGCTCAATGCGTTGGCGCAAGGGACCTTACGGCGCGAAAAAGAAGGCACTGCTGCGCGCGCCGTGATTTGGTATCGGTTGGCTGCACAGTTGAAACAAAAATACGCCTACGCGCTGCGGGAGGCAAATGACCCCGAAGGCGCAGACCGCGCGCAAGAATTGGGCGCGTATTATCAAAAGCGCCTGGAACACTATTGCGCGACGGACGTACAGCTGGTGCGTCAAATTTTTGAATATGGGGTGAAAAATCGGCGCGTCTTTTTTCTCGGTTTCGAGGGCGAGCGTAGAAATATCCGGGTAGATTGGCGCTAGACGTTTTGCAGATGGCGGGATGTTCCCGCCGTCTTTTTTCTGCGTGGGTCTGCGTCACGATTTTGGGTAAGGCACTGCTCGCGTTGGATGGCGCGGCGCGCGTTGGATTTGTAATCCAGCGCACTCGGCGTGGATTACAAATCCACGCGAGCAGTAGCTTACTCGGCGTGGATTACAAATCCACGCGAGCAGTAGCTTACTCGGCGTGGATTGCAAATCCACGCGAGCAGTAGCTTACTCGGCGTGGATTGCAAATCCACGCGAGCAGTAGCTTACTCGGCGTGGATTACAAATCCACGCGAGCAGTAGCTTACTCGGCGTGGATTGCAAATCCACGCGAGCAGTAGCTTTCCATGCGGGCAATAGCTTGCAACCAGCAACGCCCAAAAAATGACGCACACCCATTCCGCGTGGGTATTTCGGAAAAAACGCGGGGCTAGGTATAATCTCGCCTTGTATGTCGCGTAAATTCAAGTCGCGCCGCGTGACTCTGACCATTTTGTTGGTCTTGTGGTTGAGCGTTCAACCCATCGTCATTGGCGTTTCCCCCGCGTGGGGTTTTGTGTTGCCGCATGGCCACATCACGAACGGCGTGATGACAAACGCGGATTGGCAAGCCCACGCGCGCGAGCACCGGCTCGGTTCGCCGAGCGGCGTACTTTATGCGGCGCGATGTGATGGCACGGGCGTCAAGGATACCAGCCCGATTCTTGCCTCGCTTACCGCTGCCCAAGGGCTGCTGGCGGTCTTGGCCTTTGACGCCACAGCGCAAAACCGCGTGCTTGAAATTCCCGCGCCCGGGATGCGCTCGGCGCGATTGATGCTACACGTATTCTCTGTACACGAAATGTTTTTTTCACCTCTGCATCCTCCGCCCAATGTCTAACCCCGCGTTAATCTGCTTGCCGTAAGATCAGGGAATGAATCAATTCATAACGGAGGAATTTTCGTGAGAAAAATAATCGCGCTCATCGGCGGCGCGCTGGCGCTGCTCGCGCTCGTTGCCATCACAGGTGTGCCTGCCGCGTACGCCCATGCCGAAATCACCAGCTGTGTCCCGCCGCTTAACGGCGCGGTCGAGACTGCACCGGACAAGCTGGTCTGCAAAGCTTCGGAAGCGCTGGACCCCAAAGGTTCGTCGCTGAGTGTTTTTGACGCGACGGGGATGCAAGTGGACAAGGGGGATTCGGCGGTAGATTTGGATGATCCCGACCGCGTGACCATTTCTGTTTCGCTCGACACGGGCATGATGAAAGACGGCGCCTATACGGTGAAATGGAAAACGCTCTCGTCAGAAGACAATGATGAAGCAAGCGGCGAATTCAAATTCACGGTTGGGTACGGTGCGCAAGCTACGGTGACGCCTGAAGCGACTCAAGCGCCCGAACCGACCAAGTCACCCGAACCGACCAACGCGCCTGAACCTACAGCGGCTCCGACCGCGGATGCCGGTGCTCCGACCACGCTGCCTGCAACCGGAAACGACGCGAATTTCGCGTGGTACGGTTTGCTTGCGCTGGTGGGCGCGTTGATGTTGGGCGCAGGCGTATTGGCTGAAAGGCGCGCGCGACGCTAGAGCGAATTCCGAATTGGTGCAAGGGATATGTTAGAGCGCAGTTGGACTGCGCGTTGGCGGACGGCAGTCTGCAATGCGCGCTGATGCATCGGACGAACTGCGTCCGCTTCATCGGATGCATTGCCACTGCCTTTCAACAATCAGGAATTCGCTCTAGTCATCATGGGAACACCGACGCGGGAGAGCATCTACTCTCCCGCGTCTCTGCCGCGTAATGTATATACAAGACTCTCCACCACTCGGTTCTTTTGCCCCCCCTACCGCGCACGGTGGATTGTTGACGGGGCATTGGGAATTTGATCTCGCGCTGTTGAGTTTGCTGCTTGCAGTGTTCGCCTATTCTTTTCTTGTGCCCGAAGATGCGCCGCGCGGCGCGGGGCGCGTTGTGATTCAAGGGGTCGCGCTATTTTTCTTTGTCGGCGCGCTCGTGTTGGCGGTCGTGGGGTTTCGTAATTTGTGAGAAGGAAATTGACCAACAGAATCAACAGAAGGAATTTTGTGCATGAAGAAATTGTGCGTGTTCGTATTGACGATAGGGTGGATGGCAAGTGTTTTGCCCGTGAGCGCGCAAGCGCAGGCGTCCATTCAAATCGTCAAGCCCGGCGACCGGCGCAATGTCGCGTTGGGCGAGTTGGAGGTCACCGTTGCCATTACGGGCGCAAATGTAGGTGACGGATATTCGTGGCAAATTTTTATTGATGGTGTGCCGCAGTCCATCGTGCATAATACACTGACGACGCGCGTGAGGATGGACAAACCAACCGGTCCGCGTCGTCTCAAAGCGGTGCTGTACGATCCACAAGGCAGTGAGATTGCCGCAAACGAGATTTTGGTTTTGGCGGCGCCGGTCGAAAATCACGATCCGGTGTTTAATCGCGCGTGGTTTACGCCGTTCATGGCGGTGTTCACGGTTGCGATTCTTGCCCTCATTCTGCTAGGATTGCGCGTGCGTCCGCGAGCTGCTGCATGAACAAAATCGTCGCTTGTTTCGTTCTCACGCTGATCTTTGTGTCCACAGCGGACAGCGTTTTCGCTCACGCCGCGGTGGTGGCTTGCGCGCCGCGTATTGGCGCAAATCTGGCTCAGCCGCCGTCACAAATCGTTTGTCAATTTGACCAGCCGCTCGATCCCGCCAAGTCGTCGTTAAAGGTTACAGCGCCGAACGGTCAGCAGGTGGACAAAAACGATGTGCGCCTGTTTGAAGGCGACCGCTACAGCATTGTCGTTTCGCTCGACGCGTCAAAAATGTCGCCCGGAATTTATACGGTGCAATGGAGTGTGACCGACCCAACCGACAATGTCGAAACCAGTGGCACGGTTCAGTTTGGCATCAATACGGTCGTGCCGCCGACGCCGACGGTTGTCTTGCCGGGGCAAGTGATTCTCACGCCGGATGCACCGGTAAATACTGTCGCGTCCAACAGCTCGACCGATTTGATTTCGCGCTTTCTCATCGGACTGGGCGTGATACTGTTGGTTGTGATGGGCATATTGTATTGGCGCACGCGCCAAAGCGAAGGTTTTTGACAGGATATAAAAGGTGAGATGACGGCATGAAGTTTGCAATTCGCGTGGGTGTGATAATAACATTGGTGCTGTTGACCGTCAGTACGGTCTCGGCACATGCGAAATTGGTGCGCGCGAATCCTGCGCCCAATTCCATTTCAACCTCCGCGCCATCCCAGCTCCAGTTGTGGTTCGACGAGCCGCTCGAATTGAATTTCAGTTCGGTCCAGGTTTTGGACGCGCAAGGGCAGCGCGTGGATACGCGCGAACTCGCGCCGGTCACAGGTGATCCCAACTCTGTCATTGTCCCGCTTAAACTGACGGGCGATGGCACCTACAATGTGATTTGGAAAGTTCTGTCTGCCGCAGACGGACATATCACCAATGGCGTTTTCGCGTTCGGCGTCGGCAATATCGGAAGCGTCGCCGCGCCGATGGGTGCCAGCCAAGTCGCCGCGCCGAACGAACTCACCCCGTTCGCGGCAGTGGTGCGTTGGCTCAGTTTGCTCGCGCTGCTCGTATTGAGCGGCGGCTTTATTTTTCGTTTCTTTATCCTCGTACCTTCGCTTGACGACATCCACGCCGATAACGCGGCGCGCCAGCTCGTGCACAAGCGCTGGGTACAGCTCACCGTGTTGGCGTTGATTCTTTTTTTTGTCGGCAATCTCAGCGAACTCGTTTTGCAGACCAACCTTGTGACGGACCAAATCGCACTCAATTCGATTACCAACATTTTGTTTTCCACGCGGTTTGGCATGCTGTGGCTGATGCGGGTGGGGCTGATTGTGTTGTGTACGGTTTTGGTCGGATTGGAAGCGCGCGGTATTCATGTGCCGTACCGTGATTATGCGCTCATCGTGCTCGGCAATGTGGCGCTCTTTACGCGTTCGCTCAACAGTCACGCCGCGAGCGCGGGCAATTTTTCACTGCCTGTCTTTGCGGACTGGCTGCACTTGGTTGCCATTGCCGTGTGGGCGGGCGGGCTGGTTTATTTTGCGTGGCTGATGCCGTTTGTGTGGCGCGTGTTGAGCGCGCCAGCGCGCAGCAAGTGGATTGCCCAATTCATTCCGCAATTTTCCAGCATTGCTATCGGCGCGACGGTCGTAATTGCCGTGACCGGTTTGTACAATTCCGCGCAGCAAATCCCCGCGCTCGACATCTTGAGCACGGGCGCGCTGCCTTCACTCGACGCGCTCTGGAACGGCGTTTACACCTCTGCGCTCGACCTCAAAGTCGCGTTGTTTCTCGTGATGATCGCGTTCGGCGCGATGAATCTGTTGTGGCTTTCGCCGCGTTTTCGCCGCTCTATTACTGTCCCCGAAAAAAGCGCGCGCCTGTTTTCACGTTTTCGGCTCACGGTCGGCGCAGAAGTGCTGCTCGGCTTGGCGGCAATTTTTCTCGCGGGTATTCTGACGCTTTCCCCCCCCCCTCGCTCGACGCCCGAACAATTCGCTGCGGCGGAGACGCAGCCGCGCACCTCGCGCCCGGTTGCCTTGTTAGGTTATCCTTCTTCCGACGTCAAGGTGCAATTGGAAATTGGTCCGAATCCCGGCGCGCCGACCATATTCACGGCGCGCGTAACGGACGCGGCAGATCAAGCATTGTCGGATATTCAACGCGTCATTTTCCAGTTCATGTATCTGAATCAAGACGTGGGCGCGCAAAACGTGAACGCCGACGCGCGGGCAGACAATCAGTATGTTGCAGAAGGACAATACTTGCCGCTCGACGGGATGTGGAAAATTCAAGTGCGGGTGCGGCGCAAAGGGGTGGACGATGTGACGGTGGAATTTCCGTACTATATCGCGCCGCGCGTTCCCAAAACCGATACGACGCCCGACCCGACTGCGCAAGCAGAATTGTTACGCGCGCAGCAGGCGATGAATGCGTTGACCGCGCTGCGTTCGACCCAAGCGTTGAACGACGGCGCAAGCAATATCGCCATCTCGGATTATGAATATCAAGCGCCCGACAAGACGCGCTTTCGCGTTCAGGGGCAAGGCGAATCTATTGCCATTGGCGGATTGCAGTACTATCCGGACGCGCAAGGGAATTGGACCGAGCGGCCGCGCGTCGAGCCGTTTGTTTTTCCGCGATTCGATTTTGCCGATACCGCGCAGGCGACGCAGCGGGGGCGCGCCGACAAGATCGCCAGCCAGCCCGCGCAAATTATTCTCTTTGCTACCCCTACCACGAGCGGGCAAGAATTGATTCATTACGCGTACTGGATTGGCGCTGACGGGCGCGTGCTGCAACTCGGAATGGTCGCCGAAAGCCATTACATGCTGCAGTCGTATCGCGATTTCAACAGCAGCGAGATTGAAATCCGCGCGCCCGCGAATGCATTGCCCGCGCCGACGGTTGCGCCGGTTTCCGGTGGAGATGCCGCCCCGCTGACCTCTGCTGTGCAAGGCAGCGGACGCCCGCGCGGCTTGATTACGGGCGATTTGGAAGGCGACGGCGCGTTGGTGCTGGTCGTCGCGGGAGTGGTGATTTTGCTCGTCGGCGCCGGAGGCAAACGCACGCGGCAGGCGCGTCTGGTTACGCTAGGGACCGGCGCGGCGGCGGTTTTGCTCGGCATTGGATTGTTCATCGACGCGGTGAATGGGACAACGGCGGCTATCCAAAACGCGCCCGTGAATACCACGCGCGCGTCGTCGGGACAGCAGATTTATGAACAAAATTGCGCAACGTGTCACGGCGAAAAAGGATACGGCGATGGACCTACGGGCGTCAAGCTGCCGGTGAAACCATTCGATCTGACGACGCACGTGTTACTGCATGACGAACAATACTTGCACGCCGTGATTCTCAATGGACGCGGTTACATGCCCGCCTGGGGGAACAAACTTTCGCAAGACCAAATTCTGGATGTAATTGCGTATGCGCGTTTGCTGGCGCGCAACGCGCAGCAGGCGAGTCCCAACGCGACGCCCGCGCGTCCGGGTTTTACGCCGCAGCCATAAGACCTGACAGGTTTTTGAGACGCGCGTTATACGTATCGCGGGCGCGCTGTACATCGCGAATGGTCTGTGTGACGCGAAATCTTTAGAAACCTGTCAGGTCTTAATTCCCGCCGAGGCGTTGGATCGTTTGCAGCGCATCCTCAAACGGCTTGGAACTGATGTGGATCGAACCGGCAAATGGAATGTCGAGTTCCATAATTAAAAGCAGCACAACGGCGACGACCGCTGTGAGCATGGCGACCATCGTCAAATGCGCGCGCTCGTTCGGCGAGCGAAAAAAGAGCGTAAAGCCCAACATGAGAATCCCGCCGCCCCACAACAGCAGCCACATCAACGGCGGGATCTCGGTGCGACTTTCGTTCAGCCGGAGATTTCGCGCATTGCTGATGTTTTGGATGCTCTCGTAAAGACTGCCATCCGAGAGCTGCGACGCGAGCTTGGCGCGGTGCAGCTCGCGGTAGACACCCCAAATGTCCTCCAGCGCCACATCCACCGCCGGACTGGAGGTCCCGCGTGCCATCGCGTCCCATTCTTGATTGACGGTCGCAAGTGTATAATTCTCGACGGCGCTACGCAGTGTAGTGTCGTACGGCGAAGGGAGTTCCCAACTAAAGCGGTACAGGTCCACCACGGCATTGGCTTCGTTGGCGACGATGTTGTGAGTTTCTTCGAGGGTTTGCCACACCACGATGACGACGAATGCCAACATGACGCCATAGATGACGGCGACTGCCGCAAAAATAAAACCCGCGACTTCATTGTTGGCATTGTGAATGTGTTCGGGAAAACGCTTGCGGATCAATCGCGTCGCCAACAGCATCAACAGAACACTGCCGCCGATGACCCCTATAGTCAATACTATGTCGGGGACATTGAGTAATAGATAGCGAATCATAGTGTTGAAATTATAAGCGCGAATCGCAAATCGCAAGTCGCAAGTCGCAAGTCGCAAGTCGCAAGTCGCATGTCGTTTGACGTTTCACGATTGACGTTTCACGATTGGCGTTTCACGTTTCACTCCATCTCTCCATCTCTCCATCATGATTTCTGCTCTCTTTCGCAAAGCATACCGGGATGTCACCAAACGGCGCGTACGTTCGGTGCTGACGCTGTTGGGCATTCTCATCGGCGTCGGCGGCGTCGTCGCGATTGTTTCGACGGGCGAGAATTTAGCGCGGGCGCAGCAGGCGGCGTACGCGAACGCGTCGCAAAACGACATCGCGTATTGGGTGTGGAACGCGCCCGCGTCGCTGCCGCGCGCTGTGCGCGACATTGACAATGTACGTGCGGCAGAACTGCGCGTGGATTTCTTTACGCGCTGTCGCTGGAATGGGGGGAACGCTGGGGAAGGGAACGCTGCGGCGAGCGTTCCGTACGGAACGCTCGCCGCAGCGTTCCCCCACGCGCGCGATGTGTATCTGCACGGCATTGCGGATTTTGAAAACCAACGCGTGGACCAAGTTTTTTTGCGCGCGGGACGTTTTCCGAAACAAGGTGAAATCGTCATTGAGCAATCTGCACTGGCAGTGATTCCGCTGCAATTCGGCGACACGCTCACCTGTCGCGGCAACGGCGCGGAACCCAATCGCACGTTTACGCTCGTCGGCGCGGTGCAAACGCCAAATTATCCGAACGCGGCGCTGCTCGATTACGCGACGCTTTATGCGCCGTCGAACGATGTGATTCGTTTGCTCGGCGCGTCGGGAGCGAATGGGTTGCTGCTCAAGGTCAATGATTTGGCGCAAGCGCGCGATACCGCGCGTGATGTTTCGCAGCTCCTCGACCGCCGCAACATTCAACGCAACGCGCCCACGCTCCGCGACCCGCAAAATTTTCTCGGCAAACGCGAACTCGACGCGCTGCTCGCCGTCCTCTCGATCTTTTCCGTGGTCGGCCTCATCACCAGCGGCTTTCTCGTCGCCAATACGCTCGCGGCAATCGTGACCGAGCAGGTGAGCGAAATCGGCACGCTCAAAGCATTGGGCGGCACACGCGGTCAAGTAATGTTGGTCTATCTTTTTTCCGCGCTGGTGTACGGCATCGTGGGCACAGCGCTCGGTTTGCTCGTCGGCGCATTCGCGAGTTGGCAATTGATGCTGTATGTGGGCACGCTGTTGAATCTCACGGTGGATTTTCAAATGTCGCCGTTGGGCATCGCGTTGGGCGTGGTCGTTGGGATTGGCGTCACCTTGCTCGCGGGCGCGCTCCCTGCGTTCGGCGCAACGCGCATTCCGGTCAAGCGCGCGCTCGAGTCGTACGGCATCACGCCGACGTACGGCGCGGGGCGTTTGGATCGCATCGTACAGCGCATCGTCGCATTGCCGCCGCTCGCCGCGATGTCGGTGCGCAATCTCGCGCGGCGCAAAGGGCGCGCCCTCGTAACCATGTTAGTCATTGGCGTCGCCGTCGCGACCTCGCTCGCGGCGCAAGCAGTCAGTGTGACAGTGGACAGGGCGATTGACGATTTGTTTCGCACCTATCGCGCGGACGCGTGGCTCTGGTTCGGCGAATACGTCGGCGAGAATATGCGCGCGGCATTGACGACGGTGGAGGGCGTCGAGGAAGCGGAGGTGTGGTCGCTGCAAAATGTGTGGGTGGTGAAAAAGAGCGAGAGAGGGAGAGAGGGAGAGATAGAGAGCGGGAGAGATAGAGAGCGGGAGAGAGAAGCGGCAAGAGCGCGGTTGTGGGGGATACCGGCAAATACGACGTTGTATATTCCCAAGTTGGTGGAGGGACGCTGGCTGCGCGCGGGCGAAGCGGACCGCGCGGTGATTTCGACGGATTTGGTGGAATCGCTCGGCGTGCGCGTGGGCGATGAGATTCAAGTGGATACGGGTGACGCGCCGCGCGCGTTTCGCGTGGTCGGTATTGCGATTGACAATTCCGTTTTTCTGGGCAGTCAAGTCGCGGGCAAAGTGTTTGTGCCCGAAACGATTGTCGCCAAAATGCAGGGACGCGAAGGGTGGGCGACGTTTTTCGCGGTGGGTTTGACGCGTCACGATTCCGACGGCGTGGACGCGCAGCTCGACGTGATTTCACAAAAATTCAAACGCTATCAAATGGGCAGCGACAGCGCGGCGCGCGAAGTCAAGGGCGCAAAAGAACAGACGCGCATTCTCACCATCGCGCTCGCCGCGATGAGTGTCTTGGTCGGTGTCATCGGCGCGCTGGGCGTTGTGAATACGATTACGCTGAATGTGTTGGAACGGCGCCGCGAAATCGGCGTGCTGCGTTCCATCGGCGCGAGCGACGCGAATGTGATGCAAGCATTTCTCACCGAAGGTCTCGCGTTCGGCATCGGCGGCTGGCTGATTGGCATTGTGCTGGGCTATCCGCTCGGTCTGATTCTCGCAGGTGTGATGGAAGCGGTGTTGTTTCATCTGAATTATGTGTTCACTTTTCAAATGGTGCTGGTGAGTTTAGGTTTCGCTCTGCTTCTCACGACGATTGCGAGTTTGATTCCCGCGTTGGTAGCGGCGCGGATGAAGGTGAAGGAAGTGTTGAGATACGAGTGAGCGAAGGAGAGATGGAGAGATAGAGAGATAGAGAGCGGGAGAGCGGGAGAGCGGGAGTGAACGGGTGAATGCAGAGCATTTTACCTTTTTTGAGCCGTGAAATTCTATTTCATGCGGGGCGCGCGATGATGGACGCGGCTGTGCAAAGAGTGACGCAAAAGATGGTTGATTTGCGATATAATTCAAGACGATGAAATTGCCCAACGCCGAACGCGCGATTATTGCACAAGATAAGCTGGTCGAATATTTGTTGAACGTTGAGCATGAGCGCGGCGGTTCCAAAGCGCATGTTTTGTACGAGTTCGGCTATCGCCGTGAAAATTGGGAGCGACTTGCCGACGATATCCGCAAGTTTCATCTGAATGCCCAAATTCAAGTGGTTCGTGAGAGCATGTACGGGACCCGCTATGAAATCAGCGCGATGCTGGTGACGCCAAGCGGGCGTTCCTTGAAAGTGAGAACGATTTGGCAAGTGGACAAAGGAACAGACTACCCACGACGGATTACGTTGTTTCCTGATTGAGCAAGGAGGCAAGATGGAATTTCTGCTTTACAAAGATGTGATTCTGGTACGCGACCTGCCCGACGAAAAATTGCGCGCGGGAGATGTTGGCACGGTTGTCGAACGGCATGAGGTACAAGCTCTGGAAACTGGCTACAGCGTCGAATTCTTTGACATGCTAGGGAATACTGTGGCGGTGGTGACTGTGCCGGGCAGTTGGCTTCGTGCGCCGACGCACGCGGATCGCCCTGCCGTACGTTCAGATTTAGCAGTGGCATAAACAAAGGACCGCTCTCATGCCCGTCTATGCACCCGCGCGAGCACGCGTCGAAATCGAAAAACTGGTCGAGACCTTTCGCGCCAATGAAGCTGCGCTCCATCATGCCCCCGAGGCGCAAATCGAAAATGATTTTATTCGTCCCCTCTTTCGTTATCTGAATTGGAAGGTAGACAACGCGGGCTTGGCACGCGCCCAATGGGAATTTGTCTTGCAGCGCACCGAACGCGGCAAACGTCCCGATTACGAATTGTGGCTGGATGGGCGGCGCGTCCTCATCCTGGACGCCAAGAAGGTCAAGTACGACATGCACGACCCGCGCTGGCTCAATCAGGTCTATGCGTACGCCTATTCCACACAGAACGATCCGCCCACACGCAAAGTAGATTTTGCCATCCTCACCGATTTTCAAGAATTTCTCGTCCTCGACTGTACGCTGTTGGCAGGCACGCCGCAAGCCATCAACAACTTTCGCATCCTCGATTGGCGTTATCCCGATTACGTCACGCGCTTTGACGAACTGTGGGAATTGTTCGAGCGCAATAACGTGCGCGACGCGAGCCGCAATCGCGACGCGGGCTTGTGGACGCGCTATCTTTCGCCCAAAAAGGTCAAAGCAAACCGCGTACCGCCAGACAAGGCATTTCTTGCCGCGCTGGACGACATAAAAACGGGCTGGCGCGTGCGTCTTGCCAAAGACATGAAAAAGCACAATCCCGCGCTCGGCGGTGATGTGCTCACGGCGGCGGTACAGTTATGGATTGACCGCCTCATCTTTATCAAAGTCCTGTCCGACCGCGCTATCGAGGACGACTATCTCGCGCAGATGGCGGAACTCGTCGAGCGCGACGGCTTGGCGGAAAACAATTTCGGCTGGTTCACCGCCACGCGCGGCATTTTTCAAAAACTGAATCAAATCTATGACGGCAGTATCTTTGCCTCGCGCCCCGAATTGGAAGCGGTCAACGTGTCCAACAAAGTCGTGCGTGAAATTATTGGGGAGTGGCTGCCCGAAAACTCGCCGTACAACTTTGCGTCTCTGCCCGTCGAAATCCTCGGCACGATTTACGAACGTTTTCTCGGACGCGTTGTCCATGCCACCGACAAACAGGTTCGCATCGAGGACAAACCCGAAGTCCGCAAAGCGGGAGGGGTGTTCTATACCCCACAATACATTGTCAATTACATTGTCGCTAACACCGTCGGCAAACTGCTGGCAGAATGCAAAACGCCCGCCGATGTCGCCCGGTTGAAAATATGCGACCCTGCGTGCGGCAGCGGCAGTTTTTTGCTCGGCGCATACGACGCGCTCATTCGCTGGCACGAAAATTACTACACGCGTGGGGGCGGGGTTACTCCGCCCCCACTCACCGAGCGCGACCGCGATGCCGCGTATTATGACGACGACGGGCACGTGCGGCTCACTGCCAAATTCAAACGTCAAATCTTGGTCAACAATCTTTTCGGCGTAGACATTGACCCGCAAGCCGTCGAAGTGACGCGCCTCTCCCTTTCGCTGAAAGCATTAGAGGACACCCGCCGCGAGGAACTCTATCAAGAAGTAGACCTCTTTCATCAACGCGTCCTCCCCGACCTGACCAACAATATCAAATGCGGCAATTCGCTCATCGGCACAGATTTTATCTTTACCGATGCCGACGAACTGAAACGCGTGAAACCGTTTGACTGGCGCGCCGAATTTCCGCAGGTGTTCGACGCCCCGAAACCTGTGAGGTCTTTGGAGACCTCACAGGTTTCGGACGCGCGCGGCTTTGACGCGGTGATTAGTAACCCACCGTACATTCGCATTCAGGCGATGAAGGAATGGGCGCCGCTTGAAGTGGAAATCTACAAGGAAAAATACACGGCGGCGAGCGCAGGCAACAATGACATTTATGTTGTGTTTGTTGAAAAGGGGCAGAGTCTGTTGAACGAACGCGGGCGGCTCGGTTTCATCTTGCCGCACAAGTTTTTCAACTCGAAATACGGCGAACCGCTGCGCCGACATATTGCGAACGGGAAACATCTCGCACACGTCGTTCACTTTGGCGACCAACAAGTATTCGACGGCGCGACGACTTACACTGCGCTTTTGTTTTTGGACAAACACGCGCACGAAGCATTTGATTTCGTTCGCGTCACAAACTTGGATTCATGGCGCGCGGGTGAACCGCAAACGCGAGGGGAAATCGCGGCAGCGAATGTCAGTGCGGCGGAGTGGAGTTTTACGGTTGGCGAAAATGCCGCGCTGTTTGAACGTCTCGCACAGATGCCGACGAAATTGGGAGATGTTTGTTCAATCTTCGTTGGACTACAAACGAGCGCAGACCGCGTTTATGTGTTGGAGGAAGAAAATGTTGAGCAAGGATTTGTGAACGTGGTTGACCGAAACAACGTTTCATGGAGATTAGAGTGTGGTATTTTGAAACCCTTTTTGAATGATGTAACAGTTGCAACTTTCGATACTCCAAAGTCTCGCCATTGGCTCATCTTTCCCTATGCTATTAGAAACGGGAAAATCGAGATTATGTCGAAAATGGCAATGAATGATTCTTTCCCTAACGCATGGGCATATCTAAAAGAAAATATGAAAATTCTAAAGAGCCGCGAATCTGGCAAAGGCGATAACCCGCAGTGGTACGGTTATCTTTACCGAAAGAACCTGACTTTATTTGATGAACCAAAACTCGTGGTTCAAGTAATTTCGAAGTTCGGGAGATATGCTTATGACAATGCAGGAATCTACTTTACTGGCGGAGGCAATGGACCTTACTATGGTGTCCGTTGGGCAGAAAAAAATTCGCACTCAATATTCTATTTGCAAGCATTATTGAGCTCGCGTCTACTGGACTGGCATTTGCATCGGATTAGCAGCCCATTTCGAGGCGGTTATTGGTCGTATGGGAAACGTTTCATCGAACAACTCCCCATCCGCGCCATTGATTTCACCAATCCCGCCGACGCGGCGCGGCATGACCGCATGGTCGCGCTTGTCGAACGCATGTTGTCCCTGCACCAACAGCGCGCCGCCGCCCAAACCGAAACCGACCAACAACTCTTTCAACGGCAGATTGACGCGACGGACAAACAAATTGACGCGCTCGTGTATGAATTGTACGGCTTGACCGACGACGAAATCCGAATTATTGAGAACGGCGCGTAGGGGCGAAACATTTGCAGATGCGAACGCGTATCGAGTCGCAGCGGTGAATGCAAATGCTTCGCCCCTACTTCCCGTAACCGATTTTTGACCTCACAGCGCGATGCTTGATACGGTACATCACGGATTCAATGTCATGTCGAACACGGTGAGACATCTCGCGCGGCAAAACCGAGATTTCTCACGGAGCCTGCCACGCTTCGCTCGCAGCAGTGGTTCGAAATGACAGCGGTCCCGTACCGAGCACGACCACCTCTCCATTCCCCATTTGTCGTGCCCCGTCCATTCTTTATTCTGGTTGGAGGCGCACGATGCGGAAATTTTATTTACCCATCGTCCTGTTTTCCCTCGTCGCGGCGATTTTGATTTTGAACGGCGCGCACGCCGCGACGCTGCTCGATCCTCCGGTTGCCAGCGTCATTGCAACCATTCCCCTCGGCGGACAGCCCAAAGGGATTGCCCTCGACACGAATGCCAATCAAATCTATACCGTCTTGTACGACACCAGCCGCGTGGTGCGCATTGACGGAACGACGCACAGCATTCTTGCCGCGCACGACACCGGCGGTTTTCATCCGAATCAAATCGCGTTCAATTCCGCCGTACAGCGTTTGTTTGTCACGCAGCGCGATTCCAACGATGTCTCGGCGATTGATCCGAACACGCTCAACGTCATTGCCAAATATCCGGTGGGCAAGCAGCCGTGGGGCATTGCCGCCGATCCGGTCAGCGGACAAGTGTATGTCGCGAATTGGGGTTCCTCGTCCATCAGCGTGTTGGGCGGTGCGGATGGCGCACTGTTGAGTACGCTGCACGTTCCGTTCGTCAGTCCGCCGAATGTGGATCGCCCCGCGCTCGCGACGTACGACGCGGGATTGCGGCGTTTGTATGTGATGGGTTGGGATACGGGGAATTTGTATGTCGTAGATATGGACACGCAGACGTTTCAACCGCTCACCATCGGTTTTAGCGCGCTCGATGTCGCGGTCGAAACCGACACACATCGCGTGTTCATGAGCACACGCGAAGACGGCAATTATCACAGCGCCGACGGCGCGGCGGCGGACCCGAATACAATGCAGGCATTTGCGGCGAAAAACTTGCCCGGCAGATTGTACAGCATCGCCGTCCATCCGAATACGCGCCACGTCTTTATTGCCGCTGTGTATAACGGGCGCATGTTGGTGTACGTGACGCACTCGCAAGCGCACGACCTTTTGCAAACTCTTGACCTCGGCATTGGCGATGAGGACCAAGGCGGGCAGGGGCTTGAAATCAACGCGGTGACGAATCGCGTCTATCTCTCGCAATACGCGACGAGTTCGCTCATCGTGATTCAGGACACGCCCGATGCCGCCACGCCGACGCCGACGAGTACTGCAACGTTCGCGCCGACCGATACACCGCCGAGTACTACAACGTTCACTCCGACGAGTACTGCAACGTTCGCCGCAACGTTCACGCCGACGCCGACCGCCACCGCGACGCAGCCGCCGTCCGCGCTGCCGTACGTCTTGACGACATTCGCCGTCGGGACATATCCCCAGAGTGTGACGATTGACGAGCTGCATCGTTTTTGGGGCTTGGTCGCCATGTATGACGCCAGCCGCGTCGTCGTCTTTGACGTAAATTCCTTTTCGGCGAGCGAGAGTTTTTACACGCAAGGCACGCACCCGAAGCAGATTCTCTATGCGGGCAGCAATCGCGTGCACATTACGAATCGCGATTCAAACAACTATGCCGGGTTTGCGTGGATGGGTCCGGGAGAAAATTGTTGGGCGCCCGCGGGCGAACTGCCGTGGGGCGTTGCCGCGACGAATGATCGCGTGTATGTGGGCAATTACGGGGATCCGAGTTGGGGCAGCGTGAGTGTGTTTCATTTGCAATGCAGCGCGCTGACGACGATTCCACTCCCGAACGACCGTCCCGCGTTAATGACCTCGACGAACGGTAAAGTGTATGTCGCGGGGCATTGGCAAGGCAATCTCTATGTGATTGACAGCAATAACAACGTGCGCAATCCCATCAATGTCGGAGCGGGCGCGTTTGGCTTGGCGGCGCACGGCGCAGCGGCGCGCGTTTATCTCACCAATCGCCACGACGGGCGTTTGTATATTATTGATGCGATAAACGACAATGTCACGAACATTATCAATCTGCCGGGCAAGGCATCCGCCGTCGCGTCGAATTACAAAACGAATCACGTTTTCGTCGTGGATGCAGAGAATGACCGCGTGTACGTGTTGGATGGCGCGACGGGCGCGTTGTTGACGACGCTGCCGGTGGGGCGTCAAGACGCGGATCACGGCGGGCAAGGCATCGCGGTGAGTTTGGAAACAAATCGCGTCTTTGTCACAAATTACGTGGACGGCACCATCACGGCGCTTCAAGATGTCAATACGCCCGCGCTCCACGCGAATGCTCAAGCGTGTCCCGCGCCGCGCCTCGCGTCCTGGCCCCACGGCGCGACGATTCCGTATCGCCGCGTCACGCTCGATTGGGCAGACCCCGCGTGCGCGACGCGTTACGAAATTCAAATTCGACAGGGTTCCAGCAAAGGGAAATCGGTCGAGGCAAAGACGAACGTGCCATTCAGTCAATACACGACGGGCAAAATGCTCAAGCCGGGCAAGAGTTATGTGTGGCACGTGCGCGCGTGCGGGGCAACAGGTTGCAGCAAGTGGAGTGGTTGGTGGAAATTTACAGTTGACAAGAACGCACGGTAGATGACGTTAGAAAAGACCTGACACAGTACATCACAAATGTCATTTCGAACGGAACGCAGTGGAGTGAGAAATCCTGCGGCTATGCTCAGGACAAGTTCTCAGCAAAACCGAGATTTCGCCGACGAACTGCGTCGGCGCCTCCGCTCGAAAACCTAGTATAAGGGTGTAACCCAAAAGGGGATCCTCCTGCTAGAATGAGTAACCAACTCAAACCATTCTCAACAGGAGGAGACCCATGTCCGATTATACGTCCAAATATCTCGCCCAGCTCGCCCCCGGCACCCTCTTTG